>NZ_CP025583.1:42500-364722 GCF_002865605.1 Paracoccus jeotgali
TCGGGTAAGTTCCGACCTGCACGAATGGCGTAACGACTTCCCCGCTGTCTCAAATGTGGACTCAGCGAAATTGAATTGTCTGTGAAGATGCAGACTTCCCGCGGTTAGACGGAAAGACCCCATGCACCTTTACTATAGCTTCGCACTGGCATCAGGATTGCGATGTGCAGGATAGGCGGTAGGCTTTGAAGCGGGGACGCCAGTTCCCGTGGAGCCATCCTTGAGATACCGCCCTTCGCACTCTTGATGTCTAACCGCGGTCCGTCATCCGGATCCGGGACCCTGCGTGGTGGGTAGTTTGACTGGGGCGGTCGCCTCCCAAAGAGTAACGGAGGCGCGCGAAGGTTGGCTCAGAGCGGTCGGAAATCGCTCGTTGAGTGCAATGGCAGAAGCCAGCCTGACTGCGAGACTGACAAGTCGAGCAGAGTCGAAAGACGGCCATAGTGATCCGGTGGTCCCGAGTGGAAGGGCCATCGCTCAACGGATAAAAGGTACGCTGGGGATAACAGGCTGATGATGCCCAAGAGTCCATATCGACGGCATCGTTTGGCACCTCGATGTCGGCTCATCTCATCCTGGGCTGGAGCAGGTCCCAAGGGTACGGCTGTTCGCCGTTTAAAGAGGTACGTGAGCTGGGTTTAGAACGTCGTGAGACAGTTCGGTCCCTATCTGCCGTGGGTGTAGGATACTTGAGAGGAGTTGCCCCTAGTACGAGAGGACCGGGGTGAACGTTCCACTGGTGGACCAGTTGTCGTGCCAACGGCAGTGCTGGGTAGCTATGAACGGACAGGATAAACGCTGAAGGCATCTAAGCGTGAAGCCCCCCTCAAAACCAGGTATCCCTTGAGAGCCGTGGAAGACCACCACGTCGATAGGCCGGAGATGTAAGCGCAGCAATGTGTTCAGTTGACCGGTACTAATGGCTCGATAGGCTTGATTTGATCCGGAAGTGGCCAGATCGCAAAAAAACGATCCCCGCTTCCAAAAGCATCCTTGGACAACAACCCGCATGTCACGCGGAACGCTGAGCGTTTCTTCTCCGATCTGGTGGACATAGCACGAGCGAAACACCCGATCCCATCCCGAACTCGGCCGTTAAGCGCCGTCGCGCCAATGGTACTGCGTCTCAAGACGTGGGAGAGTAGGTCACCGCCAGATCTGAAAAGAAACGCAAATCTCTCGAACGATAAAAAAACGCCAAAACACAAATGGCGCGGGGTAGAGCAGCCCGGTAGCTCGTCAGGCTCATAACCTGAAGGTCACAGGTTCAAATCCTGTCCCCGCAACCAAAATACTACCACATATCAGCACCTTACGCCCCGCCTCAACGCGGGGTTTTTTGCTGTCCGCAAACGACTCAACACTGACTCAACAAAACGCGAGACGGTGGAGCGCCGGCCGCGCAACCTCCATGTTCTCGTTCATGCTCAGCGCCAGAGGGGCGGAACGCGTCGTAAGCGTCCGGCCTGACCGCCCTGCCGCGTGGTGAAAGAGGCGGATAGTGTCCACCATTGATAGTGGACACTATGGTGATGGCGTGGCGCGTCGGACGAAGCGACTTTGGACGGATGAGGAGAAGCGTTCGATCTGTTTCCAGACGGCGGCGCCGGGCGTTTCCGTGGCTCAGGTGGCGCGGCGCTACGCGGTGAACGCGAACCTGATCTTCAAGTGGCTGCGCGATCCCCGTTATGCGCCGGACCCCACCTCGGTTGCGCCCCCAGCAGAGGAGGCGCGGTTTCTGCCCGTAGAGATCGTCGCGGAGACCAGGTCTACTCCGGCGGCACCTGCCGCCGAGAACCACATCGAGATCGAGCTGGCGGGCGGTCACCGGATGCGGATCAGCGGCAGCTATGATCCTGAGGCGCTGGCGCGGCTGATCCGGGGACTTTCGGCGTGATCCCGGTTCCGGCCAACACGCGGGTCTGGCTGGCTGCCGGGGTCACCGACATGCGCAAGGGCTTTGCTTCCTTGGCGGCGCAGGCCGAGGCGGTGCTGAAGCAGGATCCTTTCGGCGGGCATCTCTTCGTCTTCCGCGGCCGTCGCGGTGATCTGGTGAAGGTCATCTGGTGGGATGGCCAGGGGGCCTGCATGTTCATGAAGCGGCTGGAGCGGGGCCGGTTCGTCTGGCCCTCGGCCAAGGAGGGGAAGGTGGCGCTGACACCGGCGCAGTTGTCGATGCTCCTGGAAGGGATCGACTGGCGTGCCCCGGAGCGAACGTGGCGGCCCTTGGCAGCGGGATAATCAGGGGGGGGGCCACAAGAGAATGATTCCCATAAGGAATCCCGTGGGATAAACTCCTTGCATGCTCGATCAGACCCTGACCCTGCCGGAAGATCCCGAGGAGTTGCGCAGCTTCACCGCGCGGCTTCTGGCCGAGGTGAAGGCGCAGGCGATCCTGATCGAGAAGCTGCGGCACCAACTGGCCGGGCACCGGGCACACCGGTTCGGCGCGTCCTCGGAGACGGCAGAACAGCTTCAGTTGGCTCTTGAGGCCAGCGAGATCGCGGCCGCCGCGATGACGGCGCGGATGCGTCTGCCGGACATCGAGGAGAAGGGCAAACCCAAGCGCCGTCCGATCCCGGATCATATCCCCCGGATGGAGGTGGAACTGATGCCCGGCGCCGATGCCTGTGCCGATTGCGGCGGTCGCCTGCGCCGGATCGGCGAGGACGTCACGGAAGAGCTGGAGTATGTTCCTGGGCGCTTCATCGTGAACCGGATTGTCCGCCCCCGGCTGACCTGCGCTTGCTGCGAACGCTTCGTCCAGGCCCCGCTGCCGTCGCGCCCGATCGAGCGCGGTCGCCCCGGGCCGGGTCTGCTGGCCCATGTGCTGGTCAGCAAGTATGCCGACCATCTCCCCCTCTATCGCCAGAGCCAGATCTTCGGCCGCGAAGGGCTCGATCTCGACCGATCGACCCTGGCCGACTGGGTCGGCAAGACCACCACCCTTCTGGAGCCACTGGCCGAGGCCATCGGGCGCCATGTCCTGTCGGCCGAGGCGATCTTCGCCGACGATACGCCGGTGCGGATGCTGGCGCCCGGCACCGGCAAGACCCAGACGGCCCGGCTCTGGACCTATGCCCGCGATGAGCGCCCATGGGATGGCGATGCTCCGCCTGCCGCATGGTATCGCTTCTCGGGCGACCGCAAGGGTCAGCACCCCAAGGATCATCTGGCCCGTTTCCGCGGCTGGATGCATGCCGACGGCTATGCCGGGTTCGAGGATCTCTACCGTTCCGGCGCCATCCGCGAGGTCGCCTGCATGGCCCATGTCAGGCGCAAGTTCGTGGACATCCACCGATCGCAAGGTTCGCCGATCGCTGAGGAGGCCATCGGCCGCATCGCCCGGCTCTATGCCGTCGAGAAGGAAGCCCGAGGTTCGCCACCGGACCGCCGCGCCGAACTCCGTAAGGCACATGCCGCCCCGGTCTTCGATGACCTGGAAGTCTGGCTGGCCATGCAACTCACCACGATCTCGGGGAAATCCCCGCTAGCGGCCGCCATCCGATACGCCCTCACCAGGATGGAACGCCTGCGCCCCTACCTCGACAACGGCATCCTCGAGCTCGACAACAACGCCGCCGAACGCGGCATGCGCGCCATCGCCCTCGGGCGGAAAAACTACCTATTCGTCGGTTCCGAGGCAGGTGGAAAGGCCGCCGCCATCGCCTACACCCTGATCGAAACAGCCAAGCTCAACGCCATCGATCCCCATGCCTGGCTCGCCGACACCCTGGCCCGTATCCCTGATTACAAGATCACAAAGGTCGATGACCTGCTGCCTTGGAAATGGCGCGGGTAGCGGTCAGGCCGGACGCTTACAACGCGTCGTTGGATGGTGGCGTTGAACTGCCAAACGAAAGGCGTCTGACATGACCAATCTCTTTATCAGCAGCGCAGTCGCGCTGGTTTTGACCTCGACACACCTCGCGGCCGACCCGTTCCCGGCGCAGGGCGACATCGCACGCATCGGAACGGTCCATGGTGAACAGCTCTGGCTGGCCAAGGACTCCAGCGGCAAAGGACACGGTCATGACAAGGGGCTCAAGAAGGGTCATGGCAACGCCGGTAAGGGCGCCCCAGGCAAGGGGAAAGCCCTCGCGGGCAAGGGCAATGCAAAGCCGGGCAAGGGAGCCGATCACCCCGGCAAAGGCAACGGCAAGCCCGATCATGCGGGTGGACCGAAGCTCAAGACGAGCGGCAAAAGCGACACGGGCCGCCGCGCCTTCACCATGGCAGAGCGGGAAGCGGCTTTCAGTCGCATCGTCGCGACGCCGGCCCCCACAGGTCGTGACATGAAGCGCATGCTGGGCGCGGCGGCCCTCGCCTTGGTGACCCCCCAGCTGCTCGTAGCCGATATCCCTGAGGATGAGCTGATCACCTACCGCAACTGCCCACCTGGCCTTGCCAAGAAAGATCCACCCTGCGTCCCGCCCGGTCTGGCCAAGAAAGGCGTAACCTATAATGAATGGGCATCCTACGATCAGGAGAGATACGACACGATCTGGGTCGAGCGTCGTGACGAATGGCTGAGTTCCGAAGCCGAAGCCGGGGTCGACCCGGACCCAGCGCTTCTGCTGTTGCAATCGGATCAGATTGCAGCGCTCTTCGATCTCGCACCCGCACCCGATGGCAAGCGGTATGGTCTCATTGACGGGTTGCCAGTCCTGCTCGGCCAAAAGGATCAGGACGCCCTGCTTCTGGTGAACCAGATGGCACGGGTGCCAGACGTTGTGCCAGGTACGACGATCGCCCCGACTGCCGCCCTGACACAGGATGAACTGATCGACCTCTACCGTCTGCCGCAGCTGGGTGAAGACGAAAACTACGCTGTTGTGAACGGACAGGTCGTTCGGTTGAGCGACTCGAACTACGAGCTTCTTCAGATGCTCCGCGTTGCGCGCGCCGTTCTGTAAAAGGAAAATCGACGAAGCACGCGAAAACATTGACCCTGTTTTTACGCTAGATGATGCAACCGTCGATGAGTGGCAGTTGCATCATCTTCTAGGACCTCCGACGCATGGATTCTCTCGCCAACAAAATCGAGCTGATCGAGCGAATCCAATATGTGGCACCTGGACGTGGAGGTAGAGGCTGTGATGCGACACAGCGAGAGTGGTCAGAAACGACCTTCAGATCTTGGACGCCCGGGAACTCTATCGCTCGCTGAAGACTACTACACGAGCCCAGCGCCACCCCGCATGCTCGCCAATCCGGAGTCGCCACGAGGCCTTCACCATGAACGACGAGGCTTTCTTCGGCTTCTCCGGTTATCATCTCGCGCTGGCAGCGGTCGGCGGCGCGATCATCCTGGCCTACTGGCTGCCCCGCTGGGTCACCCGGCGAGAGCCTGCGGCCTCGGGCCTTCTGATCCTGCTCGGCATGGCGGCGTTCGCGCTGGTGCCGGGCGTGCCGGAGGTGCCGGACCCGCGCGTCACCCCCGGTCCGTGGGAGATCGTGGCCGAGATCACCGTGATTATTGCCCTTTTCGGCACGGGGCTCAGGATCGACAGCCTGTCGAGTCTCAGCCGCTGGGGACCAACGCTCCGCCTCCTCGTCCTCGCCATGCCCCTGACGATCCTCGCCGTGGCAGTGATGGGTCATGCGATCGCGGGCATGACGGTGGGGGGCGCGATCCTGCTGGGTGCCGTGATGGCGCCGACGGACCCCGTGCTGGCTGCCGACGTGCAGGTCGGTCCGCCGCTGGAGGGCGGCGAACACCCCGTGCGCTTTGCATTGACTACCGAGGCCGCGCTCAATGATGGACTGGCCTTTCCCTTTGTTTATCTCGGCATCGCCGTGGCCGCGCAGGGATTGACCTTTGGCATGTGGGGCTTTGATTGGCTCATGCAGGACGTGGTCTGGCGCATCGCCGTGGGCGCGGCGATGGGCGCGACGGGTGGCTGGGTGCTCGGCCAGGTGCTGTTCGTGCTGCCGCGGGGTGCGACGCTCGCCGATACCGCGTCGGGGGTCGTGGCGCTGGCCGGGGTGCTTTTGTGCTATGGCACCACCGAACTTGCCGAGGGTTACGGCTTCATCGCGGTGGCCGTGATGGGCCTTGTGCTGCGTCGGGTCGAGCCCCGCCACAAGTTTCACCGGCGCCTGCACGACTTCACCGTGGCTGTTGAACATGCGCTGACGGCCGTGCTGCTGGTCGGCTTGGGCGCGGTGCTTCCGACGCTGCTGACCGGGCTGACATTGCCGGACGCTGCAATCGCGCTGGCACTGATTGTCGTGGTGCGGCCGGTAGCGGGATGGCTGTCGCTTGCTGGATCCCATATCCGCGGTCGCGACCGGTGGGTGGTGGCAATCTACGGCGTGCGCGGCGTGGGTTCGATCTACTATCTGGCCTACGCCGCAGGCCAGATCGAGTTCTGGGACGAGGCGCGGCTCTGGGCACTGGTTGGCTTCGCGATCCTTGTCTCGACCCTGCTGCACGGCTTCACCGCAGGAATTGCCATCGAGGGATTGTCCCGCGAACGCTGCGGGGAAGCAGGCGGCACTGTTGATGCCTCGGTTCCAGACCGTGCAACCGGAGCCAGGGGTGAAGGCTAGCGGCCGCGCGGATTACGCTTCACTAATCAGACGAAAATTGGGCGCTTGCAATATAAGGTTGAAATTCCGATGCAAGAAATTTGGACAACGATCAGAAGTGAATTTGCTGATATCCCGGACCTTTCGACGTTGACGCGTATCACACTCCGCCTGGGACTCGCATCGATCCTGGGCGGAATTCTGGGGTATGAGCGTGAACTTAAAGCGAAAAGTGCAGGTATTCGGACGCATATGCTTGTCGCCGTGGGCGCAGCGCTGTTTGTTATCGGTCCACTCCAGAGCGGGATGCCGCTTTCTGACATGTCCCGCATCCTCCAAGGCATTGTTCAAGGAATAGGCTTTCTAGGCGCTGGTGCGATTATTGTCCGCGCGTCACAACATCAGATTGAAGGCTTGACAACAGCGGCAAACATCTGGGCCACTGCTGGCATAGGCGTGGTTGCAGGGTTGGGCCTGGAAGCCACCGCGGTTTTGGCAACCTTCATAGTGCTGGTTATCCTTGCGGCAATTCCTTTTGTCATACCGTCGACAGATAAGGTGCGCACGGATCGACACGGTCCTGATAATTGACTGCGGAGCTGCTTTCTGAAACCCTGGCCGGTGCCGACCGCGAAGTTACTGCCACCCGCTGATCGACATTCAGGCTGGCATATGCAATGGACTTTAGTTGCATGTGGTCCTTATCGGACGAAGAAGGGGCTTCTACGAACCTTTCGTTCCGGGTCTGGCGGCAATTCGATTTATATTGCCGTCGACGACGTGGACGCGATGGTCGCCCGCGCCAAGTCGGTAGCTCTCCTGCTCCGGCGCTTACTTGAGGGCAGCGAGAAAACTGCGCATCACCTCTGCGGAGTTACGCGCGGCCAAGCCCATGAACGTGCTCATCTCGTTCTCACCTTCACCGCCACCTGCAAGGTCTGACAGGGAGCGGAAGGCGATGAAAGGAACGTTGTTGGCCCAGGCGACATGCGCCACCGCAGCAGATTCCATATCGAGTACGCTTGCGTCGAACGTATCGAACGCCCATTCCCGCAGGTCGGCATTGTCCACAAACGCCGCGCCTGAAACGCCATTTCCGCCTACCACGATCCGTGGCGCTTTGCTGAGGCAATCGCCTTCGGATGCGCATTTTTCCAGCGACAGATCAGTCGCGACTTCGCGAGCAGTCTCAAGCAGATCTTCATCCACCGGGAACCAGAACCGGGTTTCAGGCTCATCCAAGCCCTCGCGCAGCACGGTCTGATTGCGAACATGGCGCATTCCCATCGGCTCGAAATTCGATGACATCCATGGCGGAATGCTGAAACCATCCGCGGTTTCACGCGCCATAATCGCGTCAAGATATTCGCCCCATTGCTCCGGGATTACCACGTCGCCAATTGTGAGTTCAGGATCCACGCCACCCGCGATGCCTGAGAAGATGATCCCTTCGACACGGAACCGGTCGAGCGCGATCTGCGTATTCATCGCCGCGTTAACCATCGAAACGCCCGACAGAACCAGCACGACATCCTGCCCCTCGAGCTTGCCAGTGACGAAAGGGCTACCATTGATGGCATGAGTCTCGGCGTCCTGCACGCCGTCTTGGAGAACCGCCCATTCCGGATCGAAGGCCGACATGACGGCGAGGCGCGGCGTCTCATCGATGACCTGTGCCAAGACGGGGGTGCCAGCGAGGCAGGCGGCTAGGCTGGCAGCGATACAGGTGGGCTTGAACGCGTCCATCTGGTTCTCCAATGATTATGCCGTGCGGCGGATCGCGCGCGGAATTGTCACAAGTATTCGGCGGCAGAGGCAGATCCGCAAGAGGTCGCCATCCGTCATTGCGACCCGCCCACCTGGCATTGTTGCTGATAAGCGACTCTGCAGAACTAAGAAGCAGTCTGTTCTGTTTTCCGCTGGTTTACCTTTCCTCGCTACCTGTCGCTCGGTGGCGAGCTCGATGCTGGAAAGTCCGCATGGCCAAGGCTTGTTCCGCTTAACATCAGCGTCGCGCCCCTTGCGTGTCTGCGAGCTGGCAATCGAGGCGCAGGCGATCGCACTGTGCGGACCCAATCCCCGGGTCTCGACACCTGATGATCCGGTGCTTTGAGAAAGGCCAGGCGCTGAGAAACATGTTCCGTCGATTGGCAAACGCAAGCGGCCCATAGCGGACGGTCGGCCTCGACTTATGCTGCTTTGCCGCATATTTCCGGAAGCTGCCGTTCTTATCGCTCCGCAGCAAGAAGGCCAGTCAAGATGGCCGCGAACGGGACAGGGAGAACCGCCTAGCATTTGCACAAGAACGCAGCTTTAGAAATCTAGCTAAACTTAATTTCTGTGCAAGCGCGCAGTGTAAGTGATCAAACCGCCATCCTTTCCGAGATGGTTTGATCTTCTCAGAACGTTCGTCGAGAAACTCTATCGTATAATTTTCACTCCCAGTGACGCCTTTATTGCAGAATCACGTGTGGTTGGTATTGCGATCGACAATGCCTCTCGAAGCCCCTTCCGCGCCGCGCCCTTCAAATGGACCGCCAAAAGTGCCAAAATGAGAAGATTGGAGTCACGCAGAACTTTCTTGTGCATTGTATTCCATTTCCCAACTCCGTCAGCTGTTATATTCCACAGCTTAAGACTTTCGACCTCACTGGTCATGCGAAACTCTCGTGCAGAGGAATGGACCACGTTTGACAGATACCGATAGTGTGTCTTCAGGTCTGGCACCCCCTTAATATTTTCAGGCAGACTTGATATATCTGGATGAGCCAAGAAGTAATCGAATAAATCTTTAAATGTCGGCCGATACTTGCCAGCGTCCCACAGCCTATACTCGACTGGATGGTCGTTAAAGTACAGGCAATGCAAAATATTCTCGATCATACTGCGAAGTGACTTCATCGCAGGGCGCCACATGCCAGCGGACATCAAAACAGATGATGTGAGGCCGTCATTTTGCGCTTCGGAATAAAATCCTAGCGCATCAGAAGACAGAGTTTCATCGAGTACGAACACACGCCACGCGTGCAATACCGTGAGGCGCGCATAAGATTCATCCAGAATATTGCCGCCATGACCAGAAACTGCTGCAAGGTTGGTGGTAAATCTCGGGCCAAGATCATCCCGAAAAGTCCTGGCGTTTGCAAGTATTTCATTATCCATAGGGCTATGGTTGGTTCATCAAGATTGACAATGCTCGGGCAAGAGATGAGGTTCGCGTCTCACTTCCCTTGGTCGTCGCGCTATGTACCATGCGCTCGCGGAAATCAGGATTATCCTGAATATACTTTAGAGTTTTTCCCAAGACGTCACGAACGGCATCTGCTTTCCTAACCTCAATAGGAATCCCCAATTGAGCGGTGAGCTCAAGCAACTCTTGCTTACTGTAACTCGCCATTTCCGCTAATAAGGCTAGGCCGGTGCCTTTTTCAAGATCGTCTCGCTTTTCGGGGCCTTCACGAACTACTCTTGACGGTTTCGGATGAGATATATAGGTGGAAAGATTGGTCAAGTCATCAAATTCAATGTTTGGTCCGGCGCGCAGAACGCGGGCCAAGTGAGTAAGGGCTCTGGCGAGTTCATGCGTTTTCATTTGATCCCCAAATTCTGATCAAGCTCAGAAAATATATGGTTGAACTCGGCAATCGCTGACTGATCTCCGCTGCTATATATTGACTGTGCTTTTTCCATTGCGGCGCTTATTGCTGTTCGATCAGTTATTTTACCAGACAGAACATCCCCATTAAACTCGCCGCGAACCACACTTTCAGTTTCGGCGCGATGCTTTGCAGGCCTGCCAACCCTTGAGATAATTATGCCAGAATTTGTCAGGTCAACATCAAGATCCTCGGATAGTGAGCTGATACGGCTCAAGAGAAGCCCAATTCCAAGCACTGACAGATAGTCAAGCGAAACCGGCACAGTGTAGTTGGTGCTGATTGCCAGCGCATTCTGCGTTGGCAGTGTAAGGTTTGGTGGGCAATCGCATATAACGATATCATAATCTTCGATGTGGTCCTTTAATGACTTCTTTAGCTGAAATTCGCGAGCGGTAATGCCGGCTAGGTCGAGGTCGACGGTAAACAAGTCAAGATGAGAAGGGATTAGGTCCACATTGTTCCATGCGTTTTTAATCACGACATCATTGAAACCTCGCGCTACACCTTGCGCGTTCTTGTGTCGCCTAGCCCCCAACAGATCAGCTACTGTTCCTTTTTTTGCAACATGGGACTCCCACCCCTCCACCCCGATCATGCCAAAGCTGGCATTGGCTTGCGGGTCCAGGTCGCACAAAAGAACTTTTCGACCTTTATTTCCACAGTATGCGGCATAGTTTACAGCGATCGTCGTTTTCCCGACGCCGCCTTTCAGGTTAATCGAAGATAAGACAATCGGCACGCAGCGCACTCCTTCAGCGTCGGTTCAAGATCTCGGCACTATGCCCAACGATTGTGTGCACGAAAGTTAATAATGTCTATGGTAAGTTAAACCAAGGGGGGTAACCACAGGGATCACCTTCCCGAGCTGCCAGCATGGTTGCGGTTGTCTGACCTGCCGCGGCGAGGCATCTAATGTGCATCTCCCGAGTGTCCGCGATGGGCTCCGAGGAACATGTTGAAGAACAGGTAGATTCGGCGCGATCAGGTCCCAATGAGCCCACGACCACGGTGGCTCGCTGCGCCGCGCACCGATTCCCGCTTTCTGAGGTTCGCTGTTAATGCGGTGCTGCATCGCCGCCAGACCGCTTTCCGCCCATTGTGACCAAGAGCCAGCTGGCTGCAAAGCAAGGGCTGCCGTGGGCAACTCTGCCCATTCCCCCGCGGGACTGCCCGGGGACCTTCGCGCGATCATTGGTGCGCAGCGGATTTCTGCGGCTTATCTGAGGCGTGAATTCCTAAATCCCGCCGGGCGTGGAGCTGCGGTCAAGCCGCTTAGTGCGTCCCATGTAAATTCTGCCCGATCCGGTCATCCCGTGCACGCTGCCGCCTGCCGCCGCAGGACGTGATAGTCGACCAGCATCCCCTCGATGACCGTTCCGGCTGGCAGGGCGTCGAGCTCCCACGCCGCGCGTGCCTGTGCCTCTGCCGAATAGGGAGCGATTGGCGGGCAGGCGGCGTGGTCAGAAATCTCCGCGGCGCAACCGGTCAGCAAGATCATCGCGATTGCGAGGGCGATCGGCACCGGCGTCCAGCATCCTTTGACGCGCATCGTTGGTCCTTTCGAGGTTGTTCAGGCGCTCGGCAGCTCGGCCCGCGCTCTCGCCGCTGCGTCGGGCGCCAATGGAGAAGAGAAGGATCGCGGCGGCGGGCGCGAGCCAAGGGAGGGCGCGCCGCCAGAGGTTACCCAACGCAGCCGTAAGTACCGCGATCACGGGCGACCTCGCTGCCAGTCCTGGATGCGCGTCCAGACCACCAATGCCACCCCTGCCATCGCCAGGGTCATGAACAGCCAGCGGGCGTTGGAAATCCATGGCAGCAGCGGTGCCAGTGCCTCTTGGGTCTCGGCCAGCGCCTGTTGAGCCAGCTCCGTGCCGGTTGCAGCAACGGTGCCGACACCGGCGATGCCGGCCGCACGCAGAGCCTTGTCTTCGCTCAGGCGGTCAGGGGCCGGGATCGTGTCGATGGCGAAGCGGGAGGGGCGGGAGGGAAAGGGCTCGCCCCAGCCGCGCGGCGAGCCGGTGTCGACATGGACGAAGTTCGAGCGCGGATAGGTGCCAGTACCTGTGAAGCCTGCCGCGCGTGCTGCCCTTATAAACTCGCCCGGATCATGATTGGCCATGGAAATGTCAAACGCCCGCCCCTCAAGATGCATCGATTTCGCCGCACCACCAACACGCTTGTTGTGTTCTGGGCTGCGATATCCGGAATTGATGATTATCGGCCGCCCCAGCGCGCGGCGCAGTGCCTGCAATTTGTCGAGTGCGTCCTCGTTGACGAGTAGCTTACCGGTACCCCGGCAGGCAATCTCGGCTGGTGAGAAGTCGGGCCATCGCCACAGACGCTCGGGGACATTCTTCCAATGCTGGTAATAGGTCATGGGTCTCTCCAAATGAAAAATCCCGCACGGTGGCGGGAGGAGGTGATCCTTTGAGGCAGCTGAGGCGCATTTTGGTTACAGTAATTAATAAAGATTTAAGGCTTCAGCTGTCATGGTTGTTGGTGCTGCGAATGTTAAGGGCGTGACAATGCGAGCCTGGAGCGCCCGGCTTACGACACGTGCAAGGAGGACATATGGCCAGCGGTTATGAGAAGTCCGATTGCGGGGTCGATGTGGAGCGAGGATGGGGCCAACCGACCTGCCTCGAAAACCGGATCCAGTTCCTTGTCGCCGTCACCGGCTTGGTGCTGTGGATTGGCGTTCTTGGTGCCGTAATTCTTCGGATGATCAGGTGGCTCACCGGCTGAATCGATCTCGGCCAAGGCACGATGAGAGTCGATCTCCATCGCAGGTGGAATTCCAACACCAAGCTCTGCCAGGCATCACCAGTGCGGCCCGCACGCGACCTCAGCAATCGCGGCGACTGCTGCTGCGCTCCAGCAGGCGTTTGATGTCGGCGCGCATCTCGCGCAGCATCTCGTTCTGTTCGCGGCGGGTCTCGGAGATGGCCTTGCGGTCGGCGTCGAGCTGCTTTTCCAGCCGCTCGACCTCGCGCAGCGCGCTCTTGCTGGCGCCCTCGAGCCGGATCAGCCAGACGCCCAGCCCGGTTGCCGCCATGATCGCACCCCACCATTCGCGGATCGTGTCCATCAGGCTGGTGCTCCGCAGCTCAGATAATGGATGGCGATGCGCACCGCGCCACCGGTGAAAGCGCCGCCATTGGCGGTCAGGCGCACGGGGGTGTCGGCATAGAAGGCGGTGGGGCCGATGACGCCGATATTGCTGCTGCCCGCGGCCACACCGAGGCTGCCACCGAATTTCGACGGCTCACCGGCAATACCGCAATCATAGGAACTAGCGCCCAGCACGGCGGTGACGGTTCGCACGGAGACGCCCAGCACGATAGCGCGGTCGGGGATGGCGATGCTGCTGTCGACCGAGGCGCCGGTAAGCCCGGTCAGGGTTTCCTCCAGAACCGCTATGCCGGTGGTGGCGCCGTTCGCTTCCCGCGCCACGGCGACGGCGGCGGCCTGCGCAATGAAGCCCATGGCATCGACCACCGGAAGCCAGACGCTGCCAGTCCAGACCACCAGCTGCGCCTCGGCCTCGATCCAGGCGAGCCAGCCGGGCGCGGGCATGATCCGCATCCATGCGCCATCGATCCAGTAGGCGATGCTGCTGTCCCAGCCTGCCCATGCCCCGGTCGCACCGGGTGCGGGGATATAGCGAGCACCCTCGGCCGGACTGGCGGGCGGTGTCGTCAGATCCCGATCCAATACCGCAAGCTGGACGATGCCGTCGAGCAGCCGCAGCGCCTCGTTATGGGTGACGTGTTTCTGAGCCTGTGCGGCCATGATGAAAGGCAGCGCGAGATGCGCTGTTATCTCGGACATCGAGAAATCTCCTGCTTAGAACCAGAGGGTGGTAACGGGTGCCGCACCGGCGCCGAGCGCCTGCCCGATCTGGGCAATACGGATATCGAGGGATGCCCCCGGCCCGAGCGGCGCACCCCAATCGGCGATCTGCTGCGCGCCGGTGTAGACGGCGCAAGTGGTCGCTGCGGTCAAGGATCGCTTGACAGTCGACCCATCGAGGATATCGACCTGCCACGCCTCGGCGGGCTCTGACATGGGGATTTCGACCGCGTTCCAGTTATCGGCGGCGAGTGATCGGTCGCGGCGCACCCAGCGGATCGTCAGATCGCCGGGGCTGCGCGCCCACCGCCACGGCTGCTCGACATGCACGGGTGAGAACGGCCGCAGGCCCGTGGCGGTCGGGGTGAAAGTCAGGGCAGCATAACTGTCGTCACTGACCGGCCGGCTGGCCGGGCCGATCCGCCAGTTCCACGGCAGGCCGAGATCGGCCTCATTGACCGGCAGCGAGGCCACCGCCGCGTCCAGCAGCACCACCTGTGCGCCCGCAGGCACCATGGCGGCCATGTCGGCATCGGTGCCGCGCTGGCCGCGGAGCAGCCGCGTCAGGCGATAGCGGCCGGGGGCGAGCAGTTCGGCCGCGCCGAATTGCAGGATCTCCCAGGCTCCGCCGGGCTGTTCTACGGCAACGGCGTTCTCGCCGGTAAACAGGCGCAGGTCTGTCACGCTTTCCAGCGTCCCGGTCAGCAGTTCCAGATAGACGGAATTGCCATGGTCAAAGCGGGAGGTCGGGCCGGCGTAGAGGTCCGCGACCAGTGCACCTATGCGCGCCCGGGCGCTTAACATGGTCAGCGATTCGAATCCCGCATCCGCGGGACTGCGATAGACGGCCATCTCACCCGGCCACGGCCGCGCATGGGCCGCGATCAGGGGCTGGTGCGGGCTGTGATCCTCGCGCAGTTGCGGCAGGTCCATGAACTTCACCAGCGGCGCGCCGAACACGACCGGCCGTGCGAGATGCGCCGCGCGCGGGCTGCCGGGCGGCAGGTCATAGGCCATGCGATCCTGCCGGATTGCCTCGATGCCACGGGCATCGCCATCGGAAGCCGAGAGGATTCGCATTTCGGCCAGCCGACCATCATGGTCGAGCAAAATCACGTCGGCGGGGTCCAGCGCCAGCATGGACGGCGGGAGCCGGAATGATCCGGTCGCGCGGCCCACCCATGCCTCCATCAGCGCGCGGCGGCAGCGCCGGTCCGCTTCCTCGGGCGGCACTGCCATGGGAAAACTGTCCGATGAAACCCGGCTGGCATCCACCGTGATGCGGCGGGATTCGACGGTGATACCGTCATAATCCTCGTCGGCGCGCGCGACCTGCCATTTCAGCGCCTGCGGCAGTTCGGTCTCCTGCCCGCGCGTGAGGTCCATCACATCGCCGGAGCCGACTGACACCATGGCATCGGGGCCGATCACCGCCACCGGCTTGCTGCCGCGCATCACGAACTTGATCCGGCCCTCGCTTTCGACCGCATTGAAGCCGAAATGCCGGGCCAACATGGTGATCGAGGTGCGGGGCGATTCCAACGCCGAGATCACATAGCCGTCCACCGCGCCGGTCAGGCCAGAGACGTCCACCCAAGGTTCCGGCAGCCCGGCGCGCAGGCAGAGGTGGCGAACCAGCGCCGCCAGCGATACCGCGCCCAGCCGGCCGGTCAGCCAATGCCCGAGCCGCCAGTTTTCCCCGTCGGCCCAGACATCTGACAGTTCGGGGAAGAACGGATAGGGCCGCGCATCCCAGGTCCAGGCGGCGCATTCCGCAACATTGACCATCCGCCCGGCATATCCGGTCGAGGCCGGGTTGTTCGCCGGGTCGCGCCAGAACAGGTAGGTGGCTTCCAGATAGGCCCGCTGGATGGCGTCGTCGCGCCAGCCGCGCGAGAAATGCGGAAAGAAGCTCTCCGACGACTTCGGATCGTAGAACACATTGGGCTGGTTGGTGCCGCGATCCACCGCCGGGCAGCCAAGTTCGGTGAACCGGATCGGTTTTGACTGCGGCACCCATGGGGTCGGCGCCGCGCTCTCTACCCCGCCGAGGCGGTTGTGATGCGGGTTCGACCACCAGGCGCGAATATCCTTGAACCGGAACACCCAGGGCTTGCCCAAGCCATCCGTGATCGGCGTCCGCGTCTGGCTGATCCGGTCGGCCTCGCTGGCATAGAACCAGTCGAATCCTTCACCGCCGGCGATGTTCGATTGCAGGTAAGCGCGATTATGGATCGAGGGCCAGAGCTGCGCATCGGCATGGTCCCATCCGTCGCGCCAGTCGCTGAGCGGCATGTAATTGTCGATGCCGACGAAATCGATGTTCGCATCCGCCCAGAGCGGGTCGAGGTGGAAGAACACGTCGCCCGATCCATCCTGCGGATGGTGGCCGAAATACTCCGACCAGTCGGCGGCATAGCTGATGCGCGTAGCAGGCCCGAGGATCGACCGCACGGCTGCGGCCAGATCGCGCAATTGCTGCACAACCGGATAGGTGGTGGGACCGGACCTGATCTGGGTCAGGCCGCGCATTTCCGATCCGATCAGGAAGGCGTCCACCCCGCCCGCCGCTGCGCAGAGATGGGCGTAATGCAGGATCATGCGCCGGAAGCCCCATTCCCCGGCCGGGCCGGTCCATGTCACGCGGTCGGCGCTGACCGAGAAGTTGGAGGGTTGGGCATTGCCGAAGAAGGATGCGACCTGCGCGGCAGCGGTGCTCGTCTTGTCGACGGTTCCGGCAAAACCAGCCGCGGGCGAGCAGGTGATCCGCCCGCGCCAGGGCAGCACCGGTTGGCCGATGCTCGCGGCGTTGTCGCTCCAGGGATCCGGACGGATATTGCCCTCTGGAACATCCATCATCAGGAACGGATAGAAGGTCACGCGCAGCCCGCGGGCCTTCAACTCACGAATGGCCTGGATGACCGAGAAATCCGCGGGCGTTCCCCCATAGACCGGCTTGCCGTCCTTGTAGCTGACCACCTGCGCTGCAGCGCGGGTTACGCCATTCACCATCCATTCGGGGTTGGTGCGCTTTGCGGCCATTTCCACCTTCGGCCGGATCGTGCAGTTCCCGGCGCGCAGATCGTCACCGAACCATGACACCACCAGCGAGGCGCTCTCGACCTTCGGCACCATGGCTTCCAGCCGGTCGAGCGACACCACCATGTCCGCGATCTCGGCCATCGCATTGACATTCTCGGCGCTGCTGTCGCCGCCCGCGTTCTTGCGCACGATCTGGGTCGAATAGGCGAATTCGCCCGAGGCCGGGATGATGGTCACGGCGGGGACCAGCCCCTCGGCGGTGTCCGCATCCGCCAGAGGACGGACCACCTCGAAGGAAAGCTGCGGCAGGCGGTTGCCGAAGCGCGAGAGCGGCAGCTCCTCGAACATCACATAAGCGGTGCCGCGATAGGCGGGTGTATTGCCCCCGCCCATCTTCGCCGTGATGAAAGGATCCGGCACCTGCGACTCGTCGCCCGAATACCACCGCCACGTCACATCGCTGAGGTCCACAACCTCGCCGTCTGCCCAGATGCGCCCGATGCCGGTGATCGGCCCCTCGCAGAGCGCGACAGCGAAGCTGGCATAGTAAAGGTATTCCTTGGTGGTGACCTTCGGGCCACCGCCTTTGCCGCCGCCCTGGCGGGTGGTGTTGGTTTCCTCACGGAAATCGGTTGCCCAGATGATGTTGCCGCCGAGCCGCATGCGCCCATAGAGTTGCGGGATCACCACGCCCTCGGTGGCTGACGTCACGCGCAGGCTGTCCATGCGCGCGCCCTCGATGCGCTGGCCCGGCATCATCGAGGACACGATCCAGCTGTCGACCATCGAGCCCACGGTCGATCCGATCATGCCGCCGATGGCCGCACCGGTCAGGCCGAGGACGGTGCCGCTGATCATCGAGCCGCCGATGGCAGAGCCAACGGCGCCGAGAACGATTGTGGCCATGGGTCAGGTCTTCCTCTTGCGCGGGTGCGGGAACAGGAAGGCGAATGCGATGCGCCGCCGCCATGCGGTGGTCAGCGGCTCCTCGATCACGCCGAGCCGCTCATAGCTGTGGATGAAGCTGTCAGCCCCGGTCATGACCCCGACATGCTTGACGATGGCTGCGGTCCGTATGCGAAAGAGCACCACCGCGCCGGGCCCGGCATCAGTTGGGTCGATGCGGATCATCACCCGGGCGGCGCTGTCGGCCAGAACCTCGCTGCTGCCGGTTTCGCCCCAATCGCAGCTGTAGGGCGGCACCGGCAGCGTCTCGGTCCCGACCACCTCGCGCCAGATGCCGCGCGCCAGCCCGAGGCAGTCGCAGCCCACGCCCTTCACGCTGGCCTGATCATGGTACGGGGTGCCCAGCCAGCCGCGCGCGGCGGCGATCACCCTGTTTGCGTCGGCGGGCCTCACAGGACGGCCCCCTCGTGCCCGCCATCGGCGGTCGCATAGCGGATCACCGTGTCCTGCCCCGGAATGTGCGGGAAGCCCCTGAAGTTGACGATGTTGGCGAACTTTGCGGTGCAGGTCTCGGCGCGCTTGTCGCAGCCCGCGCGGATGTTGAAGGCGTGGCCGCCCGCGACGGGGCGCACCGGCGCTTCCAGCAGGGTAATCGTGACGACGCCGGAGGCCAACTCGTGCATCATCACCTCTGCGGAGCGCCCGGAGTTCGGCCCCGAGGCCCATTCCAGATAGCCGAAGGCGAACCAGCCGCTGGCGAAGCCACTGATGCCCGAAGCCGTGAAGGCCCGGTCGTGGATGGGATCGACCACCGCGCCGGTGCCGGTATAGGCGGGGTCGCTCAGATTGAGGCGGCATCGCTCGTCGCCCAGCGCCGCGTCGCAGGTGCCCTGATAGACCCGCCCCACGGTCTGGCCCAGCACATGCGCCATGCTGCGGACCTCGGCCACGAAGGCCAAGCGCCCGCGCCGCAACTCGCCGATCGAGCCCCGCCGCAGCAGCACCCGCTGGCCAGGGACCTGCCAGTTCACGCGCCAGACCTCGACCAGCGCATTGTCCCAACGTCCGTCGAGGATATCGGTCTCGGTGATCCGGTCCGAGGTCAGCGCGCCTTGGGCATCCTGCGAGTCGACCGCCAGATCGGAACCGGATCTGATCTCCGATGCCGACAGCCCGCTTTCCGGCTCGCAATCGGTGCCGTCGAAGGAGAGAACCCGGTCATGATCAGTGAAGCCGAGAACCTCGCCATCGGCGCGGGTGATCTTCCAGCACCACGAGAGGGTAGTGGTCCCATCATCCAGATGGGCCTGCAGGACGGGATCGATGGCCTTCATCGGCGGATCTCCAGCAGCGGAATGGAGGTGATCGAGCCGAGCCGCTCGATATCGAGGGTCACGTCGAGCGTGTCTGAATCAAACCGCACCGGAACGTCGAATTCGAAGCCCGCGCGGACGGTCACACCGCTGCCGGGTGCGGCGGCAATGGTGACGACGCCGGTTGCCGGATCGATCGTCCAGCCCGAGGGCTGTGGGGTGTCGCCCAGCGCGATCCTGATCGTGCCCGCCACCGGCTTGGTAATCGAACGAACCCATGTCTGCGCCCCGGACGTGTATCGCTTCACAAGCTGGAACGCGGTCTGGACGCCGTCGCCCGTGCCGATCAACTGGTCGGTGGCGGCCGGGCTCTCTGACGGCCGACAGGACTTGTAATCCCCCCAATCCTTGAACCGGAAGCCGTGCAGCCGCCCGTTGCGGGCCTCGAAGAACTGCACCACTGCATCGAGATCATCAGCGCGGCGGATGCCGTAGGAGACGTCATAACGGCGGCGGCTGTTTGCCCATGAGGCGTTGCGTTCCTCGTCGCCCGAGGCCAGGCCCACGATCTGGGTGCGCCGCTCCGGGCCGCCACGCGCGCCGCGGCTGATGTTGTCAGGGAACCTGATCTCGTGAAACGCCATCACATGCCTCTCCTGCCCATGGCGACGGCGCGGGCGATATCGACGCCGATCTGGGCGCGGGATTGCCGGAAGGACTCAGCATCGCGCGCGGTGATGTTGACGGTAACCGAAGTGCCGTAACCGGCGGCCTCGCGTCGGGACAGCACCCGCTCGCCGCGCTGCAGGATCGCGGGCACCTCGTCCGAGCGCAGGCCGGCCCAGCCGCCATTGTGCATGCGCGGTGCGCCGGCGAATGCCAGCGCCGGGACCATGCGCTGCGTCCCGCCTGTGCCGACCACGCCGCCGCTGTGCATGACGTTCGCCATGAACCTGCTGCCACTCAGCGGGTTGCCGAGCGCGCCGGCCAGGGGGCCGAGGATGAAGCGCCGCGCGGCGATTTTGGCGAAGTCGGCGATCACCGAGGTCACGAAGTCGCGGATGCTGGCCTTCCCGGTCTTCACGAAATCTCCGATCATGTTCTCGGCGCTCTGGAACGCGCTGACGATCGCATCGCCGATGCCCTGGCCGAGGTTCTTCGCCTTCTCGGCATAATCGGCGAGCGATGCCGCCACCGCCTCCCAGCCCCGCTTGGCATCCTCGGCCCCTTTCTTCGTGTCCTCGCCGGCCTGCTTGCCCGCGGCACCGGCGCGGCCGGCTGCACCGCCAGCCTTGTCGAGCGCATCCCCGACCCCGGACGCCGCGCCGGAGGCATCGTTCAGCGCATCGCTGCCCTCCTCGCCGGTGCGGGTCACCGCCTCCTGCAGCGCCCGCCAGCTGTCGAGAGGCGCGACAGCGGCCTCGCCCATCGCCTTCGCGTGTTCGAGGTGCTCCTTCGCAGCGGATGCTGCCTCGTCGGCCAGATCCCCGAACAGGTCCGGGGGCTCGACATAGGTCCGTTCCCATGCCGCAGCGAAGGCGTCGGCGGCGGCAGAGCCGGCGGCCTCGGCCGCGCCTTCGAACTGGTTTGCGATGCGACCGAGACTGACCTCGGCCAGCTCGCCGATCTGGACACCGCCTTCGCCCACGGCCCATTCCGGCAGCATCGAGAGCGCGCTGTTGATCCCGGCGATGAAGCGGTTGATCCGGGTGACGACCCCGTTCAGCATCGCCTCGACGCCGGCGATCAGCGCATTCGCCGCCTGAAATGCCATGTCGCCGATGGCCGCCGGAAGCAGGCTCCAGATCGCTTTGATCGCGTCGAACCCGCCCTGCCAGACCGCCACATAGCGATCCACGGCAGTGACGGTGCCCGTCACGAGGGCGTCGAGGACCGTGAACACGAGGGCGCGATAACCTTCCCAGCCCGCCGCCATCAGCGCGAAGGCTGCAGTGAATGCGTCCCCGATCCGCTGGCCGACCTCATAGGCGAGCGCACCCAGCAGGCGAAATGCTTCTCCGATCCCGCCGGCCCCCTTTACCAGCTTGCCGAACCAGTAGATCAGCTCGCCCGCGGCCACGATCAGCGCCCCGATCCCGGTGCGGATCAGGGCGCCTTTCAGCACCGTCAGAGCCCCCGCCAGGCTGAAGGTGGCGACGCGGGCGGCGATGAAGGCTGCGACCCAGCGCCCGGCCATGAACCCGGCGAAAGCCATCGCATAGGCCGCGAAGCGCTCGAGATTGTCGGCGACGAAGATCAGCGCAGTGGCCACACCCGAGGACGCGCCCAGCAGCTTGTCCCAAGCGCCGACCAGCTGCAGCGCCGCATTGTTGATCAGCACGAAGGCGTCGCCGATCGTGGCCGGCATTGAGTCGGCCTCATCGCGCAGCAGCTCGAGGTTGCCGATCAGCGCCGTCCGGAGCACATCGCCGGTGATCTTCCCCTGCTGGCCCATCTGCCGAAGGCCGGAGACCGTGGTACCCAGCTCTTTCGCCAGCAGCTCGGCCACCCGACCGCCGGTCTGGATCACGGTGTTGAGGTTGTCACCCGACAGTTTCCCCAGCGCCATGGCCTTCGACAGCGCGTTCTGGACCGAGGCGGCGCGGTCGGCCTTGGCGCCCGACACCACCATGGCGTTGTTCAGCGCCTCGGTAAAATCGAGGCTCTCCTGCGTCGACATCCCGAGTTCGCGCAGAGCGGTGGCGTTGGCCAGCCAGCTTTCCGTCGTCTGGCCGAGCTCTGAATAGGTGCGCCGCGCCATCAGGGTGAGGCGCTCCATGACCAGCGCGCCCTTCTCCTGGCTGCCGGTGGCGAGATCGACGCGCGATTGCAGGTCCGTCCACTGGTCAGTGTACTGGACGATCTGGCGGACACTGAATGCGCCGGCGGCGATCCCGGCCAGCCGCTTGAGCATGACGCCGGCGGTGTCGACCTCGGCTGACATGCGCTTGAACGAGGCCGCGCCGGCATGGCCGATACCTTCCAGCTCGGCGCGGACCTGCCGGCCGTTCTCGGCAACCAGTCGGACGGACACCTTCTTCTCAGCCATTCCCGGCGCCTTCCCCGATCTTTTCGTTGGTCTTGCGCACCATCTCGGCCTCGATGACCGGCAGCAGCTCGGCGACGGCCAGCACGTCGATGCCCAGCGCGCTGGCGAGCGCGAGGGCGGCGGTCATGTCCCAGCCGAGGACGGCGCCGGGGATGGCCCGCAGTTGCCCGCCGAGCCGCCCGGCCAGGTCCCAGACCTGCGAGCCTTCCTGTGTTTGCGGGTAGTTCAGCTTTGCCGGGCAGTCCGGGCACGGCCCCGCGCAGGCTTCGCAGTATCGGTCGCCCCCGCCGAAGTGCCATTCGGCGAGGGCGCGGAGCCGTTTTTTTCCGCATCCAGCACCAGATGCGGCCCGAGGCATTGCTCCTGGAACGCCTCGAACACCGGCCAGATATCAATCAGCGCGTCGATGCCCTCGGGCGAGATCGCGAGCGGCGTGCCGTCCTCGTCGCCGACGCCCTCCCAATCGATCACCACCTGCCGCGCGACGGCCTTGGCCATGGCGACAGCCAACACCTCGCGCGGCGCGTCCGGGGAGAGATCGTCCATGGCGCTGTCGGCGCGGGCCGAGGCCATGACAGCAGTGGTGACGGGGAGGACATGCAGCCGCAGGCCCGGTGCCAGATCGATCCAGCGCGCGCTGGCCGAGAGATTGAGATGGATCATGGATCAGTAACTCGCGATATGGTTGATGAGGGTGACGGTCGCCATGCGGCCGGTGACGGGATCGCGTGCGGCCTGCCAGTCGAAGCTGGCCTGCACGCCCTGCGGGCCGGCGATCTCGATCCGGGGCCGCGGCAGATAGACCGCATGTGCGGTGACGGTCAGCGCCTCGCCGGTCGGCAGCGCATAGGCGAACTCGAGCTCGCAGGCGGCGCCGTTGATCGCCTGCGTGACCAGCGTCATGTCGGCAAAGCGAACGTCGATTGATCCGGTCAGCGCCGCGATGCTCGGGTCCGCGCCCTCGATCCGCCCGTCGGCACGGATCGTCTCGATCAGGTCGAGGTTGTTGGAATAGCTGATCTGCGCCGACACCACGTTGCCCAGCGCCACCCCGTTGCGCTCGACCGAGCCGTTGAAATGCCCGAAGCGCAGCAGATCGAGGTCAGCCGGTGTGCCGACCTGGGTGGACGTTGCCACCGTCTCCCCTTGGGCGACGAGGCTGGCGGTCGCGGTCAGGAGGCCGGATCGCTGCATCGTCCAGGACAGCTGGTTCAGCATCACCCCCGAATACATGGCGTAACGCGGAACTTCCGGCAGTGCTGTCTCGATCGCCATGGAGCTCAGGGTCCATGCGCCCGAGCGGAACTCGTGCGTATAGGGGCCGGGGCTGGTGCCGGTGGTCGTCGGGTCGCCGAATGCGGCCTTCAGCCAGAAAGCGAACGCCTCCGCGTCGATGGGGACCGTCAGGTCACCACCCGCGCTCAGCACGTCCTTGACCGGTGCCAGCGGATCGCGCCCGTATCCCAGCAGCTCGGACGCGAGCAGCGGCTGCTCGGCGCTGAGCGACGACGCCGCAAAGGGAAGGCGGGTGTATCCGCTGGGCGGCGCGGTGCCATAGATGGTCTCGAACGCGGCCGCGAGCTGCGACCGCGCGCCTTGTGCGCGTGCCATGGGGTGTCCTTTCTCGGGGTCAAGCCAGCGGGTCGGCGCTGGTGTAATGCAGGGTGACGATCAGCACCGCCGCCCGGATCATGGTGGCGCCCTCGACGGGCAGGTCGGCGGGCTCGGGCGCCTCGGGCTCAATCCAATCGCACAGCCCGCCCAGCGTTCGATCCGCGGCGAGCGCGGTGCCGACCGCCGAGGTCAGCGTGTCGAATGCCCCGTCAAGCCCGTTGCCGCGGACGAAGGCCTCGATCTCGGCGCGGTGCTCGTAATGGTATCGGAGCGGCGACAGGGTCACCCAGGGCTCGCCCGGGGTGCCGTCGCGCAGGATCAGCAGGCCGGCCGCGGGAATTTTCTCGGGCAGCGAGGCGTTGCGCAGCACCGCGAAGCCGCCCGGTATGCCCTGGAGCCGGGCGTGAAGAGCGGACAGCACCTGTTCTCGCCGGGTGGTCATGGCATGTCGCTCCATTTGCGCAGGATGGCGGCGGGCAGCGCCGCTAGCGCCGCCTGCGCGGGTTTCTCGAGGTCGAGCCGCTTGCGCAGCTTGACCTGCGGCACGAGCAGGAAGATCGGGATCGACGTCAGGCCGCGTCCAGTCCTGGACCGCGACGCGACGGCGCGGCCGCCCTTGGCGATGCGGCCCTCGGCGATCAGTAGGCTCGGGCCGTTCGGGCGATAGACGAACCGCAGCCGCATTCCGGTGCGGCGCTCCCATTCGCCCGGCGTTGGGCGCTTCCCCGTGCGGCTCTTGCCGGCGGCCTCAGACGGGATCGCCAGCCAGAAGCCATCGCGGGACCGGATCAGCGGCCCAGTGTCATGGGCGCTGACGATCACCGGCGCGCGCGTCCAGACCATCGAGGCCGCGTTCATGCTGTGCTTGTGCTTCGGCCAGGTCTCGGAACGGATCGTGCGCGCGAGGCGCTGGCCGAGACCCGCGCCGGTGACCTGGCCGCGCCAGACGGTCTTGAGCGCGACGCCCGCGTCCCTGATCCCGAAATGCACCGCCTTTTCGCCAGCCTTCACCTCGTCCGCCATCAGCCTGGCGAGGTCGGTGAACTCCGCCCGCAGTTTCACGCCGGGCTCAGACCAAGGGTCCAGACGAGGCGTTCCCGGTCGCGGCGGGGCTCGCCCTGCAGCTCGAAGGTCTCGCCGCCTATCACGATCCGGTCGCCCGGCCGCGGCGCGGCGATCTCCGACACCCGCACGTCGACGCGGACGGTCTCGGACCAGATGCGCGCGCCGCCGAAGTCGGTGATTTCGTCTGGCGCTTTGCGGATTGCGCGGATCGGGGAGCCGGGCGACGCGCCGCCCTGCATCCATGTTGCATCCACCGCGAGGTTCGGGTCCGCGAACAGCAGATCGATGGCGGCGGCAAAGGCGGTCATGGCGGTCAGGCCGCAGTGCCGTTCAGCCGCACCCGGCCGATGGTCTCGCCGGCGGTGCCGCCGACCGCGAGCACGGCGAGGCCGATCAGCGTGTTGCTGGTCGCGGTTGTGGTGCAGTTCTTCGCGGTGGCGTCCCAATAGACCTTCGCACCGACCGTCCATGCCTGGCTGGCGGCCTTCGGCAGATCGTAGACGCCGGTGAGATTGATGACGCCTTCGGCGCCGTTGGCGATAGTGCCGGCTGCGATGCCGAAGAGGCTGCCGATCAGGACGCCCGCGCCCGACGCGATGTGAGCGCCGGCGGTAATGGTGATCGCGTCACCACGCGCAACGAAGTTTTTCATGAGGTCTCTCTGGATGGAGGTTCAAGGGGCGCCGGGCCGCGATCACGGCCGGGCATCATGATCGAGGATCAGACAGGGGCCGCGCCCGCGTTCTTGTAGAGACCGCGCCAGTCGATGGCCGAGGCGGCGAAGTCGAGGCGCGCCTTGATCTCGAACCCGTCCACCTCGAACCCGTTCCGGCTCTCGGTGAAGACGCCCTGCTGCCCATCGAGATATGCGTATTCGATGGTGTCGATCAGCCCGGTGCTGGCCGCGAGGAACCAGGGCGCCTGATTGCCGGCCGAGGGCATGAGCCGGCGCTCCTCCACCACCTGAAGGCGGTTGGCGAAAGTGTTCACGTCACCCGTGGTGGACGGGGTCGTGGCGGTCAGCAGCTTGCGGGCCTCAACGGCGCGCTGGCCCGGCGGGACGATGATGAACTCCGGGCTGACGTCGATGGCGGTGCCGTCGATATCGGTCTGCGCCGCGAATGCCTCATACGCCGCAATGAACGCATCCTCATCGATCACCGACGCGGCGCCGAGGTTGCCGTGGCTTGCGTGGAACAGCGCCACGCCGTCCGACATGGCCGGGTTCTGCAGGAGGATCGCGTAGACCAGATCACCCTCGAGCTGCGCCGCCCGGGCGCCGAAGCTGTTGGCGACGCGGGTGAATGCCCCGAGATCATCGTTGATCAGCATCTGCCGACTGAACGCGATGATCTTGCCGTAGGTCGCCAGCGCGTATTGCGTCGACGCCTCGCCGAAGGTGCCGTATTTGAACTCGGCTCCCTCGGGCACCTTCTCGAGTTGCGGTGCGTTCGAGACCTGCACGCGAGTGGTCGGCCGGAAATCGGACAGGGTCGCCCTCCGCGCCCACGCGGTGAAGGTGCGGGGCGTCGCGGCATAGGCTGAGCGCAGGCTGATATTGCCGATGTTCGCCAGTACCGCCGGGAAGTCTCCGGTGGTGTGATAGCCGACCGCGCGCTGGCCCAGCGCCGCCGCCGCGATTTCCATCCGGCCCATGCCGCGCGTGCTGACTCCCGACCGCTCGAGAGCGTGGCGAGCCAGCTCCATCAGCGACAGGCCGCGGAATTCGCGGCCGGCGTCGCTGAGATCAATGCCCGGCGCGCTCGCACGGTGAAGCAGCGCGTTGGACATCGCATCGCGATACTGCGCGTCGCGCTCGCCAGTGCCGCGCGCCTGGGCGGGGGCGGGCTCGACCGTGCGCTGAACCGGGTCGGTCTCGACCAGCCGGTCGAGGATCAGGGTTCGCGCCTGGTCCATCGACACGCCGTCACGGATCAGCTGGTCGCGGAACGCGTCCTCCAGCCCGTGCCGGGCACAGATCGTGCCGATCTCGGCGGCGCGGGCGCGCTCCGCGGCGCGGATGACCTCGGCGTCGATCACTGGCGCCGGCGCGGCGGCGGGCGCCGGGGTGGCTTCGGGGGCGCGGGTCTGCGCGGTCTTGGAGCGTTCATCCGCGCCCGCCGTGGTGGTCTGGTCAGACATGACGTGTCCTTTCTGGGTAGTTGCGGCGGGTGCCGTGGGGGTTTCTCGGGTGATGAGGAAGCAGCTGTTGCGGCGGGTGTCGGGCCCGGCGGCGTCCGAGCGCATGCCGGCGCCGGGGTCGGCGCCGATGGCGACGGCGGAGATCTCCAGCGGCTCCCAATCGATCGCGCGATAGAGCGCGCGTTCACCGCCATCGGTGCGGTCGGCCTTTGCGAGCCGCTCCATCTTGTGGATGCGGTAGCCGACCGAGACATTGCGGATGATGCCGTCCTTGATGTCGCGCCAGATTGGCTCGACCTCGTCGCGCTCCGACAGGCGGATGCGCGCATAGGCCTTGCCGCCCTCGATGCGGATCGAGCCGTCCTCGACCACGCCCAGGATGTCGCGCAGGCTCCAGGACGCGTGCGAATTCAGGAACGGGGCGCCGGCATTCAGCCGTTCCAGCCGCATCGCATTCGGCGACACGACCAGTTCCTCGTCAAATTCCTCGTCCCGCGCCCAGGAATAGCGGCGCACCTGCGCGCCGGTCGTCCAGAGCACGTCGAAGCTGCGGCCCGCCTCGTCGACAGAGTGCAGCGTGCCGGCCCGCCCGATCACGGGCAGGTCGAGAATGTCCTGCGGCATTGGATTACTCCGTTTCAGCTTCGCGCGCGGGCGCGGCATTGGGGTCGGTGGTCTGCACCAGCCCGGCCTTCGTGACCTTGCGGGGGTCGGCGTCGAAGACGAGCCCGTGGCCGTCCATCTTCGCGTTGAACTCGGCCGCCTCCTCGAGGATTTCGTCCGGATCGTAGCCGCGCCGCGCGATCTGCTGCGGGATGGTCGAGAAGCCGGCGCGGACCTCGAGCAGATCTGCCTGCGCGTCCTGCAGGGGGTTCACGCTCTCGAAGCGCGGTGTGCCCCATTCGGCGATGAACTCACCATCGATCGGCAGCAGCCCCTCGATCCGGGCGTATTCCACGAACCAGTCCCAGATGCGCTCGCAGAACATCGGGATGACGGTCTGCCACTGCACCTGCTCGATCATGCGGCGGAACTCGTTCAGACCGGCGCGGGTGGACGAGAAGTTCGCCTGCGACATATCGCCGGTCATCAGTGCATAGGGTACCCGGAAGCCCGACGAAATCAGATGCTGCTGTGCGCGTAGCCATTCGCCGATGCCGCTGGTCGCGGACGGCTGGTTGAACTTGATGTCCTTCCCGTTCCGGGCATAAGCGATCAGCCCCGGCTCGAATTGCTCGATCCGGTTCCCGTCGGCGTCCTCGACCGCCGGCGCGATCCCTTGCTCCGAGTCCTCGGCGCCGAAGACGATCCCGACGAGACAGGCCTCGGTTTTCTTGCGGACCAGTTCGGCGTTCTGCCAGTCGTCCAGATCCCTGATGTGGCGCATGGCCGGGGCGCCCCACGGCACCCCGCGGGATTGCACCCGCTGGCGCTCGAACAGATGCGCGACCCGTTCGGCCGGGATGCGCTCGGACTCAAATCGCCGGGCGAAGACGGTGCTGGGCCCGCCCGGGTGGTCGGGGAACATCCAATAGGCGACGCGCCGCCCCTTCCGGTCGAACTCGATCCCCTGTTCGATCCGGTTTCCGGTCGCGCCATTGTCTATCCGCGAGGCGTCCAGATGGTCGGCCTCGCGCAGCTCGATCCGCAGCGGCACGAGACCGCCGCGGCGCCGGGTGGTCGGGCGGGCGATAGCGAACACCTCGCCGCCTTCGATCATCTGCCGAACGGCCAGCGCGAGGATGCCCTGGAAATTCGTATGGCCATGCTCGTCGCAGTCGCGTTCCCAGCGCCGCCAGAGCGCATCGATGCGCTGGTTCAGCTCCCTGTCGCCGGTCGCGGCCCGGGGGCGGATGCCATAGCCCACGATGTTGTTGACCAGCACCTGCACCGCCTGCGCGGCCATCGGGTTGTTGCGGACCAGATCGCGCATCCGGTCGCGCAGCACCGGCCCGGCGAGGGCGATCTCCTGATCGGCCGAATTGCCGTTCGCCCGCCATCCCGCCGTGCCACGCCCCTTGGACGCCGCCTCATATCCGCGCATCCGGTCAATCGCGCTGCGGGCATAGAGCCGTCGCAGCGCCACCTCGGGCGAGAACGCTGCGACGGCCCTGTCGACGATGCCGAAGCGGACGATGGGAGGGGGTGAACTCCGCTTCGCCATCACGACCTCCTGAAGCTGGCGAAGCCAGCGATCGGCCGTTTCCGGCCGCTTTGCGCCGCCAGATCGGCCTCGATCGTGGCGATGATCTCGCGCATGTCCGCGAGCGAGCGGTATTCGGTGGTCTTGCCGTCGTAGGAGACCCGGGTCACGCCGGAGGCGTATGCCTCCTTGATCGCGGCGAGCTGGGCGTGGGTGTATCCGGCCATCTCAGAACCATTTCCCGCGCCTTGTGCCCATCCAGTCGGATCGACGCTTCGGCGGCTGTTGCGTCCGTGGCCGGTTCGGAACGCCCGCAGGGGCGGTGTCCGTATGGCCGGTGTTGATCTGTTCCTCGAGCGCCTCCCAGCGGCGCTCGTCCCAGCGGTCGATTCCCATCAGCCAGGCGGAGGCGCGGGCGTAGACGCGGCAGTCCAGCGCCTCGTTGCGGTCGCGGGTCTTCTGCCACTCGAGCTTCTGGAAGCCCTGCCGAGTCTTGATCGTCATCAGCTGCTCAGCGGTCAGCTGCTTCATCCATTCCGCGGGCGTGCCCTTCGGGATGTGGATGTATCCCGTGGGCCATTCGCCGCCCGCGGCAAGTTCCTCCTCGGTCGGCGCGTTCAGCCGCAGGAAGCGGTAGGTCTCCGCCTTGAAGACCGCGCCCGCGACCTTCCACAGCTGCACGCCCCGCCGCAGCTTGCGGCCCGCCTCGGTCGTCTCGACATAGGTTGGGCCGTCGACGGGCGTGGACCGATCGAACCCGGCCACGCCCTTGATTGCGAGCACCTGGCCCCGTCCGACCGAGCGAACCCATGAATAGACCGCGTCGGTCGTCACACCGTCGCCGGTGTCGATCGCCATCCGGGCCAGCGCCATATGCGCGCCGCCGGCATGCGGCCATGTGGTGTTCAGGAACTCGGTCAGGTCGTTCCAGATTTCCGGGCGGGCGGTGTCGCCCTCTAGCACGATGTGATCGACCAGCCACGAGCGCATCCCGCGCCCCCAGCCCCAGACGTCGATTTCGATGCGGTCGCGCTGGACGTCAGCGCCGCCCGTCAGCACCAGCACACCCTCTGGCGCCTCCCCGAGCTGCCAGTTCTCGCGGCGCTCATAGAGCCGTTGCCAGTCGGGTGCTTCGCCCTTCTCCTGCCAGGTCTCGCCGAGGACGGTGTTCTTCATGGTCTTCAGCGCGGCGTCGTTGCCCACCGCCTGTTCCCAGGACCGGGCGATTTCGTCCCAGGAAAGCCAGCCCAGCGGCGAATAGAGCCCGCTGATGTGGTACCCGACCACGCCCGCCGCCTGCGCCGCCGCCAGCGTTTCAGGGCCGGCGGTCGGCATCCATCTGGCGCCGTTGCCCTCATCCATCATGGCGGTCTTGTGCCGCTCCTCGATGGGCTCCTCGCAGTGCTCGCAGACATAGCGGGCGGTTTCGGGACGTCCCTTCTCCCAGCGCAGCTGCTCGAACTTCAGCCATTGCAGGCATCCGCAGGCCGGGCAGGGCACGTGATAGCGCTGCTGGTCGCTCATCTCGTACTCCCGCTCGATCCGCGACAGCCCCTTGATCGTGGGCGTCGAGGCCAGGAACACCTTGCTCCTGTGCCCGAAGCTGATGGTGCGCGCCTCCGCAAGTGCGATCGGGTCGCCTTCGCCATCGAGATCGCCGGGATAGGCGTCGACTTCATCGAGAAACACCCAGCGCGCCGGCATGGAGCGGAGCCCCACCGCGCTGTTCGCGCCGGTCAGGATCAACTGCCCGCCCGGAAAGCGCTTCCCGAGGATGGTGTTGCCGCTGTCGCGCGACCGCGACGGCATAACCAGCTCCCTCAGCTCGCGACTTTCCTCGATCAGCGGGTCGATCCGCTGCTGCGACAGGCGCTTCGCCAGATCCACGGTCGGCTGCACCGCGAGGAACGGCCCCGGCGCGCGGTGCATGCAGAAGCCGATCCAGTTGTTGCCGGCCTCGGTCGCGCCAACCTGCGCCGCCTTCATGAACACCACCCGCTGCGCCGCGCTGGAGGGTGACAGGTCGTCCATGATGGCCCGCATGAACGGGGTGCGAGCCGTGCGATAGGGCCCGGCCTCCGACGCCGCCCGCGAGGACAGGATTCGGTGCCGGTCTGCCCATTCCGACACGGTCAGCAGCGGATCGGGCGCGAGCCCTGCAAGCCAGGCGCGGCGGATTTCATCGGCACCGTCGAACGCTTCAGCGAAGGTCAACTTTCACCTCCGCGAGGTCGCCCAGATGCTTGCGCAGATACTTGTCCAGCACCTGCTCCATCTGGTGCGGATCGACGCCCAGCTCCGCCGCCATGTTCGCGGCCACCCGCGGTGGCCAGTTCTGCCAAGCGTCGCGTTCGCGCCGGGCCAGGTCGAACACCATGGCGGTGGTGCGCGCACGGTCGACCAGTTCCACCTTCATCTTCTGCAGGCGGACCTTGGCGGTTTGCGCCTTGATCACCTCGTTCGCCATGCGGGCGCGGAGGAATGAGACTTCGCCCGAAGCACCGGCTTCGGGATCCGCGCCGGCCTCGCGCAGGGTCTCGCCCACTGACTCGATGGCGGCGCGCGGCACCGGCCGGGTCGCGGCCGCCGCACGGGCGGTGCCGGCAGCCGTGGCGCTGCCCAGCGCCGGGGCATGCACACCTCGCTGCTTGGCCGGATCGGTTTGCGCATCCCATTGCCGGTCGGCCTTCACCGGGTCGATGCTGCCATCGGCCTCTAGGGTGATACGCCCCGAGGCGATTGCCTTGGCCACCGCGGTGTGGCTGACGCCACGATGCGCCGCATATTGCCGGCGCGAGAGTCCCATTCCGCCCGCCCCCTTCCGCTCGCGCCCGGGCAGCCGGGCAGGTCAACTAAAGCAATGATATTGCTGCGATTATACTACACATCCAGCCCCGGTTGAGCGATTCTGAATGCACCGCAACGATGCAGATCAGAGCTCGGAGACAACGCTATGAACACCACGCCTCGCGCCGAGAGAGCCCGCCGCAACCGGCAGGCTGCGCTTGCCGCCTTCGTCAGCAGGAAAGGCGAAATCGACACCATGCTCGCCCGTCTCGCCACGCTCAGTGCTGACCATTTCAACGCCAGCCCCGACGAGGTGCACTGGGGTCATGTCGGCACACTCGAGCATTACGCGGGCCTGCTGCGCCAGATCACGGACAGTGCCTTCGGCGAAGGGGAGCACGCGCAATGACCCCGCTTTCCGAAATACAGAGCCTGATCCTCAGCCGTGCCGCCGCTCGCGCCGGCAATCTGGCGCTGCCTTTGCCCGACAGACTGCGCGGCGGTGCCGCTGCCAAGGTGGTGGGGGCGCTGCTTGCCAAGGGCCTCGTCGAGGAGGCAGCGGCCCGAGGGCGCGAGTGTTGCCGAAGCGGCTGCCATGCTTTCGTGGCAACCCCACACCGTGCGTGGGGCCATTTCCGGCGCGTTGAAAAAGCGGCTCGGGCTTGTCATTGCCGCTAAAAAGATCGACGGGCGTGGGACCGTTTACAAGCTTCCTGACGCCTAACGTCGCCGAGTTGATGACCGTCGGCTCGCCGGGGCGCCAGTCATCCAGCTCTGCACGGGCTGCCGCTTAACGAACTGGCACCGATGAGAACCACATCTTCATTCGTCCTTCGGCAGCATTGCCGGGTTCCATACGATTTCCCAGAGAAGCCGACCAGTTCGAGGTCGAACTCCAGCTCCTGCAGCGCCGCCAGCTCGGATCGCAGCAGTTCCTCGTCCCAGCCGGCATTCTCGGCAATGCGGTTGTCGGCGATGACCAGCGCCCGGCGCTGCACTTCGGTCAGATGCGCCAGCCGGATCACTGGCACCTCGGTCAGCCCCAGCAGCCGCGCCGCCATCAGCCGCCCGGGCCCGGCGATGATCACATCATCGTCGCCGATCAGGATCGGATTGGTGAAGCCGAACCCCGCGATCGAGGCAGCAATCTGGGCGACCTGGTCTTCGGAATGGGTGCGGGCGTTGCGGGCATAGGGCACCAAGTGCCCGACGGCCATCATATCGATCTGCATCACAGTTCGAAATCCGGCTCGAGAGCGCCTATCGCCTTCAACCGATCGATGATCGGCTTCATGTCCGCGGCAAGCTTCATCCAATCCGTCGCTGCGAACTCTTGCGCCCATTGAGAGGCATCCCATTCGGGGAAAGTCACCTCGCCGATCCGCTCTGCCGGCATTATCATCCTGGTTTGCATCAGATGGCCTCACCCATCGGCCTGCAGCTGAGCTGCCAGAGTTCGGAGCGCATGCGCTGCAACCAGGGGGACCACGCCGTTGCCACAGAGGCGAAGCCGGTCCACCCGGTGGGCCAGCCCATCAGCGCCTCGACAAACAGCGGGTTCAATGTTCGGGGCATGTCGCAGGAGGTTGCGCCAGCCGTCGGTGTCACAAGGACCTGGCGGCCAAGCAGGCCGTTCACCGGCGTGTTGGCAAGGCTGGTCGCCCCGTCCTTGTGGTCCCGCGCCGTCGGTGTCATCCACATCCCCCCCGAATTGCTCAGATCGGCGGTCCTGCGATTGCCGGCGCTGGGTTTGCAGCCGTCCATCGCCACCGGGGTCGGCCAGAGCTGCAGCATCTCGGTGCGATTGCCGCCGCTCGAACGGACCCCCGAGCAGGCGCGCGGGGTCGGCCAGTTCGTCCCCTTCGCGGATGGCGAGGATGAAGAGCCGCTCTCGCTTGTGGGGCGCGCCGACTTCCGCCGCCGTGAAGAGGCCTGCCGCAAGCCTGTAGCCCATGCCGACCAGTCCGCTGGCGACTTCGGGGAAGCCGAGGCGGAGATGATGGGCGACATTCTCGAGAAAGACGAAGGGCGGCTCACACTCGCCGATGATCCGGGCGACATGCGGCCAGAGGTGGCGCGGGTCGTCGGCGCCACGGCGCCTGCCTGCCACGCTGAATGGCTGGCACGGATAGCCCGCAGTGACGATATCCACCGCGCCGCGCCACGGGCGGCCGTCGAAGCCGGCAACATCGTCCCAGACAGGCGCGTGATCCATGGCCGCGTCTTCCATCCGCGCCACGAGGACGGCCGCGGCGAAGGCGTCCCGCTCGACGTAACCCACAGTACGATATCGGGGGCAGGCAAGGTGTAACCCGAGCTCGAGTCCGCCGACCCCGGAGCAGAGGGAGAGGCCGAAGGGGCATGCGTCTGCGGCCCCGGAAGCGTTTCCGGAGGAAGGTAAAGCCAGGTCATGCATGCCTCAGGCTGCAGTTCTGCGCTTGCGCGCGGGTTTCGGGGGTGACACGGCGGAGGGCGCGCTGCCGTCTACAGGATCATCAGCTGGTCTGCCGTCGGCGATCTCGTCAAAGCATCTGCCATCGCCTTCCAGCACCGCCGTCTGGCCGGTCAGGTTCTGCCAGCGCGCCACCGCGACATCGACGTAAGTAGGATCCAGCTCGATCCCGAGGCAGACGCGGCCGGTGGTCTCGGCGGCGATCAGCGTGGTGCCGGATCCCATGAACGGCTCATAGATGGCCTGTCCGGGGCTGGAATTGTTCAGGACGGGGCGGCGCATGCATTCGACCGGCTTTTGCGTGCCGTGCACGGTCTCGGCATCCTGATCGCGATGGGCGATGTGCCAGAGCGTCGTTTGCTTCCGATCGCTAGCCCAATGCCCCTTGCCGGTCTTGCGCACGGCATACCAGCAAGGCTCGTGCTGCCAGTGGTAATCGCCGCGGCTGAGGATCAGCCGATCCTTGGCCCAGATGATCTGCGAGCGGATGTTGAAGCCGCAGGCGATCAGGCTGTCGGCCACTGTCGTCGCATGCAGGGCGCCATGCCAGACATAGGCCACATCGCCCGGAAACAGCGCCCATGCCTCCCGCCAATCGGCACGGTCATCGTTCAGCACCTTGCCGGTGCGCCTGGTGGTGGAGGCCCCGGCCTGATTGCGCCAGGAGGGGTCATATCCGACGCCATAGGGCGGATCGGTGACCATAAGCAGCGGCCTCACGCCGCCCAGCACCCGTTCGACATCCGTGGCAACGGTCGAGTCGCCGCAAAGCAGCCGGTGCGGGCCGAGGATCCACAGATCGCCGGGGCGCGACACCGGATCGGCGGGCGGCGCGCGCACATCGTTCTCGCCTTCAATGGCGCCCACCGGCGCGTCGCCGTCGATCTCGCCCAGCAGGCCGGCCAGATCCTCATCGCTGAAGCCGACCAGATCGAGATCGAAGTCGGCCTCCTGCAGGGCGGCCAGCTCGGAGGCGAGCAGTTTCTCGTCCCAGCCGGCGTTCTCGGCGATGCGGTTGTCGGCGATGACCAGCGCCCGGCGCTGAACCTCGCTCAGATGCGCCAACATGATCACCGGCACCTCGGAAAGCCCCAGTCGCTGCGCCGCAATCAGCCGCCCGTGGCCAGCGATGATCACGCTGTCCTCGCCGATCAGGATCGGGTTGGTGAAGCCGAACTCGGCAATCGAGGCGGCGATCTGGCCAACCTGGTCTTCTGAATGCGTGCGGGCATTGCGCGCATAGGGCACCAGCCGCAAGATCGGCATCATCTCGATCTGCAAAGGGCGAACTCCATAGAAAAAGGCCCGCTGCCGGAGGGCAGGGCGGGCCTTGAGGTGGTGGACAGGGGAATGTCCGGGGGTGGCGGAGGGGGCGGCAACCCTGGCAACCCAAAGTGGCAACCCACGGGTGGAAACCCAGAAAAATCATTAGACCCTAGAGACTGAGCGCGCTGCTGCCCCCCGCATAGCGTTGCCGCTGCGGAGGAACCAGGGCCGGGGGGGAGGGCAGTGGGCCGCGCCTCTCTCCCCATCTTGAGGACAATATGGCCCGTTTCGGCTGGTTTTGTCGCGCCCTAAGTTCGACCCTTTCGCGCCCTCATGGCGACTCATTTGCGCCCGTGCCGCGCCTCCTTCCGCCCGCCGCCGCCCCGGTCGTTTTGGCGCTGTGCGGGCGGGCGGCTGTTTTTCGCCGCTTGTTCAGGCGGTTGGCGATGGTGACGAGCGCCGCCGTCCAGCGCCGCCAAGCGGTCGAGCGCACGCAGCCCACCGCACGGCAGATCTGCTTCCAGCGATAGCCCTCGGCGCGCATCCAGACGATGCGGCGGTTGTCGATGATCGCCTGTTCGCTGTCGCCACCGATCAGCGCCAGCCATTCCAGCGTCTCCTCCATGCGCTGGATCTCGCGGACATTGGGGACCACCCGCATCCTGGCCTCGTCATAGCCATAGGCGTGTTTCGCCTCGTGCACGTATTCCGGCCAGGAGCGACCATAGCCACGCGCGCCGGAACCGGGCGGGTTCGGCAGGCGCTTGAGGGTCAACGCGGCTTCCTCGAAGCGGTCCTCGATCTCTCGTGGCGTGATCATGGCTGCTCCTTCATGGCCGGGATGGGGACGCCGCGTTGGGCGAGGCGTTCGGTTGTGGTGAGGCCTGCCGCCAACAGGGCATGCGCCGTGGCGTTGGTGATAGCGCTGGGCGGCAGATAGCGATCGGCGTTCACCCAATCGGCGTAAAAGCGCAGCTGCGGGCTGGCGCTGGTCTTCTCTGCGCCTTGCGGCCTCGCCTGCTGGCGCAGGCGCTGCTGATGGGCGGCGCGCACAGCATCGGTGAAATAGCCCCAGGTGCGGATCGGGCTGATCCGGATTTGAGTGGTGCGCGCGCGGATCACCGGCAGGATGACGGCATCAAAGTCGATGCCGTCCTGCAGCCAGCCCGCGATCACCTCGCTGGTCTTGATGATCTCCGCTCGTGAGGCGGGGCAGAGGCCGGGACCGGCTGCGGCGAGGCAGCGGGCCTGCGGATCGGATTTATCCACAGCCGCGTCTTCGGCCGGTGGCGTAGTAGTAAGGTTCATAGGATGGTTTGGGTGCACGTGGTGCAGGGGTAGGGGTGCACCACGTGCAGGTGTTACCCCTGCATCTGGTGCATGGGGTGCATCTGGTGCAGGGGGGCTGTCGCATTTATCCGCAGGCCTTCGGGACGCCGTTTTGTCCCGATCCGGAGGCGTATCCCGAGTCGACGGAAGGACGCTGACTACGTCGATAACGATGCCATATTCGACGGTATAGCCGTGCTTGCAGTCCCGTTGCCCGATCTCGATCAGCAGACCGGCATCAACCAGGCTGCGGATGGCGTATTGCACCGCGCGAACGCCCAGCTCCAGATCGCGGGCGATATTGGCCTTCGAGGTCCAGATGCCGCTGCCGTCATCCGCGGCCTTGTCGGCCATGTAGAGCAGCACCGATTTGCGGGTGGCCGAGCCGACGACGCGCCGCTGCACCGTGGCTGAGATCAGATTGCTCATGCTGACCTCCGACATCTGGCCAGACGGGTGCAGAAGTCGTGCGCCCTCAGCGCATCCAGCGCATCTTCGGGCGAGCGCACGAGCGCCCATGCCAAACCCTGCGCCTGCACCGCGTCGCGAAACGCCCGCTGTGCCGGGCTGAGGCGACCGCGCGGGCTTTTGACCTCCAGAAACAGCATCCGACCGCCCGAGACGATGATCAGGTCGCTGAACCCGGCATGCACGCCCATGCCGGTCAGGATCGCCTGCCGGGCGCGGGCATGGCGGCCGCCAAAGCCGACCTCGTTGGCGGCGTGGTGGACGATTGCGCCTCTGGGCAGAACCGCGCGCAGGAGTGCCACGATCTGGCGTTGGATATCCGCCTCGGGGCGGTCGCGAGGAGGCCTGGTAGGCGAGGGGGCGGTCATGGCCGACCTCCCTCGAGGATCTCCTCGATCGCGCGGGTCTCGAACGCCGTGGGCGCAATGAAGCGCAGCACCGCGTCCCAGTCGATCGCCGAGATCACCGCCCAGATCAGCAAGCCGATCAGAATGGCGAGCGTGATTAGCGCGAGCGCGAAGACGATCCCCCAGATCGGGGCCACGCGCGTCCTGTCGTCATCGCCGCTCATCGGCCCGCCCTTCCGCGGCCGGCGGTCTTGCGGCTCTCCTGCTCGAGCAGCCAGTCGCGCACAGCGCCGCGCCGGTAGAGCACCTTGCGGCCGATGCGGATGCAGGGCGGGCCGATGCGCCGGGTTTCCCAGCGCTTCAGCGTGTCGGCGCTGACTCCGATGATGCCGGCAAGCTCTCGCCGCGGCATCCAGTCATCGAGAAGCCCCTCCTGGGCGGTTTCGGGCGCGATCATCGCCTGATTGTTCATGGTGCGGTCCTTTCCCCGTGATTGCAGGGCAAGCGAGAGCACGGCGAGGGACCGGCGGCGCGGCGCGGACCGGCGCGGGAAGCGCCGCAGTCGCGCCGGTTCATAATTCATGGGGTTTGCACGCGTGATGCGGTGATGCGCCCACAACTCGCCGAGTGGCGCTGCCGGTCAGAGGGGCGGCTTCGTCGCAGGGTGCGCGCTTCGGTCAAATCAACCTGGACGTGCAAGGGCGCCAGAGTTGCGGCGCTGAAAGGCAAGCCTTTCAGATAACGCAACAAATTCGGAAGTTATCTATGTCTCTACCGAAACGAGTACTCTACACCCTAGCGGAGGCCGCCGCCCGCTGGGGCTGCCACATTGCCGATATTGCCGAATGGGCGTTGTCGGGTCATCTCGAAATTATGGTTGTGATCCCGCCAACGTATTTTGATGGCGAGGTTCTCTCGGATCTGGTGGCGATTGCGCCCGGCGATATCATGGCGATGTTTCGCCGCTGCGGCACCGGCCCGCGCCAAGGCATCATCCGCCGCGCTCGCGCGCTGGGCGGAAACGAATGGCGCCACATTCCGCCGCCGGAACCAGGGATGGTCATCATGCGGGATGACCTGGTGCTGTCCGCGGCGTCCGTGGCGCGGTTCGAGGAGGAGCATGGCGTCTTTCGCCGCGTCAATCCCAACGCGGGCAAGGGCCATGATTGGGAGGGGTTCTATGGCGCCTTGATCCTGCGCCTCTTCCAGCGCGGCCTGCCCGAGAAACAGGCTGATCTCGTCGGTGAAATGCTGGACTGGTTCATTGCCAACAGCACGGACGGTGATGCACCCGACGAAAGCACTGTCCGCAAGCGGGTCAGCCCGATCTTGCGGATGCTGAACGCGGAGGCGTGACCTCCTCGGCCGGGGGTGCTGAATGCACGAGCCTCGGCCGTATCCGCATCATGTCGGCGACCGCATCCACGCCGGCACGCAGCGGCGAATCCATCAGGTGCGCATAGCGCATGGTGGTGCTGGATTGCGAATGGCCCAGCAGTTTGCCGATCATCTCGAGCGAGGCACCGCCGCTGACCAACAGCGAAGCAAAGGTGTGGCGCAGATCATGGATGCGCACGCCCTGTAGCCCGGCCTGATCCTGAATGCCCTTCCAGAAGCGGCGAATCTCCTGCACCGGCTGATCCTTGTCCGCGACATCACCCGGAAACAGCCAGTCGCAACCGGCCGGCACGGCCGAAAGTCTTGTGCGCACCAGCGCCGCTGTGTCTGCCGAGATCGGCACGCGGTGCACCCGGCGCTGCTTGGTATTGGCGGCGGGCTTAACCCATGCGCCGCGCTCCAGATCGAAATGCTCGAACCGCGCCGTGCGCACCTCGCCCAGCCGCGCCCCCGTCAGCATGCACATGCGGATGATGCTGGCCCCGCGCTGGTCCTCGGCGGCGCCCAGCGCCTCGCTGAGCCGGGCGATCTCGTCCATGGAAAGGTAACGCTCGCGCTCGACTTCGACCCGACGGCGGAAGCCGACGGCCGGATTGTCGGCGCGCATCTTCCACTGGATGGCGAGGTTGAACACCTTTCGCAGCATCTCGCCGGCGCGGTTGGCACGCACCGGGGTAGGGCGCGGGGGCTTCAGCGGTTCGCGCCGCTTGGTCTTGGGTGCTTTCTTTGCCGGCCGCGACCGCCCTTGTGCGATCAAGTTCAGCACCCGCTCGACGTCAGTTGCGTCGATATCCGCCACCAGCCGGTGTTTCCAATGCGGCTCAATCAGCTTCTTCAGCATGGATGCCTGATCGGCGGCATTGAGCGGTGCCAGATGGCTGGCATGTTCGCGCAGGTATCGCTCGACCAGATCGGGAAAGCGCGGCGCCTCGCGGGTCTCTTCGCGCTCGGCCAGCGGGTCGAGCCCGCCATCGACATCGCGGCGCAGCGCTTTGGCACGTTCGCGCGCGGCGGTGACATTCCATTCCGGCCAGCGCCCGATGGTCAACCGCCGCTGCCGCCCCGTGGCCCGGTAGTCGAACATGAAGCTGCGGCTGCCCGACGGGTAGATGCAGATCGACAGACCTAGCACGTCGGTGTCGAATATCTGCCAGGCCTTCGGGCGCGGCTCCGCCGCCCGGACCAGCTTCTCGGTCAATCTTTCCCTGTTTCTCAATGCCCTGCACTCCGCCTTCAGATCCGACACATGCGTAGATGTATCGGCTTATCAACGGCTTGATCCGCCGACCGGAATACAGGCGCAGACCGGCGCGGATACGGCGCAAACCGCGCCGGTCGGTGTTTGGAGGGGCTACCTGCCTGAGGCCGCCGGGTCTCTGTGATCGTGACGGATACCTACATTGGCGAGCTACACTTCGCTCCATCTGCCCTTCGGGCGATCCGATCAGGACGAGACGATCTGTAACCTGGACCATCAAAACACGACGCCGGAGGGCATGCGTCGGCTGTTCAAGGGGCTGGAGATGACCGACCGGGCCGGCAACGTCGCGCCGGGCACGGTCTATCCGGACCAACTGGCGCCTATCATCCGGCGTGACCGCGAGGCGCTGGAATTGGTCACAGCCCGCTAGGGCATGCCGTCTCCGCCGTCGGTATTGAAGACCGCGCGGGATCCGGGCGTGACGGACATACGAAACTCGCCTTGCCGCACTGTCGCCGGTGGCTCGAGGCTGAGCATCGTTGCCTTGTGCCGGTAACGGCCTTGGCAGAGCCGAGCAGGGGCGGCAATAAGTGGTTCGCGCTGCAGGCGGCGGACAGGCCCATGTTCTTCGTGGGGATCGAAGTCCGCGGCTGGCGGTCAAACCGGAAGGTGAAGGATGGTGAGACCAACGATGACCTCTACGCCTTCGTGACCTGCGCGCCGGATGCCGAGTTGGGACGTTTCACTCCAAGGCGATGCCGGTCGTCCTGACTACGGGCGGAGAGTGGGAGACGTGGTTGCCGGCGCCGATCGAGATCGCAGGAAAGCTGCAGTGTTCCCTGCCGGATGGGGCTCTGGCGCTGGTGGAGGCGCCGGAGGAACCGACACGTTGACAACTCGGTGATAGTCAGGTCAGCACGCACATACAGTCCGTCCGATGAACATCAGAGCGGTGATGCGACATCCTTCAGGTGCTGCCTCAGCTCATCCAGGCTCAGGCAGATGCTGCGGTTTCTGTGTACCATTCGATGGCAGTTCGCACAGAGCACAATGAGGTCGTTCAGAGGGTCGGTCTGAACTCGTCCGGCTTCGGAAAGAGGGACGACGTGGTGAACTTCAATGAAGTCCTTGCCGAGCGGTCCGTACGCCTTCTCAAATCCGAAGCCGCACCCCATGCATTCCAGCCCATGGATGGCTATCGCGGCGCTTCTAGCTTTCTGGCTTCTTTCCCGCCGCGTAGATGCATAGACCTTCTGCCCGCCTTCCGTAACGGCAAGGGACGTCGGCTGTCCGACGGGGTCGTCGTCGGAAATTGCCGACTGAAGTCGAAGTACGAACGCCTGAAGTTCCTGATCGGTCCGGTTCTTCCACTCTTCGTGGGTCCGGGCGAAGTTGTTTCGTATCGAAGGCCGTTTGCCGTCCTGATTGACCCACCCGGTTCGACCATTGCTGAACAGGTGATCGAACGTATCCCGGGTATTCTTCAGGCTGTTCCGGAACTGTTCGGGGCTGCGGCCGTCCCCCATGGCATCATAGAAGAAGTCGTATGCGGCGTTCCACGTCGAGACGCCGATGGCCAAAGGTGGTCCGTCAGCCTGACCGGTTGATGATTTGGTCCCGCACCGCGATAGATAATAACCGGCGACCAGCATGTCGGCGGAACGTTTCACCAGTTCATCTGAGGGCGTCGGCATTATGGCATTACTTTCTCAGGTCGTTTCGGACGATGATAGGTTCTGGGAAGGCTCCCTGACCCGTGACTGTATCTTGTGCAATCTCGACAGGAACACCAAGTGATCAGAACACATTCTGTCAAAATAGCCCGTGGCGACGGCACCTCCGAAAATTCCGCCGGACTTTGACACGCTTGTGGATATCAGGGATATCTGAATGGCCGACAGCCTGACACCGGAAGCGCGTTCACGGAACATGTCGAAGATCCGGGGCAGGGATACCGGGCCCGAGATGCGAGTGCGCCGGGCGGCCCATGCTCTCGGCCTGCGCTTCCGTCTCTATCGCAGGCAGTTGCCCGGAACGCCGGACCTCGTCTTTCCCCGTCGCCGGGCCGCGCTGTTCGTTCATGGTTGTTTCTGGCATCGGCATCCCGGCTGCCGCTTCGCGACGACGCCGAAGACCCGGGCGGATTTCTGGCAGGCCAAGTTCGAGGGCAACGTCGCTCGGGATGCCCGGAAGAAAGGAGAGCTCCAGCGGGGAGGCTGGACCCCCGTGACGATCTGGGAATGCGAGACCCGCGATCCTGATCAGCTGCGGGAGATTATCCGTGACAGGATCATGCGGCTTCCCGTGCTGCGACCAGATTGAGGAAGCCGCGGACGTTCATGAGCCATCCCGCCTGGTCGGCCGTATAGGTCGCGTGCAGACCCTGCGGCACGACGAGCTGCAGGCTGTTGCGGATCATCTCGTTAGTCTGATGGGTGGAGATGCCGGGCTCCAGCGTCAGCAGGTGCTTGCGGTCGATGCGCGCGGCTTCTGCCAGCACCTGACGCCAGCGGTCCTTCAGCGTGGATTTGACGCCGAGCATGGACAGTAGATCGGCATCGAAGTCAGGATCCGCATACTCTGCCGCACCGGGAAACAGGAAATCCGGCTTGGAGTTGCCCTCGGTCCGCGCGCCGCGGGCATGCCTGACCCCCAGCACCGTGAGCATCTCCTCTACATGATTCTCGAGAGACAGGCCCATTCGGCTCTTTCGGCGGTTCTGGACGGACAGGGAGAACTGCAGGAATCCATCGACATCGGCGGTACCGTCAGCGAGGAACCCGGCCTCCAGACGCGCGGCGACAATGTGGCGCTCCAGACGTCGGAACAATGCCTCTTCGAACTCGATCCAAGCCAGCAGGGCTGCATCCGCATCATCGCGTGGATCGACTTCGGGCAGATTCTGTCGGGCCAGCGCCGAGAAGACCCGCGATGTCGGAAACTGTGCACCGAAACGACCGACGATCTCATCCAGCCGGTCCGCCTCCGGCTCCTCGGGCTCGATGCCGATCTCCTCCAGAACGTAGTTGCTGACGAAGTCGAGGCCGCGATCGCCTGTCCCTTCGAAGCCCTCATACCGGAAGCCGGCACCCAGCCCGTGATCGAGCCCGAAGAGCCAGGCGATCTGGTTCTCGAGCGTAGAATTCTGCGGCGCGACGATGAACATCAGCTCGTCGCTCGGGCGGCGTGCGACCACCAGCAGATCGCCGGCCTGCGCCACCTCGGTTACGGCATTCTCCTGGAAATACAGCCGCCACTCCGACCGGGTAGGATGGCGTTCCCGGGCGTCGTACCAAGTGACCGGCGCGTCGTCGGTGATACCTTCGTTCTCACCGCCGAGCCAGATGAAGCGCGCCGGCCGACGTTCGATCCGCTCGCCGCCCAGCAGCCGGAGCAGCTCGTTCGTGCCGTTGAATTCATGCTGGTTAGACCGTGCGGTGTCCGCCTCGACCGCCGAGAGACGTTTGGCGACGATGCCCGTGAAATGATCCGAGAGAGAGCCGTAACGCATGATCGGCGATCATTCGGCTGCGACAGCCGGGGCAGCCCGCATATGTGCGACGGCGCTCTTGATCACCGGCTGCATGTGTCGCGCCATGGCCTCGACCACTGGCACGACGACGGAGTTCCCGAACTGGCGGTAGGCCTGAGTGTCCGACACCGGCATCAGGAATTCCGACTGGCCCGGGCGGTCGAAGCCCATCAGACGGGCACATTCCCGCGGGGTCAGCCGGCGCGGGTTTAGACCCGGTCCACGATCGACGAGAATTTCGGAGCCGTCCTTGTGATAGCGGGCGGACAAAGTGCGCGCGACATCACCCCGCCCCGTCAGCCCGAAACCGAAGCCGTTACCTTTCTGACGATGCTTCTCGGCATAGTCCTGCAGATACTTCCAGAGTTTGTCCGAAAGCGTATAACGGTCGCTGACGCGGCCTTCCTGATCGAGGAAGGACTGATTGCTCGGAAGTTCCGAACCGTCCTCGTTGTGCAGGATGGTGCCCAGCCGCGGCCCGGCCGCGCCGGAGGGAAGCTCAAGCTTCGAGAGGTCGATCTTCAGGTCCAGATCCCGGCGGACGCCGACGATGAAGATCCGCTCGCGATGCTGAGGAACGAAGCAGCGCGCGTCGATGACCCGGCTGCTGATCCGGTAGCCCAGCTCCTCCTCCAGCGTCCGGCCAATCACCGCAAAGGTGCGGCCTTTGTCATGGCTGAGCAGATTCTTGACGTTCTCGAGCAAGAAGACCTTCGGCCGGTGGCTTTCGATGATCCGCGCAACGTCGAAGAACAGGGTGCCTTGAGTGTCGCAATGGAACCCGTGCTGGCGTCCGAGGGAGTTCTTCTTGCTGACACCGGCGATCGAGAACGGCTGGCACGGAAATCCGGCCAGCAGTACATCGTGCTCCGGGATCTCGTGCATCTCGACCTTGGTGATGTCGCCTTTGAACACGTGATCGGGCCCGTCATGGTAGTTGGCGCGATAGGTCTGCTGCGCGAAGCGGTCCCACTCCGAGGTGAACACGCAGTGACCACCGATGGCGTCGAACCCGCGCCGCAGGCCGCCGATCCCGGCGAACAGGTCGATGAACTTAAAGGCCGGTGCGACCGGACCGCCGGCCCCTCCCGCCGCCCTGCGCAGGGCATCCAGCGCTTCAGGACGAGGCTCGATCTCGCCGTTCTCCCAGCGATATGCGGTGCTCATCGCACATCCGGTCAACGCCGCCGCCTGCTGCATGTTCAGGCCGGCCGCCTGCCGAAGTGCCGAGAACTGTTCCATGATCGCCTGTCCGCCTCTGGGTCATTTTTTCCCACTCTGTCACGCGAACGATTCCGGAACAAGTGGGAAAATGAATCCCATTATCGCGATAGCTCGGTCGCGCCGGAAGCCTTGCCGGCGATAAGTTTATGGACCTACCATTCCGCGCACCTGATCCGGAGGTATCGAGAGTGGATGTGAAATCTTCGCAGGCAACGGGAAATGCCGCCATGCATTACGTCGCATGGCAGCTTTCAAAGAAGGGCTGGAACGTCATGCCCACGACGCGCAATGCCAAGGGCAGCGACCTCTATTGTTCCAACGACGCGGAGACAATCATCTTCGGGGTGCAGAGTAAGGGTCTGTCGAAACGGGGCCCCGTCGGACTGGGATCCAACCTCACCGCGCTTAGGTCAGACTGGTGGATCATCACGATCAACGCCAAGTCCGAGGACCCGACCTGCTTCATCATGACTCGGCAGGAGGTCATCGATCTTTGCTTTCACAGCGACCCTGCGAAGAGCCGCGCCGGGATCCAGTCGTACTGGCTCCAGCCGAAAGCATATGATCAGCCGCAGTTCCGAGATGCATGGCATCGGCTTGGCGGGCCTACGCGATGACGTTTCATCTCAGGCATCCTGCAGAGGCATGTCACTTTCGACTCAACGCCAACTCAACAGGTGAACACCCGTTGAGGGACCCTGAGGCGCGGTGGTTGCTCGTGAACGCGACTGAACGTCGAGGCTATAACGAAACATATCAAATCCTTGATGGGCAACGCTCTATTATCACGTGGTTTCTGAATGCTCTGGGATATAGGCTCATAACCTGAAGGTCACAGGTTCAAATCCTGTCCCCGCAACCAAAATACCTACGCAAGGCCAAAAGCCAATAGCCTCCCTCACGGGAGGCTTTTTGCATTCTAGCCCTTAGGAACGCTGTGGAAACAAAAGGGGTCAGAATCTGCGATGACAATCGTAAGCGTCCGGCCTGACCGCTACCCGCGCCATTTCCAAGGCAGCAGGTCATCGACCTTTGTGATCTTGTAATCAGGGATACGGGCCAGGGTGTCGGCGAGCCAGGCATGGGGATCGATGGCGTTGAGCTTGGCTGTTTCGATCAGGGTGTAGGCGATGGCGGCGGCCTTTCCACCTGCCTCGGAACCGACGAATAGGTAGTTTTTCCGCCCGAGGGCGATGGCGCGCATGCCGCGTTCGGCGGCGTTGTTGTCGAGCTCGAGGATGCCGTTGTCGAGGTAGGGGCGCAGGCGTTCCATCCTGGTGAGGGCGTATCGGATGGCGGCCGCTAGCGGGGATTTCCCCGAGATCGTGGTGAGTTGCATGGCCAGCCAGACTTCCAGGTCATCGAAGACCGGGGCGGCATGTGCCTTACGGAGTTCGGCGCGGCGGTCCGGTGGCGAACCTCGGGCTTCCTTCTCGACGGCATAGAGCCGGGCGATGCGGCCGATGGCCTCCTCAGCGATCGGCGAACCTTGCGATCGGTGGATGTCCACGAACTTGCGCCTGACATGGGCCATGCAGGCGACCTCGCGGATGGCGCCGGAACGGTAGAGATCCTCGAACCCGGCATAGCCGTCGGCATGCATCCAGCCGCGGAAACGGGCCAGATGATCCTTGGGGTGCTGACCCTTGCGGTCGCCCGAGAAGCGATACCATGCGGCAGGCGGAGCATCGCCATCCCATGGGCGCTCATCGCGGGCATAGGTCCAGAGCCGGGCCGTCTGGGTCTTGCCGGTGCCGGGCGCCAGCATCCGCACCGGCGTATCGTCGGCGAAGATCGCCTCGGCCGACAGGACATGGCGCCCGATGGCCTCGGCCAGTGGCTCCAGAAGGGTGGTGGTCTTGCCGACCCAGTCGGCCAGGGTCGATCGGTCGAGATCGAGCCCTTCGCGGCCGAAGATCTGGCTCTGGCGATAGAGGGGGAGATGGTCGGCATACTTGCTGACCAGCACATGGGCCAGCAGACCCGGCCCGGGGCGACCGCGCTCGATCGGGCGCGACGGCAGCGGGCCTGGACGAAGCGTTCGCAGCAAGCGCAGGTCAGCCGGGGCGGACAATCCGGTTCACGATGAAGCGCCCAGGAACATACTCCAGCTCTTCCGTGACGTCCTCGCCGATCCGGCGCAGGCGACCGCCGCAATCGGCACAGGCATCGGCGCCGGGCATCAGTTCCACCTCCATCCGGGGGATATGATCCGGGATCGGACGGCGCTTGGGTTTGCCCTTCTCCTCGATGTCCGGCAGACGCATCCGCGCCGTCATCGCGGCGGCCGCGATCTCGCTGGCCTCAAGAGCCAACTGAAGCTGTTCTGCCGTCTCCGAGGACGCGCCGAACCGGTGTGCCCGGTGCCCGGCCAGTTGGTGCCGCAGCTTCTCGATCAGGATCGCCTGCGCCTTCACCTCGGCCAGAAGCCGCGCGGTGAAGCTGCGCAACTCCTCGGATCTTCCGGCAGGGTCAGGGTCTGATCGAGCATGCAAGGAGTTTATCCCACGGGATTCCTTATGGGAATCATTCTCTTGTGGCCCCCCCCTGATTATCCCGCTGCCAAGGGCCGCCACGTTCGCTCCGGGGCACGCCAGTCGATCCCTTCCAGGAGCATCGACAACTGCGCCGGTGTCAGCGCCACCTTCCCTCCTTGGCCGAGGGCCAGACGAACCGGCCCCGCTCCAGCCGCTTCATGAACATGCAGGCCCCTGGCCATCCCACCAGATGACCTTCACCAGATCACCGCGACGGCCGCGGAAGACGAAGAGATGCCCGCCGAAAGGATCCTGCTTCAGCACCGCCTCGGCCTGCGCCGCCAAGGAAGCAAAGCCCTTGCGCATGTCGGTGACCCGGCAGCCAGCCAGACCCGCGTGTTGGCCGGAACCGGGATCACGCCGAAAGTCCCCGGATCAGCCGCGCCAGCGCCTCAGGATCATAGCTGCCGCTGATCCGCATCCGGTGACCGCCCGCCAGCTCGATCTCGATGTGGTTCTCGGCGGCAGGTGCCGCCGGAGTAGACCTGGTCTCCGCGACGATCTCTACGGGCAGAAACCGCGCCTCCTCTGCTGGGGGCGCAACCGAGGTGGGGTCCGGCGCATAACGGGGATCGCGCAGCCACTTGAAGATCAGGTTCGCGTTCACCGCGTAGCGCCGCGCCACCTGAGCCACGGAAACGCCCGGCGCCGCCGTCTGGAAACAGATCGAACGCTTCTCCTCATCCGTCCAAAGTCGCTTCGTCCGACGCGCCACGCCATCACCATAGTGTCCACTATCAATGGTGGACACTATCCGCCTCTTTCACCACGCGGCAGGGCGGTCAGGCCGGACGCTTACTGACAATCCGAACTAGTCGCGACTAGCTCGGTACCTGATGGCCGTCGCTTCGGCTTTGTCTATGCTAAGCTTAGCCAGAGATTTGGTCGAAGGAGATAGGTGAATGGATCTGCGGTTTGATGGCAAGACGATCATTGTGACGGGTGGTGGCTCCGGGATCGGGGCGGCGACGGTCGAGGAGTTGGGCGCCAGTGGGGCGACGGTGATTGTGGCGGACCTCGATCTCGAGCACGCGGAGAGCGTTGCGGAGGGGGTTCGGGTGAAGGGCGGGCAGGCGCATGCGTTCGAAGTCGATGTGGCAGATCCCGAGCAGGTCAAGGCGATGGTCGACTTCGCCGTGGCCGAGACCGGGGCGCTGCATGGAATCGTCAACAATGCGGGCATCGGCGGTCCTTCGGCCAAGACCGGCAGCTATGATATCGACGGCTGGCAGAAGGTTATCGACATCAATCTGTCCGGCGTCTTCTACGGCATGCGCTATGCGATCCCCGAGATCGAGAAGGCCGGGGGCGGCGCGGTGGTGAACATGGCGTCGATCCTGGGTTCGGTCGGTTTTCCCGAGTCGATCGCCTATGTCAGCGCCAAGCATGGCGTTGTGGGTGCAACCAAGAACGCGGCGCTGGAACATGCCGAGGGCGGCGTGCGGGTGAACTCGGTCGGGCCCGGCTTTATCAAGACGCCGCTGGTCGAGGATGCGATGGACGAGGAGACGCTGAACTTCCTGCAGGGCAAGCATGCGCTGAACCGTCTCGGTCGGCCCGAGGAGGTGGCGGCGCTGATTGTCTTCCTGCTGTCGGATCAGGCCAGCTTCATCACCGGATCCTATCATCTGGTCGATGGGGGCTATACGGCGCAGTAGGCGGGTCGAGCCTTCGTGCGCGAGCCGGGCCGGCGGTAGGATGTCGGCCAAGCTCGTCGGGTCTTGATGGATTGACCGACGGCAGGGCTAACCTGACGTTGGGCGCCGGGTCGGGCAGGATGTGACGTTGCCCCCTCTGCCTAATCCAGTTTGAGGTAGACTCTGGCCTAACCGAAAGGACCAGAGATGAAGCGCAGCAGGTTCACCGAGGATCAGATCATCGGCATTCTGAAGGAGCACGAGGCGGGGATTTCCGTTGCCGATCTTTGCCGTAAGCACGGCGTCAGCGATGCGACCGTTTACAAGTGGAAAGCCAAGTATGGCGGCATGGATGTCAGCGAGGCGAAGCGTCTGAAGGCGCTTGAGGATGAGAACGGCAGGCTGAAGAAGCTGCTGGCCGACTCCATGCTCGACAATTCGGCCTTGAAGGATCTGCTCGGAAAAAAGTGGTGACGCCCGCCGCGAAGCGGCAAGCGGTCGCGCATCTAGTGGCAAGTCACGAGATGAGCGAACGGCGGGCGTGCCGGGTGATCGGCTGTTGCCGGATGACCATGCGGTATGAGGTGGTCCGCCAAGACGACCCTGTGCTGCGCGAGCGGCTGAAAGAATTGGCAAAGGTCCGGCGCCGGTTCGGGTATCGTCGGTTGCATGTCTTCCTGCGGCGCGAGGGCCACGAGGTCAACCACAAGCGCCTGTTTCGCATCTACCGCGAAGAGCAGTTGCATGTCCGTCGCCGGGCGGGCGCAAGCGGGCCATGGGCACACGGGCCCCGATGGTGCTGCCTTTGCTGCCAAACCAGCGCTGGTCGCTGGACTTCGTGTCAGACCAGCTGACCGATGGCCGCCGGTTCCGGATCATGACCGTGGTCGATGACTGCACGCGGGAATGCTTGGCGCTGATCGCGGACACGTCGCTCTCGGGGGGCAAGGGTGGCGCGGGAACTGGCGACGCTGTTCGACACCCGCGGCAAGCCTCAGACGGTGGTCAGTGACAATGGAACCGAGTTCACCTCGAATGCGATCCTCAAATTCGTGGATGACCGCAAGTTTGACTGGCATTACATCGCGCCCGGAAAGCCGACCCAGAATGCCTTCATCGAAAGCTTCAACGGTCGCCTGCGAGACGAACTCTTGAACGAAACGCTGTTCCCGTCCCTGCACCATGCCCGCGCAACGCTGGTCGCCTGGCGCACGGACTACAACACCGAACGCCCCCACTCCCGCCTCAGCTGGCAGACCCCAGCCGAGTTTGCCGAAACCTTCACCCCGCAACGGGGCCTGACGCTGCGCAATCCGCAAAGCTCCGCGCCAGCCCCCGTTGCCCAACCCGCCCAAATGGGCAAAACTCAGTCCCGGAGTCTCGCTCACGCTGGATAAAAGTTGGGGGCAACGTCAGATGATCCGGCGCCTTGCGCAGAGCGGTGCTCCGACCGGCTCTATCGTACCTTGGTTGCGGTCGATCTCAACGGTCAGCAACCGGTCAGACAGGACCAAGACCGGCTGCCGGGACAGAAGCCGAGGCAGGGGCGAAGGCGCGGCCCAGGACAGCTCCCTCGCAAGGATCAGGGAACGGCACCGAGCCGAGCGGTTCGTCGCCCGACGCCATTCCCCCTCCCGTCCCCTCTGCTAGAGGCCCGCCTCGCCCATGCCCTCGGCGGGTTGGGGGGGCGCTGCCGCTGCGGACCTTGTCTTCGATGCGCTGGCCCACGTCGGGGTCGACGCTTTTCCAGTATTCGAACGCCCGCTCGAGCACCGGAGAGCGGACGCCGCCGAGCAATCCGCCGGCGACGGTGTCGACCAGGGCGTCTCTTTGCGCGTCGTTAAAGACCTCCCGGACGAGGATGCCGGGCTGGGTGAAGTCGTCATCCTCGTCGCGCAGGGTGTAGGCGCTGCGGACCATCTCGCCATCGGCCTCCCAGCCGTCGGGCATCGGGCCTTGCTCGTCGGCCCAGCTGCGCCCGCTGCTGTTCGGGGCATAGACGGGGGCCGCGCCGCTGTGGTGATAGGCCATGTGGCCGTCGAACATGTAGCTGTTCATCGGCACCTTGGGCTGGTTCACCGGAAGCTGGTGGAAGTTGGTCCCGATCCGGTTGCGCTGCGCGTCGTTATAGGCGAAGGCCCGGCCCAGCAGCATCTTGTCGGGCGACAGGCCGATGCCGGGGACGGTGTTGCCGGGCGAGAACGCCGCCTGCTCGATCTCGGCAAAGAAGTTCTCGGGGTTGCGGTTCAGCGTCATCTTGCCCACCCGGATCAGCGGATAATCCGCGTGCGGCCAGGTCTTGGTCAGGTCGAAGGGGTTGATGCGATAGCTCTTCGCCTCGTCATAGGGCATGACCTGCACCGACAGCGTCCAGCTGGGATGCTCGCCGCGCTCGATGGCGTCGAACAGGTCGCGGCGGTGGAAATCGGCATCCTCGCCGGCCATCTCGGCGGCCTCGGCATTGGTGAAGAACTCCATGCCCTGATCGGTGTGGAAGTGATACTTGACCCAGAACCGCTCGCCATCGGCGTTCACCCACATATAGGTGTGCGAGCCATAGCCGTTCATGTGCCGCCAGGTGCGCGGCAGCCCGCGTTCGCCCATCAGATAGGTGACCTGATGCGCGCTTTCCGGGTTCAGCGTCCAGAAATCCCACTGCATATGCGAGTCGCGCAGGCCGGAATCGGGCAGCCGCTTCTGGCTGCGGATGAAGTGCGGGAACTTCATCGGGTCGCGGACGAAGAAGATCGGGGTGTTGTTGCCGACCAGGTCGTAATTGCCCTCATCCGTATAGAATTTCAGGCTGAAGCCGCGCACGTCGCGCCAGGTGTCGGGGCTGCCCAACTCGCCCGCGACGGTCGAGAACCGGGCCAGCATCTCGGTCCTGGCGCCGGTCTGGAACAGCGCGGCCTTGGTATAGGCGGACACGTCCTCGGTCGTCTCGAACACGCCGAAGGCGCCGGCGCCCTTGGCGTGGGGGCGGCGCTCGGGGACGTTTTCGCGGTTGAAATGCGCCATCTGTTCAAGGAAATGCACATCATGCAGCAGGATCGGCCCATCGGCACCGATGGTCAGCGAGTTGCGGTCGCTGGGTGCCGGCGCGCCTGCACCGGTCGTCGAGCCGGTGGCTTCCTTCGAATGCTCGTCCGCCATGTCGATACTCCCTGTGGTCGTTGATTCGGCAAGTGACTGCCTTTCAGCTTGCGAAACTGGCGCCGTGTTCGCCAGTCCCTTCTTGAGCGGCCGGGCCAAGGCTCGCCACGGGCCGGACGGGTTACAACTTGCGATCCGGGCCCTCAGCACCTACACAACCAAGGATAGAGACAGCGCGGAGAGATCACGATGCTCGGAACCCGTCTCCGGCGCGAGATGCTGGGTCTTTGGCTGGCCCTTGTCCTCGCGGCGCTTGCCCCCGCCGCGGTTGCGCAGGAACCCGAGGCGATCAGCGGCGAGGCGTTCTATCCCTCGGCCCGTCTCGACGGAATCCAGGATCTGCTGGCCCAGCTTGTCGACAGCGAGGCGGCCGCCGCCCATGCGCTGGACGGGCTGCTGGAACCTGCCAACACCAACAGCCCCCGCGACACCATCCTCAGCTTTCTGCGGCTGACGCAGCGCTATTACGATCTGCTGGTGCAGGACAGCTATACCGCCGCCGATACCGCCGAGCTTGACCATCTGTATGACGAGATGGAGTGGTTTTTCGATCTGCGGCGGGTGGCGCCCTCGCTGCGGTCCGACCGGGCGGTGAACGGGGCGGTCTATCTGCGCGAGGTTCTGGACCGGATCGGCCTGCCGCCGCTCGACAAGATCCCCAACCGCAAGCAGATGCTGGCCTCGATCAAGGAAGGCTATCCGCCGTCATGGCAGATCGGGGACACGCCGCTGGTCATCACCCGCATCGACGAAGGCCCGAATGCCGGCAAATACCTGTTCAGCCCCGAGACCCTGACCGAGGCCGAGGAACTTTACTGGCAGCTCGAATCCTTCCCCTATCGCACCACCGCCGCGCAGGGGTTCTATCAGGCATCCTTCCTGACCCCGCGCCCGACGCTGCAGGCCTGGACGGACGAGTTTCCGCAATGGCTGCATCACGGCGTCTATGGCCAGACGATCTGGCAGTGGATCGCGCTGGTGCTGGTCTTCGTGCTGGCCGGGCTGTCGATCTGGCTGCTGCTGAGTGCCCTGGGCTGGCTGACGCGCAATGCCTCGGCCCTGCTGCGGTCGTCGGCGCTGCTGATGGTGCCGCTGTATACGGTGCTGCTCAGCCTGTTTCTGTATGACATCATCACCGACAAGATCTTCATCACCGGGCGGGTGTTTCAGGTCTCGGTCTATATCCTGGCGCTGGTGGCGCTGCTGGCCGGGATCCTGCTGATCTTCTCGTTCGGGACGGTGCTGATCGACCTGGCCAAGTCGATGGGCGGGGCCGGTCGGCGGGTCATCAACGCGCAGCTGATCACCCTGGGCGTCCGGGTGCTGAGCATCATCGCGATCATCGCGCTGGTGCTGCAGGGGATGCAGCTGATCGGGTTCTCGCTGACCGCCATCGTGGCCGGGGCCGGGGTGACGGGTCTGGCGATTGCGCTGGCAGCGCAGAACACGCTGCGCAACGTCTTCGGCAGCCTGATGCTGCTGCTCGACAAGCCGTTCTCGGTCGGGCAGCGCGTCAAGCTGAACAATTACGAGGGCACGGTCGAAGAGATCGGGATGCGCTCGACCCGGCTGCGGCTGATGTCGGGCCATCTGGTGACGATCCCGAACGAAAGCGTGGCCGGCATGGACATCGAGAATGTCGATCAGCGCCCCTCGATCCGGCGCAACATGACCCTGCCGCTGCCCTTCGACCTGCCGCAGGACAAGATCCGCCGCGCCAAGTCGATCCTGCACGAGATCCTCTCCGTCGCCCCGCCCGCCCTGTCGGGCGAGGTGCCGCAGGCGGGATCTACGCCGCCCCAGGACCCGAACGCGCCCATCAACCGCCCCGGCCATCTGCCGCAGGTGGTGTTCGACGACATCGCGGCGGGCTCGCTGACCTTGAAGGTGACCTATTGGTACAGCCCGCCCGATTATCCCGCCTATCTGAAGCACCGCGAGCGGATCAATCACGAGATCATCCGCCGCTTCCGGGCGGAAGGGATCTATAAAGAGGTGGGGTAGGGCGCGGCGGCCCTAGACCGCCAGCTTGTCGTCCTGAGGGCTGCGGTCGCGCAGGGACAGGCGGTCGACGATGGTGGTCGAGGCCGCGTTCATGCCAATGACCTCGACCTCGATCCCGACGCGGCGGAATTTCAGCACCGCCGCGTCCAGCGCCTGCACCGACGAGATGTCCCAGATATGGGCGTGGGTGACGTCGATGGTCACGCGGCGGACGTCCTCGCGGAAATCGAAGGCGGCGGTGAAATCCTCGACCGAGGCGTAGAACAGCTGCCCCTCGACCTGATAGGTGCGGTGGGTGCCGTCCGGCGACAGGGTCGGGGTCACCCGGAACAGCTGCGCGATCTTGGCCGAAAAGAAGATCCCCGACAGCAGCACGCCGACCAGCACCCCGATGGCGAGGTTATGCGTCCAGACCACCGTCGCCACCGTCGCCAGCATCACCACCGAAGACGAGGTCGGATGCGTCCCCAGATCGCGGATCGACGACCAGGAAAAGGTGCCGACCGACACCATGATCATGATCGCGACCAGCGCGGGCATGGGGATGATCCGCACGAAATCCGACAGGAACACCACCAGGATCAGCAGCACCACCCCGGCGACAAAGGTCGACAGCCGCCCCCGCCCGCCGGATTTCACGTTGATCATCGACTGCCCGATCATCGCGCAGCCGGCCATGCCGCCGATGAAGCCGGTCGCGGTATTGGCGAGGCCCTGACCGATACACTCCTGATTGCGGTCCGAGGTGGTGTCGGTCAGCTCGTCCACAAGGTTCTGCGTCATCAGGCTTTCCAGCAGCCCCACCACGGCCACGGCGAGCGAGTAGGGGAAGATGATCGACAGCGTCTCGAAGTTCAGCGGAATGTCGGGCAGCAGGAAGACCGGCAGCGTGTCGGGCAGCGCGCCCATATCGCCCACGGTGCGCACGTCCCAGCCGGTCGCCCAGACAAGCGCCGTCAGCACCAGGATCGTGACCAGCGGCGAAGGCACCGCCCGCGTCAGCCGGGGCAGCAGATAGATGATCGCCAGCGCCGCCGCGACCAGCACATAGGTCAGCGCGCCGACGCGGGCGGGATCAAGCTCGGGCAGTTGCGCCAGAAAGATCAGGATCGCCAGCGCGTTGACAAAGCCGGTCATCACCGATTTCGACACGAAGCGCATGAACCGCCCCAGCTTCAGCAACCCCGCGCCGATCTGGATCAGCCCGGCCAGCACGGTGGCGGCCAGCAGATACTCCAGCCCGTGATCGCGCACCAGCGTCACCATCAGCACCGCCGTCGCCGCCGTCGCGGCCGAGATCATCCCCGGCCGTCCGCCGACAATGGCGGTGATGACCGCGATGGAAAAGCTCGCGTAAAGCCCCACCTTGGGATCGACCCCGGCGATGATCGAGAAGGCAATCGCCTCGGGGATCAGGGCCAGCGCCACGACCAGTCCGGAAAGAAGATCGGCGCGGACATTGCCAAGCCATTGGTCGCGATAATCGGGAAACAGCGTCATGAAAATCCTGTGGCGACATCGGGCGATGTCGTCGCTTGCGTCTTGCGAGAACAGGTGGTCCGGCGGATCGGCGGCCGGAAGAGCCACCCGGATTTGCACCGGGTCCAGGCGGATAAGCGGGCCTCTTAGCAGATCGACGCTGCGCTGCCAAGCGCGAAGGTGGCGCGGTAGGCGGGCAGAGGGTCCAGCGGGTGTTGCTCTGCGCCGTCGGTCGAGAGAGCTCGCTGCGGCAGGTTTGCATCAATTTTCATAAACTGAACTGGTCCGACCATAATCTGATTGCCTGGGTTGAGTGCGGGGTGCTACCCGACGCACGAACTTGTCGGGCTTACGCCCATCGATTCGGCCGATGAACGGCTCGCAGTCTGAAAGTTTCGCGTCCTGCCCCTGGGGCAGCGCCGCCTCTTTTTCAGCACCCGGTTCCGCGCGCCACGACTGGCCGCGACATGACGCAGACGGATGCCGGCATCGCCGTCAGTCCGAGATGACTTCCTGCCGGGCGCCAGGCGCGCGGCGCTGATATTTGAGAGGGTTTGAAAATGGCTCAGGGTTATAAGGTGACGCTTGGCGCCGATAAATCGCTGTGGTTCGGCAATAGCGTGAGCCCGGCGGTCGCGAGTGTCGGCGACACGCGGATCGGTGCCGGCACGATCACCGCCTCAGGCAGCCAGGACGGTATCCCCTTCGCCGAACGCGAGATCGACGGCGCGTTCCACGTCAATGGCAACGAGGTCTATTTCGTCCCCAGCGCCAGCGGTATCACCATCAATTCGGGGGCTACGGTCAACTTGTCGCCGATCTATAACTCGGCCACGCCAAAGGTAGGCGGCAAGTCAGCGGACAGTTTGATCGGGAGCAGCCAGCCCGAGACATTCAACGGCAAGGAAGGCAACGACACGATCCGCGGCGGCGGTGGCAGCAAAGCTGATCAGGCTCAGGGCGGCATAGCCGACCGCGACGTGATCCATGGCGGCGCGGGGAATGATCTGCTGTATGGGCAGGGCGGTTGGGATCGCTTGCAAGGCGGGTCCGGCGATGACCTGCTGAATGGCGGGACGGGACTGGACATCGCTGACTATTCGGACGCGACGGTCAAGGGCAATGTCGGGATCAACGTGACGCTGAACCCCGGCTCGAACGTCTTCCATGTGTCACATGTGGGCTTGGGGACCGACACGCTCGAAGGCATGGACGGTATCATCGGGACGTCCGGGAACGATACCTTGATCGGCTATGACGGCGACGGGGTGGATGCCGATGGCTCGGCCTACACCAACTATCTCGATGGTGGCGCGGGGAACGACTCTATCGACGGCAAGACCGGGTCGGACTTCCTGTTCGGCGGAGAGGGCGATGACACCATCATCGGCGGCGTCTGGGACGGCGATCCGGGCGTCACGCTTGGGCCGGACGGGCAAAGCGGCGCGGGCGGCACGGTTGACGACCGCATCTTTGGCGGGTCCGGCGATGACGTCATCTATGGGGATGACAAGGCGGGCACCAGCACGCGCGGCGGCAACGACTATATCGACGGCGGCGATGGCAACGACACCATCACCGCGGGCGGTGGCAATGACACCGTCTATGGCGGCGCCGGAAACGACAGCATTTGGGGCAATGCCGGCGATGATCGACTGGACGGCGGGTCCGGCAATGACACGCTCGACGGCGGGGCGGGCAATGATCGGCTTGACGGCGGGTCCGGTGATGATGCGCTGTTTGGCGGGGCTGGCAACGACTTTCTCGACGGCGGCGCCGGCAACGACATCTTGAATGGCGGGACTGGTCTCGACACGCTGACCGGCGGGACGGGCAAGGACACCTTCATCGCGGGCGATGGGGTCATCACCGATTTCAACACCGGCGCTGACGACTCCGAGCGTGATTTCGTCGACCTGTCCGGCTTCTACAATGAGCAGACGCTCGCGATCTGGAATACCCATCATCCTGACCAGCAATACACATACCCTCTGGTCTGGATGCGCGCGGATCATGCCGATAATGGCAGGCTGGACTGGCTGGATGGCAGCCACGGCCTGCCGACGCTGGATCTGAGCATCAAGGATAACGGTGCGCCTGTCGACAAGACGAAGCTGATTCAGGACAATACCAGAGTCGCGTGCTTTGCGGCCGAGACGCTGATCGAGACCGCCGACGGTCCCGTGGCCGCCGGGCAGCTCTCGCCCGGCCTGCTGGTGCGGACCCGCGATGCCGGGTTGCAGCCGCTGCGCTGGGTCGGACAGCGCCACCTGACCGCGGCAGAGCTTGAGGCCGCGCCGAACCTGCGCCCGATCCGGATCCGGGCGGGTGCCCTGGGCAAGAACATTCCCGCGCAGGATCTGGTCGTCTCGCCGCAGCACCGGGTTCTGGTGCGCTCGCGGATCGCGCAGCGGATCTTCGGCACGGATGAGGTGCTGGTCGCGGCCAAGCAGCTTTTGATGGTCGACGGGGTCGATGTGGCCCATGATCTCGACCGGGTGACCTATGTGCATTTCCTCTTCGACGACCACCAGATCGTGATCTCGAACGGGGCCGAGACGGAATCCATGCACACCGGCGCCGAGGCGATGAAATCCATCGGTGCCGCCGCGCTGGCCGAGATCTTTGCGATCTTCCCCGACCTGCGCGAGATGGGCGCCGAGCGGGTCAGCGCGCGGGTGATCGCCTCGGGCCGGATGGGGCGGCGGCTGGCGGTGCGCCATGTCGAGAACCGAAAGCCGCTGGTTGCGTGACATGAGATGCGGGCGACCGGGCGGTTCTTCCTCCGGTCGCCCGCCCCCGTAGGCAACCTGCGTCGCCCGGCGGCAGCGCCCTGCCGCCGCCACAATTGACGTCGCGGCGCGGGCGGGGCGGGCAACAGGGTTATGGCCTTCCCAAAAATTAGGAAATATACGCAAGATCAGCCTGATCGCCCGGGCTGCGTCAGCGGCTTTGCGGGCGCCAGCCGGGCCTGCCTGTCTTGCCTGCCATCTGTCTGCCCCTGATCCGTCACCCGGCCCTTGCGATGGCCCCTGTCCGAGAATCCCCGATGTCTCTTCTAGATGACAGTCTGCACCAGCAGTTCGCCGCCCTGATCGAGGGCTCGAACGACGCGATCATCGCCAAGAACCTCGACAGCATCATCCTCAGCTGGAACCGCGCGGCCGAGCATATCTTCGGCTATACCGCCGCCGAGGCGGTGGGCCAGCCGATCACCATGCTGATCCCGGCCGAGCGGCAGCACGAAGAGGCCGACATCATCGGCCGCCTGCGCCGGGGCGAGCGGGTCGAGAACTTTCAGACCATGCGCCTGCGCAAGAGCGGCGAGGTCTTTCCGGTTTCTGTCACCATCTCGCCCATCCATGACGCCAGCGGCGCGGTGGTCGGGGCGTCCAAGATCGCGCGCGACATCACCTCGCATTACCACGCCGCCGAACAGCAGCGCCTGCTGCTGTCCGAGATGAAGCACCGCGTCGGCAACAGCTTTGCCATCGCCGGCGGGCTGCTGCGGCTTTGCGCGTCTCAGACCGACAGCGTCGACGAGCTGGTGCGCCTGATGGGCGGGCGGCTGCAGGCGTTGGCGGCGGCCCATTCGCTGGCCTCGCCGGGGCCAGAGCGGGCGGCGGACGCCCCCGCCCGGACGCTGCAGGGGCTGATCGCCACCATCCTCGAACCCTTTGCCGGGGCGGTGACGACGCATGTTCAGGTCGAGGATCTGCCGCTGCGGGGCGAGGCAATCACGCCGCTGGCGCTGGTTCTGTACGAGCTTTGCACCAATGCGGTGAAATACGGCGCGCTGTCGCAGCCCGGCGGCAGCCTGACCATCGCCAGCGAGCGCAGTGTCGACCGGCTGCTGATCCGCTGGACCGAGACCTTCCGGCCCGAGACGGTGAAGACGCCGTTCGGCACCGGCTTCGGCACCGCCATGTGCGAGATGGCACTGGACAGCCAGATCGACGGCAGGCTGGACCGGCAGTTCACCGCGACCGGAATGACCGTGCTGCTGGATCTGAGCCATGACCGGCTGGCCGCGCCGGATGTCGTCGCCGCACAGGACGTCATGGCCTGACGCGGACCGCGCGCATCACATCTTGCTGAGCGACAACCCCGCCCGCGGCGGGCCGCAGCGCCCCGGCCGGACCCGCCCACGCTTGCATCCGGCGGCAATGCCATGCAATCAGGCCGCCACGCCGGGACAAGCTGCATCACGCTTCGGCCAGGACCCGGAAACTGCAAGCGCTGTCGGGACTTGCAGCCGATATCGGATCGGCCGGGCAATATTGCACTGCAGCGCACCCGCTGTCATTCTGCCGCGATCCGGGGAGGGCTGGACCACATGCAATCGACTCTGCAGCTGATCGATCTTCTGGCGGCGGCCGCGCTGCTGCTGTGGGGTCTGCGCCTGATCAAGACGGGCGTGCTGCGGGCCTATGGCGCGGCGCTGCGGCAGCGGCTGTCGCATGGCTATGGCGGGCGCGTTGTCGCGGCCTTCTGGGGCTTTCTGGCGACGCTGGGGCTGCAATCCAGCACCGCCTCGGCCGTCATCATCGCGTCCTTTGTCGCGCGCGACATCATCCGGCCGCGCATGGCGCAGGCGATGATGCTGGGCGCGAACCTCGGCACCGCCATCGTGACGGTGGTGCTGTCGGCGGATATCCACTGGGTCGGCAGCGCGGCGATCTTTCTGGGCGTCGTGATGCACCGGGTCTTTGACGGCAACAAGCCGCGCAATCTGGGCCGGGCGCTGCTGGGGCTGGGGCTGATGCTGCTGGCGCTGCAATTGCTGGGCGATGTGACCGCGCCGATGCGCGACAGCCAGACCGTGATCGCGGTGCTGACCGGGCTGGCCAACGCGCCGGTCTTTGCGCTGGCCATCGCGGGCGGGCTGGCGGTGCTGGCCTCGTCCAGCCTGGCGGTCGTGGTGCTGGTGATGACGCTCGCCTCGGCCGGGGTGGTCGGGCCAGAGCTGTCGCTGTGGCTGGTCGCGGGGGCCAATCTGGGCGGCGCGGTGCCGCCATGGCTTGCGGTCCAGTCCGAAGGCGTGGCCGCGCGCCGGCTGACCATGGCGAACCTGCTGGTCCGGGCCTCGGGCGCGCTGGTGGTGCTGGTTCTGGCCGAGCCGCTGGCGCGCGGGCTGTCGCTGGTGCTGCACGAACCCGATCATCTGGTCGTGGGGGCGCATATCGCCTTCAACCTCGCGCTGCTGGTGGTGTTTCTGCCGCTGGTCGGGCCGCTGTGCCGGCTGGTCGAGAAGATGATGCCCGATGTCCGCGACCCGACCGAGCGGCGCAGCCAACTGGACGAAAGCCTGCTGCCGATGCCGGAAATGGCGCTGGCCGTCGCCGCGCGCGAGACGCTGCAACTGGGCGATCTGGTCGATGAGATGCTGGAACGCACGCTGGCCGCGCTGTGCGAATCCGACGAATGGGCGCTGTCCGAGGTCAACCGGCTGGAAGAAGAGGTCGACCGCCTGCACGAGGCGATCAAGCTGTATGTCGCGCGGCTGAGCCGGGGCGAGCTGGACGAAAGCGACGTGCGCTGGGCGGCCGAGATCGTGTCCTATGCCATCAATCTGGAACATATCGGCGACATCGTCGAAGGCGGCATTGCCGAAATCGCCGGCAAGAAGATGCGCAAGAAGCTGACCTTCTCCAATGAGGGCGAGGCCGAGATCACCGCCTTCTTCCAGCACACGCTGGACAATCTGCGCATGGCGCAGGCGATCTTTCTGTCGCGCGACGTGACGCTGGCGCATCGGCTGGTGGCGCGTAAGGTCGAAAGTCGCCGGATTGAGGCGGAATCGTCGGAACGTCACATGGAGCGGATGCGGATCGGGCGGGTCGAGACGCTGGAAACCAGCACCATCCACCTCGACCTGCTGCGCGACCTCAAGCGGGTGAACGCGCATATCGCCTCGGTCGCCTATCCGATCCTCGAGGAACACGGGCTGCTGAAGGAAAGCCGCCTCAAGGACGGCATCGTCACCGCGCCCAGCGAATAGGCGCGTCGGGCCGGGCGTTGCTTGCTGGGCGGGAATGGACGACATTGCGTCATGCACATCACCCACGGCCTTCACCTGACGCAGCGGAAATCCCTGGCCATGACGGCCGAACTGACCCGCGCCATCGGGATGCTGAAGCTGTCCAACGCCGATCTGGCGGCGGAACTGGCGACGCTGGCCGCCGCCAACGCGCATCTGACGGTGTCGCCAAGCGAGCCAGAGCCAGGATTGGCGCTGTTCCAGCAGCGCGGGGCCGAGGCGGCCAGGCGGCCCAACGCCCCGCCGCCGGTCACGTCATCCGGGGCCGGGCTGGCGGAACTGACGCAGGCCGGCCCGGCGCCGGGGCTGCATGACCATCTGCTGCGCGAATCCCGCCTGCTGCTGCGCGACCCGGCCGAGATCGCCATGGCCGAGGCGCTGATCCAATCGGTCGAGCCGACGGGCTGGCTGAACCAGCCGCTGCCCGACATCGCCGAGGCGTTCGCCTTTCCGTTGCCGCAGGTCGAGGCGGTGCTGGCCAAGCTTCAGCAGATCGAGCCGGCGGGGCTGTTCGCGCGTTCGCTGTCCGAATGTCTGGCCTTGCAGGCGGCGGATCGCGGGGTGCTGACGCCGGCCTTTGCCGTGGTGCTGGACAACCTGCCGCTGCTGGCCGAGGGGCGGCTGGACGACCTCGCCGCCCGCGCGGGCGTCACGGTGGACGAGGTGGCCGGGATGCTGCGGCTGCTGCGCAGCTTCGATCCCAAGCCGGGGACGCAGTTCGACGCAAGCGCGGTGGTGATCGCGCCGCCCGATCTGACGCTGCGCCGGGCGGGCGAGGGGTGGCAGGTCGAGCTGAACCGCTCGACCCTGCCGCAGCTGACGGTGTCGGACGCGGAAGCGGGCGATGCCGAGGATCTGCGGCAGGCGCGGCTGCTGGCGCAGGCGGTGGACCGGCGCAACGTCACGCTGCTGCGCGTGGCGCAGGCGGTGGTGCAGCGCCAGCGCGACTGGCTGCGCAGGGGCGATGCCGGGCTGGTGCCGCTGACGCTGGCGGGTCTGGCGCAAGAGCTGGACCTGCACGAGACGACCATCGGACGCGCCGTGGCGGACCGGATGATGACCACGCCGCGCGGGACGATCCTGCTGCGCCGGCTGTTCAGCACCGGCGTCGCGATGCCGGGCCGGGCGCCGGTCTCAGCCACTGCGCTGCGCCACCGGATCGCCGGGCTGATCGCCGCCGAAGACCCCGCCGCGCCGCTGACCGACACGGCCATCGCGGCGCATCTGCGGGCCGAGGGGCTGCCGCTGGCACGCCGGACGGTGACGAAATACCGCGAGGCTCTGGGCCTTGCCCCCGCCGCCACGCGACAGACGCGGCAGTCGGGTGGGCCGCCGGATCGGGCGGACCCGCGCCGCGCGTGACTCTCACGCCGTTCGCGTGAAAAGCGCGATCCGCTCGCCACCGCATCCGCGCGGCGGCTTTCAAACCGCGTCCTCAGCGGTTTTCGCGGCCAAAGCAGCGGCAGGGGCGCGGGCGGCATGGTTCCTGCATATGGTTGGTGGGGGATATTCGGGCGCGAGATACGCAGCCCGAACAACAGGGAGAGAAAGACATGAAATTGAACTGCCTTTTGGCGGTGTCCGTGCTGGCGCTGGGCGCCGGGCTGACACCAGCGGCGGCCGTCGATCTGCGGATCGGGTTCAGCGTCGATGCCGACACGCTCGACCCGGCGAACCACCGCAACCGGCCGACCGAGACCATCATCCGCAACATGTTCGACGGGCTGCTGACCCGCGACTCGCAGATGAAGGTCGTACCCGAAATCGCGGAATCCATCGTGCAGGTCTCACCGACCGAATATGATTTCAAGATCCGCTCGGGCGTCAAGTTCCACGACGGCACCGAGATGACGGCCGAGGATGTGAAGTTCACGCTCGACCGCGTGGTGCAGGAAGGCGGCATGGACGACGGGCAGACCTCGCCGCGGCAGGGGTTGATGGGGCCGGTCGAGAAGGTCGATGTGATCGACGGCAACACCGTGCGGATCACCCTGACCGAGCCTTGGCCGATCCTGCCCGCGATGCTGCCGAACCAGCAGATCGTGTCCAAGGCGTTTGTCGAAAAGGTCGGCACCGAGGGCATGGCCACGCAAGTCAACGGCACCGGCCCCTTCAAGCTGGCCGAATGGCGCAAGGGCGACGCGATCATCATGGAACGCTTTGACGACTATTACGGCGGCTCGCCAGAGATCCCGCCGGTCGGTCCGGCCTGCGTCGACCGCGCGATCTTCAAGGTGATCCCGGAAACCGCCAGCCGCGTCGCCGCCCTGCTGGCCGGGGATGTCGAGATCATCACTGATGTGCCGCCCTTCTCAGTCGCGCAGATCAAGGCCAATGACGGCACCGACGTCATGACCGTGAACGGCACGCGCAGCTTCTTTGTGGCGATGAACACGCAGGGCGAGATCTTCGACGATCCCAAGGTGCGACAGGCCGCCGCCCATGCGCTGGACAAGGACCTGATCATCGACAAGATCCTGGGCGGCAACGCGCAGCGGATCGAAGGCATCCTGTCGCCCGACGCCTTCGGCGCAAGCGAGCTGCCCGCCTATGAACATGACGTTGAAAAGGCCAAGCAGATGCTGGCCGAGGCGGGCTATCCCGACGGCATCGACGTGACGCTGGATGTCGAGGGCGCGTTCAAGGACGATGCCGAGGCGGTCGCCTCGCTGCTGGCCAAGGCCGGGATCCGGGCCAAGGTCGCGGTCGGCGAAAGCGCGCAGCTGTCCGAGAAATGGCGCACCGCCGGCAAGCCCAAATCCGGCGATCTGTATTTCAGCAGCTGGGGCAACGGCTCGCTCGACCCGTTCGACATCTTCACGCCCACGCACCGCACCGATGACCGCGGCAACTCGGCCGGCTATTCCAACCCCGAGGTCGACCGGCTGCTGGACGAGGCCGCCGTCGAGATGGACAGCGACAAGCGCGCGGCCCTGTATCGCGAGGCCGAGCTGATCATCAACGCCGATGCGCCCTATCTGTATCTGTGGGTCCCGCAAGAGATCTATGGGGTCTCGAAGCGACTGTCGGGCTGGACGCCCAGTGCCGACAGCCGCATCAACCTGCATGATGCCTGCGTCGATTGATCCGCGGATGAAAAAGGGGGAACAGGCATGACTTCGGGCAAGCTTTTGGAACGCTTCCTTCAGCTTCTGCCTGTTCTTCTGGGGGTCAGCGCCATCGCGTTCGCGATGATGGCGCTGACCCCCGGCGACCCGGTGCAGATCATGATCGGCGATCAGTCGGTCACGCCGGAACAGGTCGAGACGCTGCGCCGCGATCTGGGGCTGGATCAACCGCTCTACAAACGGTTCATCCTGTTTCTGGGCAACGCCATCAGCGGCGATTTCGGCACCAGCTTCTATCACCGCCGCCCAGTCGTCGATGTCATCGCCGAGCGTCTGCCCGCCACCATCGAACTGAGCCTCGTGGCGCTGATCTTTGCCCTGGGCACCGCCATTCCGCTGGGCGTCCTTGCGGCGATCCGCAAGAACTCGCTGCTCGACCGGCTGGCGACGGTGGGTTCGCTGCTGGGGGTGTCGATGCCCGGCTTCTGGTTCGGCATCCTGCTGATCATGCTGTTTGCCGTGCATCTGCAAATCTTCCCGGTCTCGGGCCGGATCGGATTTGCGTATGAGGTGCCGTCGATCACCGGCTTCCTGCTGATCGACACGCTGCTGAACGGCAATCTGCGCGCCTTTGGCGATGCGCTGCGCCACATCATGCTGCCCGCGATCACGCTGGGGCTGCCGATGACGGCGATCCTGATGCGGGTGACGCGGACCTCGATGCTCGAGGTGCTGCGGCAGGACTATGTCACCTTTGCCGATGCCAAGGGGCTGTCGCGGCGCAAGGTGCTGTTCCGCCACGCGCTGAAGAACGCGCTGATCCCCACGGTCTCGGTCGCGGCCATCGAGACCGGCAGCCTGCTGGGCGGCAACATGATCATCGAGACGGTGTTCGGCTGGCCCGGTCTGGGTCGGTTGGTGGTCGAGAGCATCTTTTTGCGGAACTTCCCGCTCGTTCAGGCGGCGGTGCTGTTCTACGCGGTGACCTATGTGCTGCTGAACTTCATCGCCGACATCCTCTATACCGTCCTCAACCCACGGGTGAAGCTGTGAGCGTCGTTCTGGACCAACCCGCCGCGACCGAGTCGATCTTTCGCCGCAACATGGCCGGATTTGCGCAGAACCGGCTGGCGCTGCCGAGCGCGGTGGTGGTGCTGCTGTTCGTGGTCATGGCGATCTTTGCGCCGCTGATCGCGCCGCAGGACCCCAATGAGACCGACCTGTTCCGCCGCCTGCAACCGCCGGCCTGGGCCGAGGGCGGCGAATGGGCCTATTTCCTGGGCTGCGACGCGCTGGGCCGCGATATCCTGTCGCGGATCATCTATGGCGCCCGCATCTCGATCTTCATCGGCGTGGTCGTGGTGTCGATCGCCACGGTGGTCGGGATTCTGGCCGGCCTGGCCTCGGGCTATCTGCGCGGCTGGGTCGATATCGTCATTTCGCGCATCGTCGATATCCTGCTGGGCTTTCCCTATCTGATCTTTGCCATCGGGCTGATGGCGATGATGGGGCCGGGGCTGTGGAACATCATCCTGGCGCTCGCCTACAAGGAATGGGTGATCCCCTGCCGTGTCGTGCGCGGCGAGACGCTGGCCACGCGCGAGCTGGAATATGTCGAGGCCGCGCGGGCGCTGGGCGCATCCGGGCGGCACATCATGCTGCGCGAGATCCTGCCCAACATCCTGTCGCCGGTCATCGTCGTGTCCACGATCCGCATGGCCCATATCATCATTCTTGAAGCCTCGCTGTCCTTCCTGGGGCTGGGCGTGCAGCCGCCGACCGCGTCCTGGGGGTCGATGGTGGCCGATGGGCGGGCCTTTATCCTGGAAGCGTGGTGGGTCTCGACCTTCCCCGGTCTGGCCATCGTGGCGCTGGTGCTGGCGATCAATGTGGCGAGCCAGGGGCTGCGCGACGCCTTCGATCCAAGGTTTGCAGAATGACAGATGATCTGCTGGAAGTGCGCGGGCTGCGGACGGTGTTCGACACCCGCGCCGGTCAGGTGCCGGCCGTCGACGGGGTCGATGTGACGGTCCGGCGCGGCGAATGTCTGGGCGTGGTCGGCGAAAGCGGCTCGGGCAAAAGCGTGACCTTTGCCTCGGTCATGGGGCTGATCCGGCAGCCGGGGCGGATCGACGCGGGCGAGATCCGCTTTGACGGGCGCGACCTGCGCGGGCTGTCGCCGTCGCAGATGCGGGCGGTGCGCGGCAAGGACATCGCCATGACGATGCAGGACGCGCTGACCGCGCTGAACCCGGCGCTGACCGTGGGCGAACAGATCGCCGAGGTGCTGGAAGCCCATGACGAGACGCTGCCGCCCCGCGGCGGCGCGCGCCGCACCGCGATCCGCGACCGCTCGGAAGAGATGCTGCAACTGGTCGGCATCCCCTCGGCCGCCAGCCGGCTGCGGCAATATCCGCACGAGTTCTCGGGCGGGATGCGGCAGCGCATCATGATCGCCATTGCGCTGGCCTGCCGGCCCCAGCTGCTGATCGCGGACGAGCCGACGACGGCGCTGGACGTCACCATTCAGGCGCAGGTGCTGGAGCTGATCACCGACATCCGCGCCCGGCTGGGGATGAGCGTGGTGCTGATCACCCATGATCTGGGCGTCGTGGCCGAGCATTGCGAGCGGGTGATGGTCATGTATGCCGGGCAGGTGGTCGAGACCGGCCCCACGGCCGAGGTCGTGGCCAATCCGCGCCACCCCTATACCAAGGGGCTGCTGGCCTCGATCCCGCGCCCGGCGCTGCGCGGCCAGCCGATCCAGCCGATCATGGGGCAGGTGCCCGACCTGATCGGGATGCCCGCCCAGTGCCGCTTTCATTCGCGCTGCCCGATGGCCATCGACGCCTGCCTCAAGCCCATTCCCATGCGGCCCGCCGGTCTCGGCCGGCAGGCCCGCTGCATCCGGCTGGAGGAGATGTGATGTCGCTGCTATCGGTCGAACACCTGTCGAAATTCTATGGCGGCAAGCCGGGGCTGACGGCGCGGCTGACCGGTGCGCCGGGGCTGGTCGTGCGGGCGGTCAACGATGTCAGCCTGACCGTCGAGCGCGGCGAGATCCTGGGTCTGATCGGGGAAAGCGGCTGCGGCAAATCCACGCTGGGCCGCGCGATCCTGCGCCTCAGCGAGCCGACGGCGGGGCGGGTGGTGTTTGACGGGCAGGACATCACCGCGCTGTCGCCGCCCGCGCTGAAGGCGATGCGGCGGCGGATGCAGATCATCTTTCAAGACCCCTATGCCAGCCTGAACCCGCGCCGCACCGTGGCCGAGATCGTGGGCCTGCCGCTGCGGCTGCATGGAATCGCGCGCAGCAGTGATGAAATCCGCCACATGGTCGGCCAGATCTGCGAGCGGGTGGGGCTGAAGGCCAATCAGCTCGACCGCTATCCGCACCAGTTCTCGGGCGGGCAGCGGCAGCGGATCGGGATCGCGCGGGCGTTGGTCTCGACGCCCGAGTTCATCGTCTGCGACGAGCCGGTGTCGGCGCTGGACGTGTCGATCCAGGCGCAGATCATCACGCTGCTGCAGGATCTGAAGCAGGAAATGGGGCTGACCTATTTGTTCATCAGCCATGATATTTCCGTCATCGGCTATCTCGCCGACCGGGTGGCGGTGATGTATCTGGGTGAGATCGTCGAGATGGGGCAGGTCGAGGACATCCTCGCCCGCCCGCGCCACCCCTATACGCAAAGCCTGATGTCGGCGGTGCCCGAGCTTGAGCCGACCGGCCGCCGCAACCGCGTCCGGCTAAAGGGCGATCTGCCCTCGCCGCTGGCGCCGCCGCCGGGTTGCAAGTTCCACACCCGCTGCCCGCTGGCCATCGACATCTGCCGCAAGGTGGTGCCGGTGTCGGAAACGCTGGCGCCCGGCCACACCGCCGCCTGCCACCGGCTGCACGAAAACATCTCGCTGCTCGAGGAGCCTGCGGCATGAGCGTGATCACCCTTGCCCTGACCGGCAGCGCCCATGACCGCGGCCGCGTCCAAGCCAGCGCCGGGCAGGCGGAACAGGTCCGTCAGGCGACCATCGGCCGGGTCCAGACCGCGCAGGCCGAGGGGCTGATCGACGCCGAGGCCCGCGCCTATCTGGCCGCGCAGCGCGCCTTTCATCAGGCCGCCGATCCCGAAGGGCTGGCCGAGCTGGACGGCATCGCCGCCGGTTTCGGTCTCGATCCCGACATGCTGTTCACCCATCTGCATGTCAGCACGCTGCGGGCGTTGAAGAACGGCGCGCGGCTGGATGACGGGTGCAGCGCATGGGCGGTCAGCGACGGGCCGGATGGTCCCCTGGTGGTCAAGAACCGCGATTTCTCGGGCACGCATCTGGGCATCCAGACGGTGGCGCAGCATGACGGGCCGGATGTGATCACGGGCGGGATGCTTTGCCTTGGCAGTCTGGGCAGCCCCGGCGCCTATTCCAGCGGCGTCAACGCGCAGGGCTTTGCGCTGGCCGATACGCAGGTCGCGGTCCGGCATCACCGGGTCGGCTGGCTGCGCTATTTCCTGATGACGCGGCTGCTGGCGCGCTGCGCGACGGTGGCCGAGGCGCTGGCGCTGATCGACAGCCAGCCCCATGCGGGCGGTGGCACGCTGGTCATGGCCGACGCCTCGGGCGATGTCGCGGCGGTGGAACTGGGCGCGGCGGGGGCCGATGTGACGCGCGGACCCCTGGTCTGGCGCACCAACCAGTATGTCAGCGCGGCGCTGGCGGGCGACACGCTGCTGCCGCACGGCGACGTCATCGCGGGCAATTCCGGCGACCGCTTCGCGCATCTGCAGGCGGTGCTGCCCGGCCGCGACTGGGATCGGACGGCCGCGCAGGCACTGATGGCCACCCATCCCGATCAGGGCGCGCCGATCTGCCAGCATGGCGAGGACAGCGGCACCATGACCATCGCCTCGGCCGTCTATTCCTGCCGCGACCGCGACGCGCTGATCTGCCCGGGCAACCCTTGTTCGGGGGCGTGGACCCGGCATACACTCGACCGCTGATGTAAAGCGGACGGGTGGCTGCGGAATCCTGCATGGCGGACTATGACAACGACCTGATCGGCGATCATCCCTCCATGCAGACGCTCCGGCAGCTTGTCCGGCGCGTCGGCACCAGCCCGGCGCGGACGGTGCTGATCTATGGCGAGACCGGGACCGGCAAGGGTCTGGTCGCGCGCATGATCCACCGCAATTCCAGCCGGGCGGCGCGCGAGTTTATGGACATCAACTGCGCCGCGCTGCCGGCAAGCCTGCTGGAATCCGAGCTGTTCGGGCATGAAAAGGGCGCCTTCACCGGCGCCGTCGAACGCAAGGTCGGGCTGATCGAGGCCGCCAATCACGGCTCGATCTTCCTTGACGAGATCCGCGAGATGGACCTGACCCTGCAGGCCAAGCTGCTGAGCCTGCTCGACACCCAGCAGTTCCGGCGGGTGGGCGCGGTCAAGGCGACGACCGTCAATGTCCGCTTCATCGCCGCCACCAACAAGGTCCTGCTGTCCGAGGTGAACTCGGGCAAGTTCCGCGAGGATCTGTATTACCGGCTGCAGGTGGTGGCGATCAACATTCCGGCGCTGCGCGACCGGCGGTCCGACATCCTGACGCTGACGCGGCATTTCATGGACCGCTTCAACCGCATCTATCAGCGCCGGATCGACGGCCTCGACCCCGAGGCAGAGCGGATCCTGCTGGCCTATTCCTGGCCCGGCAATGTGCGCGAGCTGGAAAACCTGCTGGAACGCATCTTCATCCTGGAAGAGGAAGACACCGTCCTGCCCCGCCATCTGCCCGACCGCATCCTGCGTCAGGTCCGTGCCGGCGTCGAGGTCTCGGGTGCGGGCGAGGGCGAGGCCGACGGCTTTGCCGCGCTGACCCATGCCTATCAGCGCAGCCTGGTCGCGGCGGCGCTGGAACGGACCGGCGGCAATGTGCAGGCGGCGGCCGAGATGCTGAAACTGTCGCGCCACGCGCTGCGCCATCAGATGATCAAGCTGGGCTTTCCCACCGGCTGACCCGGCAGGTGCCGGACCCGCCCACGCGTGGCTTTCGCGCGGCCGCGCGTATTGCGCGAATCCGCGGCCGGGGCAGGGCCGGGCGGCCTGCCCGCGTTGCCTTCCGGTTCGAAGGGCGGCGCGGCATGGTTCCTGCATATCATCGGTGAACGATCCTTATCCATCGAGGCCAATATGTCGTCGCTGAAAATCATCTGCCCCAACGGGCATCTGGGGTTTGCCCCCCTCAAGACCGGCAGCTTTCATCTTGGCGTGGACAGCCAGCCCGACTTCATCGCCGCCGATTCGGGCAGCGACGATATCGGCCCGGTTCCGCTGGGCAGCGATACCTGCGCCAGCCCCAAGGCATGGCAGCGGCAGGATCTGGAGGAGATGCTGCTCGCCTCGCGCCGGATCGGGGTGCCGATGATGATCGGCTCGGCCGGGGATACCGGCTCGAACAGCCGCGTGGACATGTATGTCGAGATGATCCGCGAGATCGCCGCCCAGCACGGCCTTGCCCCGTTCAAGCTGGGCTGGTTCTATTCCGAGGTCGACAAGGAAACGGTCCGCGGCAAGATCCGCGCGGGCAGCGAGATCACCGGCCTCGACGCCCGCCCCGCCTTGACCGAGGAGGAACTCGACGCCACCGACCGCATCGTGGCCATGGCCGGCGTCCATCCGTTCCTGAAACTGCTCGAGGAAGGCTGCGACGTCATCATCGGCGGGCGGTCGTCCGACAGCGCGATCTTTGCCGCCGCCGCGCTGCACAAGGGCTATCCCGAGGCGCAGAGCTATTATCTGGGCAAGGTGCTGGAATGTGCCTCCTTCTGCGCCGAGCCCTACGGCGCCAAGGAAACCGTCATGGGCGAGATCACCGCCGATCATGTCGAGGTGACCGCCATGGCCCCCGAACAGCGCTGCACTGTCGCCTCGGTCGCGGGGCATGCGATGTATGAACGCTCGAACCCGTTCCATGAATTCGTAGCGGGCGGGATGCTGGACATGACCGACTGCCATTATGAACAGGTCAGCGACAAGACCACCCGCGTCACCGGCATGGAATTTTCTGCCGCGCCAGAGTTCCGGGTCAAGCTGGAAGGCTCCGGCAAGGTGGGCGAACGCTTCGTCGGGATGGCCGGCATCCGCGACCCCTATACCATCGCCAATGTCGATGCGGTGATCGACTGGGCCCGCCAGCAGACCATCGAACGCTTCGGCCCCGACGGGTGGGAGCTGCATTACAACGTCTTTGGCCGCAACGGCATCATGGGCGACATGGAGCCGCTGAAGGATCAGCCCGGCCACGAGCTGTGCGTGGTCGTGCAAGGCGTCGCCCCGACCCGGGAGATGGCCGAAGAGGTCTGCATGACCGGCACCCGCCAGATGTTCTATGCCCGCCTGCCCGAGGTCAAGGGAACCGCCGGCGGCGTGTCCTTCATCTTTGACGAGGTGCTGCCGGGCAGCCCCGCCTATCGCTGGACGTTGAACCACACCATGGCCGTCGACGACCCGCTGGAGCTGTTCCCCACCCACACCGCCATGGTCGAAGGAGCCGTGCAATGAACTCGCGCAAGAAACTCTCGGAACTGGCCAAGACCATCCGGTCCAAGAACGCCGGCACCGACAAGATCACCTTCGACATCATCTTCCGCGAACGCGAGACCTATGAGATGGTCAAGCTCTCGGGCGCGCTGACCCGCGACACGGTCTGCGAGACGCTGAACGTCGATCCGGCGCGGCTGACGGATTTCGTCGAATACGATCCCGCCCACGCGATCAAGTTCACCATCCTGCGCGAGCGTCCCTCGGGCAGCGCGGGCGATGGCGACATCTTCGGAGCGCAGCAATACGCCCCGTTTCTGGATGTCGAGGTCGATGTGACGTCGTAACCGACCCGGTGTCCGGCTGGCCCTCGGGCTGGTCGGGCGCCTTTGCTGGCTGTCGGCGCGGGCGACCCGAGCAGCGGGGGCGGGACGCCCGTCGCCACCGCTGCTAGGCGTCCCGCGTCCCGGCCTCGGCCAGCACCCGGTTCAGGCGGCGGGCGCCGTCCAGATCGCGTTCGGTCAGGCCGCCTGCGTCATGGCTGGTGAAGCTCACCTCGCAATAGCCCCAGCCAAAGCGGATATCGGCGTGGTGGTTCAACTGGTTGCCCAGCCAAGCGGCCAGATTCGCCAGCTCTACCGCGCGGGCATAGCCCTTGACGTTGAAGCGCCGGGCAATCGCCTTGCCGTCCGCTGACGGCCCCCAGCCGTCCAGCCCATCCAACCGCGCCTGAACCTGCGCCTCGCTCAGCAGGCCCCCCGGCTGGTCCGGCGTGGTCATGCGCCGCCCGCTGCGGCCAGTTCGGCGCGCGCGGGCTGGACCCAGCCGGCGATATTGTCGCGGATGACGCCCATCATCACCTCGATATGCGCCGGCTCGTCATTCAGGCAGGGGATATAGGTGAAGGTCTTGCCGCCCGCCTCTTCGAAGGCTTCGCGGATCTCGCCGTTGATCTCCTCCAGCGTCTCGATGCAGTCCGACGCGAAGGCGGGCGAGATCACCGCGATGTCGGTGTGTCCCTGCCGGGCAAGCTCGGCCACATGCTCGACCGTATAGGGCCGCAGCCATTCCTCGGTCCCGAAGACCGACTGGAAGGTGGTGTCGATGCGGTCGGCGGGCCAGCCAAGCGCCTCGCACAGCAGCCGCGTCGTCTTTTGGCACTGGCAATGATAGGGGTCGCCTTCCAGCAGATAGCGGCGCGGCATCCCGTGATAGCTGGCGACCAGCTTGGTCGGGGATTTGCCGTCCAGAGTGCGGGTGACGCTGTCGGCCAGCGCCTGGATATAGTCGGGCCGGTCGAAATACGGATCGCAGGTCCGCACCGAGGGCTGCCATTTCTGCGTCATCAGCGCCCGGAACAGCTGGTCGTTCGCCGTGGCCGAGGTGGCGCCCGCATATTGCGGATAAAGCGGCAGGAAGACGATCCGGCGGCAGCCGGCGGCGACCATCCGGTCCAGCACCTCTTGGGTCGAGGGGTTGCCGTAGCGCATGCAGAACTCGACCATGACCTGATCGCCCCATTCCGCCTCGGCGCGGGCGCGCAGCGCCTCGGTCTGGGCGCGGGTGATGGTCATCAGCGGGCTCTCGCCCTTGTCGTGGTTCCAGATCAGCTTGTAGTTCTTGCCCGAGGTGAAGGGCCGCTTGGTCAGGATGATGCCCTGCAGCAGCGGCTGCCACTTCCACGCCGGATAGTCGATCACCCGCTTGTCCGAGAGGAACTCGTTCAGATAGCGGCGCATCGACCAGTAATCATAATTGTCCGGCGTGCCCAGATTGGCGATCAGGATGCCGGTCTTGGGCGCGGCGATGGCGGGGTGGTCGGCGGGCGCGTGGGCGGGGCGTTGGGCTGTGGTCATGGCATCCTCGGTTTCAGCGCGTCGGTCAGGGAAGCCTGCGCCGAACCGGGACGCAGGGGCTTGGGCTGGCTGGCGGCAGGCGCCCAGCCGGTCAGAAAGATCAGATCGAAGCTGGCGATCACGCGGCCCGGCTGGTCCGGGTCGGGATAGCGGGCGGCGTAATCGGCGGCGGCGCGGGCAAAGATCTCGCGCCGGGACGGGTGGCGCAGGCGGTCGGACAGGGCATTGCCCTCGCCCATCGCGCGCAGGTCATGGGCCAGATGGAACAGGTCGCGGTAGGACAGGCGCAGCGGAAGATGGTCCGCGACCGGCAGCGCCAGCCCCGCCCGCGACAGCAGCGCGCCCAGATCGCGGATCTCGCCCATCGGCAGGAAGCGGGGCGAGAGGCCGCCTGTCACCTCGATCTCGGCCCGGGTCAGGGTATCGCGCAGCTCGGGCAGGGTGTCGCCGCCGGGCAGCGCGGCCAAAAACAACCCGTCAGCCTTCAGCGCGCGGGCGGACTGGACGATCTGGCCCACCGGATCATCGGCCCAGTGCAGCGACATGGCGTGGACGACCAGATCGAGATCGGCGGGCAGGTCCAGAACCTCGGTATCGGGGATCACATGGGCGTCGGGAAAGGCCGCAGCCCAGAAGGCGGGCCACGAGGTCACGATCGCGGTGCGCGTAAACCTCCTGTTAATCTCGGCGAGCCTAGTCTCGATCTCGTCGAGCGCGATTCGGTGCAGCGGATCGGCGCGGCCAAGGCGGTCGGCGCGGGCGCGGTTGCGCCGCAGCGCGACCGGGTCGGTCAACTGGCGCGGGCGGCGATCGGAAGGGGGTAAAATGGGCGCGGCGGTCATGGCTGCCAGTCATAAGTGGGTTCGGCGGACGATGAAAGCCGCATTGCGGGTCATCTATCCGCCGCAATGCCTGGGCTGCGGCGCCGGCGTCGATGGCGATGGGGCGCTGTGTCCATCCTGCTGGCGCGATTGTGAATTCGTCGGCGGCTGCGCCTGCGCGCGCTGCGGCGTGCCGCTGCCCGGCGGGGGCAGCGACAGCGGGGCGGACGCGGCGGGTCTGCTCTGCGACGACTGCCTGATCGTGACGCGGCCGTGGCATGCGGGGCGGGCGGCTGTGGTCTATGACGGGGTCGGGCGGCGGCTGGTGCTGGCGCTGAAACATGGCGACCGGCTGGATCTGGGGCGGCCGCTGGGCGGCTGGGTCGCGCAGGCGGCGGCGCCGCTGATCCGGCCCGAGATGATCGTGGCGCCGATCCCGCTGCATCCGCGACGCCTGCTGCGGCGCAAGTTCAATCAGGCGGCGCTGCTGTCGGCGCAGGTGTCGCGGCAGCATGGGCTGCAGCACGCGCCGACGCTGCTGGCGCGGACCCGCGCCACCCTGCCGCAGGACCACCGCAGCCGGGCCGAGCGTTTCGCCAACCTCGCCGAGGCGATGGCCGTGACACCTGCACACGCCGCGATGCTGGCCGGGCGTCCGGTGCTGCTGGTGGACGATGTCATGGCATCCGGGGCGACGATGGCCGCGGCCACCCATGCGCTGCTGGCGGCGGGGGCGGCTTCGGTCAGCGTGGTGGTGCTGGCGCGGGCGGTGCGCGAGACGGGCGGACGGAACGGCACTATGGAAATCGGCGGCGCCATTTCCTAAGTGCATCCTGTCCCAAGCGAAGGAAGCGACATGGCGAAGATCGAGATCTATACCACGCCCACCTGCCCTTATTGCCATTCGGCCAAGGCGCTGCTGAACCGCAAAAGCGCCGATTTCACCGAGATCGACGTCAGCCGCGACCCCTCGCTGCGCGACGCGATGACCAAGCGGGCCAGCGGCCGGCGCAGCGTGCCGCAGATTTTCATCGATGGTCAGCATGTCGGCGGCTCGGACGAGCTTCATGCGCTGGACCGGCGCGGTGCGCTCGACCCGATGCTGGCGGGATAGGGCGTGACCGCGCCCGCCCCGGCTGACGCGCTGACGGTCGGGCTGGTGCAGCTTTGCGTCAGCGACGACCCCGCGCAGAACCTGCCGCAGACCCAGGCGCTGATCGCCGAGGCGGCAGAGGGCGGCGCGCGGATGGTGCTGACGCCGGAATGCACCAACCTGATCGCGCAGAACCGCGACTGGCAGGCTGAGGTCGTCCGCACCGAGGCCGAAGATCCGACCCTGCGGGCGCTGCGTGAACAGGCGGTGGGGCTGGGGATCTGGCTGCTGATCGGCTCTCTGGCGCTGCGCCCCGACGCCGAGACGGCGGGCGACGGCGACGCGCGGCTGGTCAATCGCGGCCTGCTGATCGCGCCGGATGGCGGGATCGCGGCGCGTTATGACAAGATCCACATGTTCGACGTGACGATTTCCGACAGCGAATCCTATTGCGAATCGCGCAGCTACCGCCCCGGCACGCAGGCGGTTCTGGCGCCGGACCCGGTGCCTTGCGGGCTGAGCATCTGTTACGATCTGCGCTTTCCGCATCTCTATCGGGCGCTGGCGCAGGCGGGCGCGCAGGTGCTGACCGTGCCCTCGGCCTTCAACGACACCACCGGCGCCGCGCATTGGCACAGCCTGCTGCGCGCCCGCGCCATCGAGACCGGCTGCTTCGTGCTGGCCCCGGCGCAGACCGGCCGTCACGAGGCGCTGCATGGCGGCGGCGGGCGGCGCAGCTTTGGCCATAGCCTTGCCGTCTCGCCCTGGGGCGAGGTGCTGCTGGACATGGGCGAGAGCCCCGGCGTGGGGATCATCACGCTTGACTTGCCAGCGGTTGCGCGGTCACGGTCCCGCATCCCGTCCCTGACCGATCAAGCCTTTGAAATGCCGTGACTGACCGCCCCTCGCCCCCCGACGACACCGCCCGCGCCTCAGTCGCCGCCAGCCTCTTTGCCGAGGTGCTGGTGGTCGAGCAGCTTGCCCGCGCGCTGATCGTGCGGTCGCTGCCGCGCGGGATGCAGATCTCGCATTTCTCGGTCCTGAACCTGCTGGCGCATCTGTCGGACGAGCGCACGCCCGCGCAACTGGCCGAGGCGTTTCACCTGACCCGTGGCGCGATGTCTAACACGCTGGCGCGTCTGGAATGGGCCGGCCACGTCCATATTCGGCCCGACTGGGACGATGCGCGGCGCAAGCTGGTCTCGATCAGCCCCTCGGGGCGCGCGGCGCGGGATGCGGCGCTGGCGGCGATCCTGCCGGTGATGACGGATGTGGTCCGCGATATCGGCGCCGAGCACGCCCGCGCCGCGCTGCCCGCCCTGCGCGCCCTGCGCGAGCGGCTGGAAAAGGCGGGGTAGCGGGATCGTCTAGCCCTGCGCCATCCGCGCCGCCAGACGCAGCGCATGGCTGGGGTCGCGGGCCGCGTCCGGCAGCACAGGGTCATAGGCCGCGCGGATCAGCGCGGCGAGGTCCGGGCTGGGGGTGATCTCGACCGCGAAGCTCAGCAGCGCGCGCATGGCCAGCGTCTCGGCCAGCACGGCCGGGTGCAGCTGACCGAGCGGACCGGACATGCGGGCGAAGGACAGGCAGGCGCGGATCGCGCCGCTGCTTTCAAAGCGCATGATCTGGTAATGATCCGCCGATTGCGCCTGCAACCGCTGCGGCAGATCGGGCTGGCCGGTCAGCCGGTCCAGATCGGGCAGGGCGGACAGCTCGTCCCACTCGCGGCAGAAGAACAGCATCAGATTGGCACCCATTTCCGGGTCGGCCTCGGTCGTCGGGACGCGGGCATGGGCGCAGGCCGCGCCCAGCACGCTGCGGAACAGATCGAGGCTGTCATCGCCCAGACCGAAGATCACCGGCGCGACCGGCCGGCCCCAACGCGCGCAGAGATACTGGCCGTCGCGGGTGAAAAGCGCCTCGATCCGGTCGGGCGTCAGGGGGGCGGGCAGGGCGGTCATGGCGGCTCCTTCACGGGTCGGCCCTGAAAAGCGCGTGGGCGGGCGGGCGTCAAGGGGCGCGGCGGCTGCGGGATTTGCCCCGCGCGGCGTCGGTCTGCGGCTTGTCCGTGGCCGCGTCTGCTCTATAAGAGGCTGCAAGAACAAGGCGGACCACATGACCCACGACACAGACAGCTTTATCGACGAAGTCACCGAGGAAGTGCGCCGCGACCGCCTTTACCGGTTGATGCGGCGCTATGGCTGGATCGGGCTGGCGCTGATCGCGGCCATCGTCGGCGGCGCCGCCTGGCGCGAATATGACATCGCCCGCCATCAGGCGGCGGCCGAGGCGTGGGGCGACGCGGTGCTGGCCGCGCAGCAGGCCGAGGATCAGCGCGCCGCGCTGGCCTCGCTGGACGGGGCGGGCAATCCCGACCGGGCGGCGCTGGGGCTGCTGCTGACCGCCGGGGCCGCCCAGCAGGATGGCGATGCCGCGGGCGCGACCGATCTGCTGGCCGATGCCGCCGCGACGGCGTCCGACCCGGTGCTGCGCGATCTGGCGCGGCTCAAGGCGGTGCTGGTCGCGGGTGAGACGATGGACGCCGCCGCGCGTGACCGCGAACTGGCCGAGCTGTCCAAGCCCGGCGCGCCGTTCCGCCTGCTGGCGCTGGAACAGAAGGCCGTGGCGCTGATCGCCGCCGGGCGGGATCAGGACGCGCTGACCCTGATCCGCGAGATTCAGAGCGAGAGCGGCGTCAGCCAGACGATGAACGCGCGTCTGGCCGAAATGACCGTGGCGCTTGGCGGGCGGGCGACCGACCCCGCCGCCGCTGATCGCGCCGGGCTGCCGCAGGCGGTCGAGACCGCACGCGCCGACGCCGCGCCCGCTGCGGACAGCGCCGCTGCCATCGCCACCGACTGAGATGAGGTCCGCCATGACGCTTCGACCTGCCCTGACCGCCAAGCCGGCGCTGGCCGCTTCGCTGGCGCTGGTGTTTGCGCTTGCCGCCTGTGGCGACCGAGAGGTGATCCTGCCCGGCCCGCGCTATGATCCGCGCGCGATCACCTCGCCCGACGGGCCGGCGGTCGTGCAGCCGGTCGCGGGAACGGCGGCGCTGCAACTGCCGGGGCCGCGCGCCAATGCCGAATGGACCCATCGCGGCGGCAATCCGGCCCATGCCGCGGGTCACGTCGCGCTGGGCGCGGGGACCGCGCTGCAATTCGCCGCCCCCATCGGCCAGCCCGACGGGCGCCGGCACCGGATCACCGCCGATCCGATCGTGGCCGGGGGGCGGATCTTCACGCTCGACAGCCGGGCCGGGGTGGTGGCGACGGCGCTGAATGGCGGGCGGGCGTGGGCCGCCGATCTGGTGCCGCTGGGCGAGAATCCGAACAGCGGCTCGGGCGGGGGTCTCGCTTACGAGGGCGGCAAGCTGTTCGTGACCACGGCCTATGGCGAGTTGGTCGCGCTGGACGCCGCGCGCGGCGCGGTGCTGTGGCGGCAGCGGCTGGACGGGCCGGCGGCGGGTGGGCCGACGGTCCTGAACGGCACCGTCTATGTTGCCAGCCGCAACGCCACCGGCTTTGCCGTCCGCGCCAGCGACGGCAAGCTGATGTGGCAGGCCACCGGCATCCCGCAGCCCACCGGCGTCATGGGCGTGGCCGCGCCGGCGGTGGACGGGTCGCTGGTGGTGTTCCCCTTCTCCTCGGGTCAACTGCTGGCCGTGGACCGCGAGACCGGCGTGCAGAACTGGACCGCGCAGGTCGCCGGCACCCGTGTCGGCCGCGCCATCGCCTTCATCCGCGACATGACCGGAGAGCCGGTGCTGCTGGGCGACCGGGTCATCGCCGGCACCTCGTCCGGGCGGCTTGCTGCCTTCGACCGGACCACCGGGGCGGAGATCTGGACCGCGCGCGAGGGGGCGGTCTCGCCCGTCGCGGCGGCGGGCAACGCGGTCTATGCGATCAATGAAGAAAACCAGCTGATCCGGCTGGACGCCGCCAGCGGCGGTCTGGTCTGGGCGCGCGACATGCCGCTGTATACCGACCAGAAGATCAAGAAACAGGACCGCATCTTTGCCCAATACGGCCCGATCCTGGCCGGCGGGCGGCTGTTCGTCGCCGGCTCGGACGGTTTGATGCGGATGTTCGATCCGGCCTCGGGCAATCTGGTCGGGCAGGTGGCGATCCCCGGTGGGGCCGCGACCGCGCCGGTGGTGGCCGGCAGCACGCTTTACGTCATCAGCCGCACCGGCAACCTTCTGGCCTATCGATGAGCTTTACCCTCGCCATTGTCGGTCGGCCCAATGTCGGCAAATCGACCCTGTTCAACCGCCTTGTCGGGCGCAAGCTGGCGCTGGTCGACGACCAGCCCGGTGTCACCCGCGACCTGCGCGAGGGGCAGGGGCGTCTGGGCGATCTGCGCTTCATCGTGATCGATTCCGCCGGTCTGGAAATGGCCGAGGATGACAGCCTGCAGGGCCGGATGCGCCGCCTGACCGAACGCGCGGTGGACGAGGCAGATGTGGTGCTGTTCGTCATCGACGCCCGCGTCGGCGTCACCGCGGCGGATGAATATTTCGCCGATATCCTGCGCCGCCGCGCGCGTCATGTCATCCTTGCCGCCAACAAGGCCGAGGGCCGCGCGGGCGAGGCCGGCGCGCTCGAAGCCTATGGTCTGGGGCTGGGCGAGCCGCTGCGGATCTCGGCCGAGCATGGCGAGGGGCTCGAGGATATCTATGCAGTGCTGAAGCCGCTGGCCGCCGATCTGACGGCGCAGAACGCGGTCAACGAACCCGCCGTCGATGTGGCCCTGCCCGAGGATGCCGAGTTCGACGAGGACGCGCCCCCCGACTGGCTGCCGACCGAGGATCGCCCCCTGCAACTGGCGGTGATCGGGCGGCCCAATGCCGGGAAATCGACGCTGATCAACAATATCCTGGGCGAGGATCGGCTGCTGACCGGGCCAGAGGCCGGGATCACCCGCGACGCGATTTCGGTCCGGGCCGAGTTCATGGGCACGCCGATGCGGATCTTCGACACCGCCGGGATGCGCCGCAAGGGCAAGGTCGTCGACAAGCTGGAAAAGCTGTCCGTGGCCGACGGTCTGCGCGCGGTGCGCTTTGCCGAGGTGGTGGTCGTGCTGCTGGACGTGGCGATCCCCTTCGAGCAGCAGGATCTGCGCATCGCCGATCTGGCCGAGACCGAGGGCCGCGCCGTCGTGCTGGCCGCGAACAAATGGGATCTGGAAGAGGACAAGGCCGACAAGCTGAAAGAGCTGCGGTCGAGTTTTGAACGCCTTTTGCCGCAGCTGAAGGGGGCGCCGCTGGTGACGGTTTCGGCGCGCACCGGCAAGGGCCTCGACCGGCTGCACAACGCGATCATGCAGGCCTATGCGGTGTGGAACAAGCGCATCTCGACCTCGCGCCTGAACCAGTGGCTGTCGGCGATGACCGAGACCCATCCCCCGCCCGCGCCGGGTGGCCGCCGCATCCGGCTGCGCTATATGACGCAGGTCAAGACGCGTCCGCCGGCCTTTGTGGTCAAGGCGACCCATACCGACAAGATCCCCGACAGCTATCACCGCTATCTGGTGAACGGGCTGCGGACCGATTTCGACATGCCCGGCACGCCCATCCGCATCTTTTTCCGCGATCAGGGGACGGTGAACCCCTATCGGCACAAGGCGCAAAAGATCAGCCAGTCGGGCGCGCTGTCCAAGCATCGCAACCGCCAGAAGCCCAAGGGCAGCTAGGTTTCAGGTGGTGACGCGGACCAGCAGGAAGGTCAGCGCCGAGATCGACAGCACCGCGATCACCGCCAGCGGCGGGTTGGCGTCGATGGTCGTGGCCGCACTCGCCAGCAGCGCGAACATCACCGTCAGCGTATAGGCCGCATTGCGCGGCAGCCAAAGCTGGATCGCGATCGCCGCCCCGCAGGTCAGCATCGCGCCGACGACGGCGGCAAGCTCGATCGGCAGCATGGTGGCGTTGGACAGGAAGGTGGCGAATGCGCCGAAGGTCAGGACCGTGGCCCAGCCGATAAAGGCGCCGATGACCGGGCTGCGTTCCAGCCTGCCGTCCGAATCCTTGCGCTTGGCGGCGGCGATCAGCGCCAGCAGCATGGTCACGCAGATGATGAACCCCGCCAGCGGCGCCTGCACCGCGACCCAAGGCCAGACGGTGCCCGCCGCCAGCGCCGCGATCAGCAGCGCCACATCGGCCAGCGCCAGGTAGCGCCCGGACGGGATCAGCCACAACTGCCGCAGCGTGCTGGCAATCAGCATCAGCCACAGCCCGAACAGCAGGATCCACGTCGCCGGATGCCGGGGCCGCAGATACAGCCCGGCCAGGCTGTCGTCATCAGGCAGCAGGGTGCCGGTCGCCCGCGTCCCGATATCCGGGATCAGCAGGTTGATCGGGTTGTCGGCCAATGCAAACAGGGCGCCGCTGGTCACGAAGGCCAGCGCCATGAGGCACAGCAAAATGGTCGCGGCACGTTCCATCCCACCTCAACGCCCAGACTGCCGGCAAGTTGCGCCGCCGATGCGGCATGGCGAGAATCAGGCGAGCCGGCCATCCGCCCCGAGCAGCGTGCAGCCGCCCAGATAAGGATGCAACGCCTTCGGCAGCACGACCGAGCCGTCCTGCTGCTGCCCGTTCTCGAGCACCGCGATCAGCGTCCGCCCGACGGCGAGACCCGAGCCGTTCAGCGTGTGGACGAATTCCGGCTTGCCGCCGCCCTCGGGGCGATAGCGGGCGTTCATCCGCCGGCCCTGGAAATCGCCGCAATAGCTGACCGAAGAGATCTCGCGATAGCTGTTCTGGCCGGGCAGCCAGACCTCGATGTCATGGGTGATGCGGGCGGAAAAGCCCATGTCGCCGGTGCAGAGGATGATGGTGCGGTACGGCAGCTCCAGCCCTTGCAGGATCGCCTCGGCCTGTGCGGTCATGCGGTCATGTTCGGCCAGCCCGCTATCGGCATCGGTGATCGAGACCATCTCGACCTTTTCGAACTGGTGCTGGCGCAGCATCCCCGCCGTGTCGCGCCCGGCGCTGCCCGCTTCCGAGCGGAAGCATTGCGAATGGGCCACCATCCGGCGCGGCAGATCGGCGTGATCCAGCAGCGCGCCGTTGACGGTGTTGGTCAGCGTGACCTCTGACGTCGGGATCAGCCACCAGCCATCGGTGGTCCGATAGCTGTCATCGCCGAATTTCGGCAACTGCCCGGTGCCCTCCATCATCGCCGGCAGCACAAGCACCGGGGTCCAGGTCTCGGTCAGGCCGTGGTGGTCGATATGGGTGTCCAGCATGTATTGCGCCAGCGCCCGGTGAATCCGCGCCACCGCGCCTTGCAGCACGACAAAGCGCGATCCCGACAGCTTGGCCGCGGTGGCGAAATCCATGCCGGGGCGGACGCCCGCGATGTCGAAATGCTCGACCGGGGTGAAATCCATCTGCCGCGGCGAGCCCCAGCGGCGCAGCTCGACATTGTCGGCCTCGCTGGCGCCATCGGGGACGCGGTCCAGCGGCAGGTTGGGGATGGTCATCAGCAAGTCGCGCAACTGCCGGTCCAGATCGGCGGCCTCGGCCTGCATGGCGGCGACCTGCGCCTTGGTCTCGGCCACCAGCGCGCGCAGGCGCTCGAACTCGGCCTCGTCGCCCTTGGCCTTGGCGGCGCCGACCTGCTTGCTGGCGCGGTTCTGCTCGGCCTGCGCGTCCTCGGCGGCCTTGATGCGGGCGCGGCGGGTCTCGTCCAGCGACAGCAGTTGCGCCGCGACGGGCGGCAGGTCGAGCCGCGCCAGAGCGGCGTCGAAAGCCTGGGGATTGTCGCGGATGGCGCGGATATCGTGCATGGCTGAACCTGTCTTGGCGTGATCTTCGGGTGTTAGCGCAAGGCCCGCGCGAAGGAAACCGTCAGGGCACCGCCAGCAGCCCGTCGAGAAGCTGCCAGAACCCGTCCGGGCCGGGATAGCCCTCGATCCGGCCGACCTCGGCGCCCGATCGGATCAGGATGAAGGTCGGGGTGACATAGGGCCGCCGCGCCAGCGCGATGCCGTCGGGCCAGGGGCCGTCGATCTCGATCCGCTGCAGCGGCGCGGCGCGGCCTTGCCGGCTGGCGGCATAGGCAGGGGCGACCTCTGCCTCCCACGCGCGGCACCAGTGGCAGGCGTCGCTGCGCACCATCAGCAGCCGCGCCGGATCGGCCCAAGCTGCGGGGGCAAGAAAAGTCAGCAGAAGCGCGAAAAGCAGGTGACGCATGGCGGGCCTTTGGGCCGGTGGGGCGAGGGCGCGACCATAGGCGCGGGCGGCCGCCTGCGACAAGCGCGGTTTTCGGCGGCGCAGGCGGTTTTCGGATGCCGCGCCCGAAATGAGGCTTCAACGCGGGCCGGGTCATGGCACAAGATAGACATGATGAGCATCCATGATTCCCCCGCCCGCCACGATCCGGCCACGCTTTACGCCGCGCTCTGCGCCCGCGACCCGGCGTTTGAGGGGCGGGTGCTGGTCGGCGTCGTCTCGACCGGGATCTTTTGCCGGCTGACCTGTCCGGCGCGAAAGCCACGGCCGGAGAACTGCCGCTGGTTCGCCAACGCGGACGAGGCGGCGCGCGCCGGCTTCCGCCCCTGCAAGCGCTGCCAGCCGCTTGGCGGGGTGCCGGACGACGCCACCATCGCCCGGTTGCGCCGCGCCATCGAGGCCGAGCCGTCGCGCCCCTGGTCCGAGGCCGATCTGATTCGGCTGGGACACGAGCCCTCGACCATCCGCCGGGCGTTTCGCCGGCAGTTCGGCATGACCTTCCTGCAAATGGCGCGGCAGGCCCGGCTGAAGGCAGGCGCGGCCCGCATGGCGCAGGGGGACAAGGTGATCGAGGCGCAGCTTGACGCCGGTTTCGAGTCGGCCAGCGGCTTTCGCGCCGCCTTTGCGCGGCTGTTCGGCTATCCCCCCGCCGCCATGCGCGCGGACGGGGGCGGGCTGGTCGCGGACTGGATCGACACGCCGCTGGGCGGGATGATCGCGGTCGGCGACGACAACGCGCTGCATCTGCTCGAATTCCCCGACCGCAAGGCGCTGAAGGCGCAGCTTGCCCGCGTCTCGGTGGCGTCGGGGCAGCGGATCGGGCTGGGCCGCAGCGCCGCCACCCGCCGCACGGCCGAGCAGCTTGGCCAGTTCTTCGCCGGAGAGCGAGCCAGCTTTGACCTGCCGATCCACCCGCACGGGACCGAGTTTCAGCGCCGCGTCTGGGCCGCCCTGCGCGACATCCCCGCCGGAGAGACCCGCAGCTATGCCCAGATCGCGCAGGCCATCGGCCAGCCACGGGCGATCCGGGCGGTGGCGCGGGCCAATGCCTGCAACGGCATCGCCATCGTCATCCCCTGCCATCGGGTCATCGGCGCGGATGGCAGTCTGACCGGATATGCCGGTGGTTTGTGGCGCAAAGAGCGGCTGATCGCGGTCGAAAACGCCTATCGAACGCCTGCAAATAGCGGGCTTGGGGCTTGACCGGGGCGGAAATAGCCGGTAATCACCCGCGAACGGAATTTCGGGCGCTGCCTCGCGGCGCCCTTTCACATTGCGGTTCACCCGGCTCGCTGTCGCTGCATCTTCGGCCCCGGTCATCCCGCGAGAACTGAACGAGGATAGCATCATGTCGCGCGTCTGCGAATTGACCGGCAAGGGCCCGATGAGCGGGAACAAAGTCAGCCACGCCAACAACAAGACCCGTCGCCGGTTCCTGCCGAACCTGAACGATGTCAGCCTGACGTCGGAAAAGACCGGTCGCAGCTATTCGCTGCGGATCTCGGCGGCGGCGCTGCGTTCGGTCGATCACCGCGGCGGTCTGGATGCGTTCCTTGCCAAGGCCCGCGATGTCGAGCTGTCGGCCCGCGCGCTGAAGATCAAGAAAGAAATCTCGGAAGCCGGCGATTCGGCTGCGCATCTGTCGGTCTGATTGCCGCCCGCGAGCGAAACTCAGCGCCCTGCCGGTCCTGCCGGTGGGGCGATTTTCGTTCTGCGGGCGGCTTTCCATCCCCGCCGCGTCCGCTAGTCTGCGCGCCATGAAAGCTGCGTTGCGCATCCTGCTGATCCTGATTCTGTCGCTGACCTCGCAAGGGTTGGCGATGGCGCATGCCCAGCCGCGGTCCGAGTCGCAGGCGACGATCTGCCTGGGCAGCGCGGTTCTGGTGGTGACGGTCGATGCCGAGGGGCAGCCGGTGCAGCGCAGGGTGCTGTGCTCCGACATGGCCGCGCAGCTTATGGCCGCCGTGGCGACTGACCCCGCGCTGCCGCCCCTGTTGCGGCTGGGGCACGTCCTGCCGCCCGAACTGCGACACAGCACCCCGCGCGGCCATGTCCCGCCCCGCGCGCAGGCCCGAGGTCCACCAATTCGGCTGGTCTGATCCGTCTGAACCCAACCGAACAAGGAACCGAATGATGAAAACCCTGTCTCTCGCCCTCGCCGCCTTCATGTTGCCGCTGGCCTCTGCCGGCTTTGCGGCCGAAGGCGATCTCAGCCTCTCGGACGGCTATGCGCGCAGCAGCAACCCCAAGGCGGGCGCGGTCTTTGCCATGCTGCACAACGCCGGCGGCAGCGATTGCACCCTGCAGGCCGTCGCCACCGATTCGGCCGAGGTGGCCGAACTGCACACCCATGAACACGGCGCCCACGGCGTGATGCGCATGACCAAGGTCGAGGCGGGCTTCACCGTCCCCGCCGGCGGCACGCATCTGCTGGAACGCGGCGGCGATCACATCATGTTGATGGGCCTGACCGCGCCGCTGGAAAACGGGGCCGAGGTCGCGCTGACGCTGGATTTCGGCGATTGCGGCACGCTGCAGGCCACCGTGCCGGTCGATAATGACCGTCAGGCCGAGGCCGCGGCGCCGATGGCGCATGACGGCGCGCCGATGACGCAGCACTGAACCGGCTTTGGCCGGCCGCCACGCGGCGTCCCGCCGACCCCGTCGCCGGCGGCGGTTGTCAGACCGCCCCCGCAGCCTGTAGAATTGCCGCAAAGCAGAAACAGGACATCTGACATGAAACGCCGCGAGTTGCTGGGCTTGGCCCTTCCCCTGATCGTCGCGCCTTCGCTGGCGCTGTCGGCCACCACCGACCCCTATCAGCCGACCGAAGTCCCGATTCGCGAGGGGTTCGAGGTCGGCTCGATCGTCGTCGTGTCGGACAAGTTCTTCCTCTACCACGTCGTGGCGCCCGGCCGCGCGATCCGCTACGGCGTCGCCGTCGGCAAGGACGAGCTGGTCTGGAAGGGCAAGGCGCGGGTCGGGCGCAAGGTCGAATGGCCCAGCTGGCGCCCCACCGCCGCGATGATCGAGCGCAAGCCCGAGCAATACGGCAAATACAAGGACGGGATGCCCGGCGGCCCGACCAACCCCTTGGGCGCGCGGGCGCTGTATCTGTATGACGCGAACGGCAACGACACCGCGATCCGGATTCACGGCACGACCGAGCCCGGCTCGATCGGGCGCGCGGTGTCCAATGGCTGCATCCGGATGCGGAACGAGGCCGTCATGGCGCTGTTCGAAGAGGTGCCGGTCGGCACGCCCGTCTACGTCTATTGATGCCCCGATCAGCCATGCCGAGCGCGCGTGATGCGTAGCCCGGACCTCATCCGGCTGGAAACGGTCGGGATGCCGCAGGGATTCGACGCGCTGATCGACGTCCGCTCGCCGGCGGAATTCGCGCAGGATCACCTGCCGGGTGCGATCAACCTGCCGGTGCTGAGCGACAGCGAACATGCCCGCGTCGGCACGCTGTATAAACAGGTCTCACCCTTTGACGCCCGCAAGCTGGGCGGCGCGCTGGTCGCGGCCAATGTCGCGCGTCACGTGCAGGGGCCGCTGGCGGGTCATGACGGGGCGTGGCAGCCGCTGGTCTATTGCTGGCGCGGCGGGCAACGCTCGGGCGCGATGGCGACGATCCTCGCGCAGATCGGCTGGCGGGTCGGGCGGATCGAGGGCGGCTATAAAAGCTGGCGCGCGCAGGTGGTGCGCCGGGTGCAAGAGCTGGGGTTCCCCTCCCCCGTTGTGGTGCTGGACGGCAATACCGGCAGCGGCAAGACGGCGCTGCTGGGGGTGCTGGCCGGGCGCGGGCATCAGGTCATCGATCTGGAGGGGCTGGCCCATCATCGCGGCAGCCTGTTCGGCCATCGCGGCCCGCAACCGGGGCAGAAGCTGTTCGAGGGCCGGTTGGCCGCCGCGCTTGAAGGGCTGGACCCCAGCCGCCCGGTGCTGGTCGAGGCCGAAAGCTCTCGCATCGGAACGCTGGGGCTGCCCAAGGCGGTGTGGACCGCGATCACCGCCGCGCCGCGTCTGGCGCTGCAGGTGCCGCTGGCGGAACGCGCCCGGTTCTCGGCCCGCGATTATGCCGACATCACCGATCAGCCGGGCGAGGTGCAGGAGATTTTGGGCAGGCTCGCCTCGCTGCATCCGGCCGAGCGGATCGAAAGCTGGCTGCGGATGGCGGACGGCGCGGCGTGGCGCGAGCTGGCGCATGAGCTGATGCAGCATCACTATGACCCGCGCTATGCCCGCAGCCGGGGGCGGCATCTGGAAAACCTGCGCGGCACGGTCGCGCTGGACGATCTGCGCGATCTGGACGCCGCCGCGTCGCGCATCGAAACGGCGCTGCGCGATCTGGCGCTGATCTGATCGGGCGCTATTTGCCCAGCATGATCCCGATCACCACCGCCATCAGCCCCAGCACGGATGCCGCCAGTGCGCCCATGTTCACCGCCACGACGCGCTGCATTTTCGCCCGAAAAGCCGGCTCTTCCAGCCCCTGACGGCGCGCGCGGGCGACCGTCCAGATGCACCACAGGATGCCCATCAGCCCGGCTGCGGTCAGCGTCGCGCCGCCGGCAATCACGATGTCGAATATTGTCATCTCTTGCCCCTTTGCCGGGCGGCTTAGCCGTCATTGCGAAGCCCGGCAAGACACCCTAAGACGTCGCCTGACCATTGGGGGATAGAATGCCGGACGATCATTCCTATAACGTCGCCGCCGACGAGCTGCGCCAGTTCATCGAACAATACGAGCAGCTGGAAGCGGAAAAGAAGGACGTGACCGAGCGTCAGAAAGAGGTCATGGCCGAGGCCAAGGCCCGCGGCTACGACACCAAGGTGATGAAAAAGGTCATCGCCCTGCGCAAGCGCGACCGCGACGACATCGCCGAGGAAGAGGCGATTCTGGACATGTACAAGGCCGCGCTTGGCATGAACTGACCGGGTCGGGGGCCGCTGCGACGGTAACTGACAGCGCCGCCGGTCACGGCGACATGAACTCGACCCCGGTGATGGCGGCGATCTCGGCCAGATCGGCGGCATAGATCTCGTCCAGATCGTCGATCAGGTCCTGCGACCAGCCGGGCAGGGTCACGGCGGCCTCCATCGCCTTGGGCGCGGCATGTTCGGTCAGCGCCTGTTCGATCAGGTCGCGCCGGGCCGAAATCTCGTTGCGGGGCAGGGCGTCGATGCGGGTCTGCAGTTCGGACATCGCCTCGGCCGGCAGCAGGTCGAACAGGATCGCATCATCGCCCAGCAGCAGCGTCTCGGGGCCGACATCGGCCATGCGGCGCAGGATCTCGGGCCAGACAAAGGGCAGATCCTCTTGCGCCCAGACCACCAGCTCGCGGTCGGGCACGGCCTGCTGCATGGCGCGAATGGCGGGCGCCCAACGCAGCCCGCGCGGGTCGGTCCGGCCCATGACGCTGTCGTAATCGCCATTGCTCATCGCCACCAGCGCCGCGACCTGCGTCGCCGGATGGACGACCGACAGGAAGAACTCGACCACGTCTTCGGGGAACAGGTTCGACAGGCCCTGCAGGCGGAACGGTCCGCGCGGATACAGCCCCTCGGCCGAGACGGCACGCTGCGGCACGCCCAGAAAGCTGCTCTGGCTCAGGATGATGCGATCGGCGCGTTCGCCGTCGATCAGCGCATCCAGCAGCGTCTGTTGCAGTTCCGCCGGGGCCAGCCCGCCATTCAGCGAGTTGATCGCCCCGCCCAGCACCCCGCGATAGCGCCGGGGCGGCGGGATCTCGATCCCCTTCTGCCACAGGGCTTCGCGGTTGCGCAGCAGGGTGCGGATCAGGCGGTCCTGATCGCTGCCATGCGCGCCAAGGTGATAGACGATCTGCATAAGTCCTCGGGGGTCGGTTGGTCGCGTCAGCTTAGCCGGGCGCGCGGGGCGCGGAAACCCGCGCAGATCTGCATCAGCAGGGGCGGGGTCACCGGCAACTACCGGTGTTGACGCCGACGCGGCCCAGGGTCCAGGCGGTCATCTCCGCCACCAGTTCCTGCGCGGCGGCGTCGAAGGCCGGGATCAGATCTGCGGTGCGGGTGCTGGGCGCCTGCGTCGTGGCCGAGAACCGGCCGCGCCCGACGATGGTGGCATCCATTTCTCGCACCAGCTGCGCGTCGACGGAGAGACGGATCACCGCCCCCTCGCCACTGGTCTGGGCGTTGAACTCGCCGATCTCGCTGATCATCGCCAGATCGCCCGATATCCCCAAAGGCGCGCGCCCGACATGGGCAAAGGTGTCATAGCTGCCCAGGGTCTCGACCAGCAGGCGTTGCAGGGTGGCGGGCACCGGGTCGCCCCAGATCGCGTCGGGCAGATATTGCGTCTGCAGGACCGACGGGCGGATCATGATGCGTTCGGTGTCCAGCGTGCCACGCGTCTTGGGCAGTTCGATCACCAGATCCTGCACCCGCGTCCCACCGCAGCGATTGGCGGTGACGGTGGGCGCGCGCAATTCGAACACGTCGCGGTTGGGCTCGCCTTCCAGCGCTTTCAGCGCGCCGCAGCCGGACAGCGACAGGATCAGCGGGACAAGCAGGGCAGAACGGATCATGGCGCACCTCAACGGCGGAACTCGGGCTGCGGCTGGCCGCGCAGAAGCTGGGCGGGGTTGCGTCGCAGCTCGGTGACCAGCCCCTCGATGCTTTTGACCATGCTGCGCAGGTCCTGCGCAAGCCGCGAAAACTGCGGCAGCCCGTCGCGCGCAAAGCTTTGCACCGGGGCGCTGGCCCCGCCGAGCAGGGTGTCGAGCGTGTCGAACGCATCCGCAGCCGACCGCGCCGCGGATGAGATATTGCTGGTGATCCGGGGCAGTTCCTCGGGCAGGTTGGCCAGCGAGGCGCTGACCTTGGCCAGCGTTTCGCGCAGATCAGTAAAGACGGGCGCGATCTCTTCGATGGTGTCGCCGGCGGCGGACATGGTGTCGGTCGTGGTATCCAGCGCGGTGTCCAGCTTGCCGATGCTGGCCTGCGCCTGCTGGCCCAACGCGCGCAGATCGGCGGTCAGCGGCGCCAGATCGTCATCGATATAGCTGTTGGCGCGGGCCAGCATGCGGTCAGCCTGACCGGCGGCGTCGGTGATGGTCTTCAGCGTCGTGTCGGCGGTCGCGCCAAGTTCGTCGATGGTCTCGGCAAAGCCCGACATCTGCGACGCGAGCGAGCCGATCGCCTCGGTCGCCGAGGACACATCCTCCATCGTGCGGTCCAGATTGCTGGTCGCGTTGTCGACGTTTTCAAGGATATGCGCGAAACGCTGCTGGTTTTCGTCATCCAGCGTCTGGGTCAGCTGTTCGGCCAGCCGGTTCAGCCGTTCCAGCAATTCGGGCGCCTGCCGGCCCAAGGTTTGCAGGGTCGAGGGGCTTGCCTCGATCACCGGCACGCCGGTTTCGGTCACGTCGCGCAGCAGCGGCGAGTCCGGCTGACCCGAGGTGATGGTGACAAGCGACACCCCTGTCACCGCCGAGGTGTCGATGGATGCCCGCGAATCGGTCCGCACCGGCGTATCCTCGCGCAGCTCCAGCCGCACCCGCACGGCGCTGCGCTGTGGTGCCAGCTCGGTGCTGACGACGCGGCCGACGGCGAGGCCGGAGAACTGCACCTGCGAGGACACCGCCAGCCCCGAGATATCGGTGAAATAGACGTCGTAATAGGCGAATTGCCGGTTCAGTTCGAGCTTGGCGAACCACATCACGAAACCCATCATCGCCAGAAAGCCAAGGATGGTGAACGTCCCGATCAGCGCATAATTTGCCTTGGTTTCCATGCCTCTACCTGCTTTCTGCGGTGCCGGAAATCGCGGCGCGGGCGCGCGGCCCGTGGAAATATTCATGCACCCAGGGGTGATCGACCTGCATCATCTCTTCCATGGTGCCGGTGGTCAGCACGCGCTGTTCGGCCAGAACCGCGACCCGGTCGCAACACGCGTGCAGCGTGTCGAGGTCGTGGGTGACCAGAAACACCGACAGGTTCAGCGCGTCGCGCAACTCGACGATCAGCCGGTCGAAGGCGGCGGCCCCGATGGGGTCCAGCCCGGCGGTCGGCTCGTCCAGAAACAGAATCTCCGGGTCCAGCGCCAGCGACCGCGCCAGCCCGGCGCGTTTGCGCATCCCCCCCGACAGCTCGGACGGGAACTTGTCATTGGCGCTGACCGGCAGGCCAGCCATGGCGACCTTCAGCTCGGCCAGGCCACGCCGGTCGGTGTCCGACAGGCCGGGCACCGCGCGCAACGGCACCTCGACATTCTCGCGCACGCTCAGCGAGGAAAACAGCGCGCCGTCCTGAAACATCACGCCCCAGCGGCGCTCGAACGCCTCGCGGGTGGCGCCGGTCAGGCGGGTGACGTCCTTGCCAAAGACCCGGATCTCGCCCGCGCGCGGCTTGTTCAGCCCCACGATCGAGCGCAGCAGCACCGATTTCCCGGTCCCCGAGCCACCGACCACGCCCAGGATCTCGCCCCGATACAGGTCGAGGTCCAGATCGTCATGCACGACATGGTCGCCGAACTGGCTGCGCAGGCCGCGCACCTCGATCACCGCCTCGCGGGTCATAGCCCGATCTCGGCGAAAAAGACCGAAAACAGCGCATCGGCGATGATGACGGCGAAGATCGCATGGACCACCGCGCTCGAGGTCTGGCGGCCCAGCGATTCCGCGTCGCGCCCGACCTGCATCCCGGCGTGGCAGCCGATCACCCCGATGATCAGGGCAAAGACCGGCGCCTTGACCAATCCGACGATGACGTGATCGACGCTGACATCGCCGAGCCGGTTGATGAACAGCGCGGGCGAGATATCAAGCTCGATCCAGGACATGATGCCGCCGCCCAGCAGCCCTGCGACATTGGACAGCAGGCCCAGGATCGGCAGCGTGATCAGCAGCGCAAGGATGCGGGGCAGGATCAGCACCATACTGGGGTCCATGCCCAGCGTCCGCATCGCGTCGATTTCCTCGCGCATCTTCATCGACCCGATGGACGCGGTCAGCGCCGAGGCGGTGCGTCCCGCGACGATGATCGCGGTCAGCAGGATGCCAAGCTCGCGCAGGACGGCGATGGCGATCAGATCGACGACGAAGACCTCGGCCCCGAACTGGCGCAGCTGCGCGGCGCCCTGAAAGGCCAGAACGACGCCGATCAGGAAGGACATGACAAAGACGATGGGCACGGCGCGCAGCCCGGTTTCCTGCGCGTGAAAGGTCAGCGAGGTCACGCGGAACTCGGACGGGTGGCGGATCGCGCGCGCCAGGGCTGCGATGAAGCGGCCCAGATAGCCGGCCAGCTCGCGCAGATAGGACAGCGCGGCCACGACATGCGCGCCGGTCCGGGTCACGATGTAATGCAGCGTCGTGTCGTGCGGGGTGGGCGGATCGGGTTCGGGCAGCGATCTGGCCACGGCCTCGATCAGCCCCTCATGCGCGGGGCTGGCGCCTTCGATCACGGTGCCGGCGGCGCGGGCGCGGACCAGATACCAGGCGCCGGCCGTGTCCATGCGGTCCAGCCCCGACAGATCGACGCGGCGCGCGGGCGGGCCAAGCTGCGGCATCGTCCAGACCAGCAGCGAGCCCGACAGCGCCAGCAGATCGCCCTCGCGCCGCTGCCCGAGTTCGGCCTGTTCCGGGTCATAAATGGCAGAGGGGTTGGGCAGGGGTCGGGCTTTCCAAAGGGTCGGACGGCTGGGCGACCGGGTGGCGGGGGCAGGGGGCCGCTGCGGCGGCGCTGATCCGTCCGATCTGGCCCCAGGCTTTGGCGGTTGTAAAGCAGGCAGACCCCGCGAAATCAATCGGATTCAAAGCTGAACAGCGCCACGCTGCGTTCCAGCTCGTTCACCGCGAGGTTGCGGTTGATCGGCGCCTGCGCGCGCGAGGCGCAGTTCTGCCGCTCGCACAGGATGCAGTTCAGCCCGACCTCGGTCGGCTCGCTGCGTTCGGCGTCGAAGGCGTCGGCATAGATCAGCCGCGGCGCAAAGGCCACGTCGCAGCCCAGACCCACCGCCAGCCGGGGCGCGGGCGCGGAAAAGCTGCCGCCGGCCCGCATCACCGTCCGCGCGACCGAAAAGTAACGCGCGCCTTCGGGCATCCGGATCATCTGGGTCTGGATCTGGCCCGGTGTCTCGAACGCGGCATGGACGTTCCAAAGCGGGCAGGTGCCGCCAAAGCGCGAGAAGGGAAAGCGCCCGGCGCTGAAGCGTTTGGACACGTTCCCGGCCCGGTCCACGCGGACGAAGAAGAACGGGATGCCGCGCGCCTCGGGGCGTTGCAGGGTGGTCATGCGGTGGGCGGTCTGCTCGAAACTGGTGCCGAAGCGGTGGCCGATCAGCTCGATATCGTAGCGCTCCGATTCGCAGGCGGCGAGGAACGGGCGATAGGGCATCAGCAGGGCGGCGGCGAAATAATTGGCCAGGCTGACGCGGGCCAGCCCCTGTGTCGCCTCGCCCTCGAAATGCGCGGTGTCCATGACCTCGTCGATCAGATCCTGATAGTTCAGCCGCGCAATCAGCACCGCCATCTGAAAGCGCCGGCTGGCGGCGTCGAGGAATTCCGACAGCAGCAATTCCTTGCGATGCGGGTCATAGCGGCGCAGCGATCCGGCCATCACCGCGCCGGGCAGGCGCCGGACGCGGACGTTGTGGGCGGCCAGCAGCCCGCTTAGCGCCACGTCCGAGGCGTCGCGGTGCAGCTTGTTGTCCTCGGCCACGGATTCGGCGGCGCGGTCGAGGGCGTCGATATAGTTGCGGCTTTCATAGAACCAGTCGCGGACCTCATCCACCGGCCGGGCGATCTGGGCGATCGCCTCGACCCGGCTGCGGTCGGCCAGCGGGGTCTGTTCGGCCTGCGCGCGCATCATCGCGTCGCCCAGCCGGCCCTGCAACCGCACCAGTGCCGCCGCGATCCGGGGCGAGGCCTGCAGCACGGCCTCGATCTCGGCGCGGCTCACGCCCTCGACCTCGAGCGCGGGGTCTTTCAGCGCGGCCTCGAAATCGGCGGCAAGCTGGGCGTCGGTGTCGGGCGCCAGCTCGGCCACGTTCAGATCATAGACCTGCGCCAGCCGCATCAACAGCTTGGCCGAGGCCGGACGCTGATCGCTTTCGATCAGCGTGATATAGCTGGCCGAGACGCCAAGCTGCTGCGCCATCTGCGCCTGCGTCAGCCCCAGCGTGCTGCGCAGGATCTTCAGCCGCTGCCCGATGATCAGTTTTTCGCCCCGTGGCGCCATCTGCCGAACCTTACAAACATTACATTACAAAATGAAACCTGCTGACAGAATTGACAGAGTGACTCCAATTACACAAGAGCCTGCTGCATTTGCACAATGACATTACTAAAGTGACATCAGGGCGAAACGAATCGCGCCGCACAGACACCGTGTCAGCCAGGGGAGGGCTTTGTGATGTCGCAGCAATTGACGCAGGAACAGATGCCCCGGCTGCTCGCACCCGGATCGCGCGCCGCTTGCGGACGCGCCGTGCAACCCAACGCTATCACCTGAAAGGAAAGATCATGGCACAACGCAAGAGCTATGCCGAACTGCGCGCCGAACTGGAAAAGCGCTACCCCTCGGGCCAGACCTCGAACGGGATCGGGATCGACGACATCGTGCAGCTGAAACTGCAGAACAGCTATGACACCCATCTCGACATCGCCCGCGACATGGCCAGCGTGATGCGTCAGGACATGGCCGATTACGACCGCGACCCGACCCTGTCGACGCAGTCGCTGGGTTGCTGGTCGGGCTTTCACGCCCAGCAGATGATCAAGTCGGTCAAGCGCCTGCGCGGCACCACCAAGCGCGCCTATGTCTATCTGTCGGGCTGGATGGTGGCCGGTCTGCGCAATACCTGGGGCCACCTGCCGGACCAGTCGATGCATGAAAAGACCGCCGTGCGCGACCTGATCCGCGAAATCTATGTCTCGCTGCGCCAGGCCGACGAGGTCGCGATGAACGACCTGTTCAAGGAGCTGAAGGCCGCCACCTCGGACGCCGAGCGGGCCGAAGTGATCGAGCGGATCGACAATTTCGAAAGCCATGTCGTCCCGATCATCGCCGATATCGACGCCGGCTTCGGCAACGAACACGCGACCTATCTGCTCGCCAAGGAACTGATCCAGGCCGGCGCCTGCTGCCTGCAGATCGAAAACCAGGTCTCGGACGCGAAGCAGTGCGGCCACCAGGACGGCAAGGTCACCGTGCCGCGCGAAGATTTCATCGAAAAGCTGCGCGCCTGCCGTCTGGCCTTTGAGGAGCTGGGCGTCGATGACGGTGTCATCGTGGCGCGGACCGACAGCCTTGGCGCCGGTCTGACGCAAAAGGTTCCGGTCAGCCAGCAGCCGGGCGATCTGGCCTCGGAATACATCAAGTGGCTGGACACCGAAGCGATCACCGACGCCAACCCGGTCCGCGACGGCGAGTTGGCGATCCGCCTCGACGGCGAATTCGTCAAGCCCAAGCGCCTGCCGAACGGGCTGTTCCCGTTCAAGAAGGGCTCGGGCCGAGCGCGCGTCGTCGAAGACTGCATCGCCAACCTGACCCAGGGCGGCGCCGACATGCTGTGGATCGAGACCGACACCCCGAACGTGGCCGAGATCGCCGCCATGGTGAACGAGGTCCGCGAGGTCGTCCCGAACGCCAAGCTGGTCTACAACAACTCGCCCAGCTTCAACTGGACGCTGAACCTGCGCAAGCAGGTCCGCGACGAGTGGCTGGCCGAGGGCCGCATCGCCGAGGGTGACTATCCCGAAGGCAACGAGCTGATGAAGGCCGATTTCGACGCCACCGAGCTGGGCAAAGAGGCCGATGACCGGCTGCAGCGCTTCCAGCACGACATCTCGACCCAGGCCGGCGTGTTCCACAACCTGATCACGCTGCCGACCTTCCACCTGACCGCCAAGTCGGTGGACGAGCTGTCGCGCGGCTATTTCGGCGACGACAAGATGCTGGCCTATGTCAAGACCGTCCAGCGCGAGGAAATCCGCCGCGGCATCTCGGCGGTCAAGCACCAGCACGAGGTCGGCTCGGATCTGGGCGACACCTTCAAGGAAATGGTCAGCGGCGAGCGTGCCCTGAAAGCGGGCGGCCATGCCAACACCATGAACCAGTTCGCCGCCGAATAAGGCGCAACCCGGCCCCGAAAGGGTCTGTCAACCGACGGTTCCCGCCGCTAATGTGGCGGGGACTTGCAACGAAGGAAGCATGACATGAACGCAGACGCCGAATTTCAGCGCATCGACCTTCCCGAAGGCGACAGCGAGACCCGCGCCATCCACCGCGTGGCCGAGGCCGTGCACCGCCTGAACGACGCCGTGCAGCGCGCGGTGAACGAGGGTGTCTCGGTCGAGGTGATCCGCGTCTCGCGCTTTCATAACGGCGCCGGCGCCTGGGGCGATCAGGTCGTGCCGACCATTCGCGGCACCGGCGACAAGGCCAAGGACGGGCAGGCGTAAGCCGCGACCGTCAGGCCAGGAATCGGGGCGGGCCTTGCGGGGTCCGCCCTTTTTCGTGACCCGTCATGTGACCGGGCCGCGCGACCCGCGCCCTCTCGCAGGCTTTCGTTCTGTGTGCGTTTCCGGTAAAACCCGGTCTCGACCCACGCATTACCCGCAAGGCCACGCCCATGTCCGATGACTTCACCCGCCCCGTCCTGACGCCCCCCGGCGGCCACAAAAAGGTGCTGCTGCATTCCTGCTGCGCCCCCTGTTCGGGCGAGGTGATGGAAGCGATGACCGCCTCGGGCATTGATTACACGATCTTTTTCTACAACCCGAACATCCACCCCGAAAAGGAATACCTGCTTCGCAAGGATGAAAACATCCGCTTTGCAGAGGCCCATGACGTGCCATTCGTCGATTGCGACTATGACACCGAAAACTGGTATGCCCGCGCCAAGGGGATGGAGTGGGAGCCCGAACGCGGCATCCGCTGCACCATGTGCTTCGACATGCGGTTCGAGCGCACGGCGCTTTATGCCCATGAGCACGGATTTCCGGTGATGACCTCGTCGCTGGGCATCTCGCGCTGGAAGGACATGAAGCAGATCAACGGCTGCGGCGAGCGCGCGGTCGCGCCCTATGATGGGCTGGAATACTGGGACTATAACTGGCGCAAGGGCGGCGGGTCGAACCGCATGATCGAGATCTCCAAGCGCGAAGAGTTCTACCAGCAGGAATATTGCGGCTGCGTCTATTCGCTGCGCGACACCAACCGCCACCGGCGCGAGGTCGGGCGCGGCCCGATCGAGATCGGCAAGATGTTCTACGGCAGCGAACCGGCCTCGGACGAATAGGGCGCAAAGCTGCTGCGTCCGGGCTGGGCCAGCACCGGGCGCCCGATCATCGGAAAAGCGCGCTGCGGGCAGGCCTCGCGTTCGCACAGCTTGCAGCCGGGGCCGATGGGGGTCGCGGCGTCCGGCCCCATCAGGTCCAGCCCCTCGCCATAGACCAGCCGGTCGGCATGGGCGATGTCGCAGCCAAGTGCCACGGCGAACTGCTTGACCGGCCGCCCGAACCCGCCCGCCCCGTGGCTGACGGTCCGCGCTACCCAAAGATAGCGCCGCCCGTCCGGCATCTGCGCCACCTGCCGTAACACCTGCCCCGGATGTGAAAACGCGTCATAGATGTTCCACAGCGGGCACGACCCGCCAAAGCGCGAAAAGTGGAAATCCGTCGCCGATTGCCTTTTCGAGATGTTCCCGGCGCGGTCCACGCGGATGAAGAAGAACGGCACCCCCTGCGCGCCCGGACGCTGCAGGCTGGACATGCGATGGCAGGCGGTCTCGAAGCCGACGCCGAAATGGCGGGCGAGGATCTGGATGTCGTAACGCTCGGCCTCGGCCCTTGCCAGAAACTCGCCATAGGGCAGGATCAGCGCGCCGGCGTAATAATTCGCCAGCCCGATCCGCAGCAAGGGCTGATCCTGCGCCGACAGGCCGGATGCGGCGCAGAGTCGGTCGATGGTCGGCGCCTCTTCCAGCAGGGCAAGCTGGGTGCCGATCTGAAAGGCGCGCTGCGCGTCGCTCAGCCGGTCCGCCACATGCAGCACCCGCGCCGCCTCGTCATAGCGGCGCAGCGTGTCCGGGCCAGGGCGGTTGCCGACGCGGATCCGGTGGCGATCGGCCAGATAGATGGTCAGCGATTCGGCCCGCGTGGCGATGGGCAGCAGCGCCCCCAGCGGTTCGGCGGCGCGGTCGAGTTCGTTGATATGGTTGCGGCGGCTGTAGAAATAATCCCGTACCGCCTCGAACGCCGTGGGCGCGGCCGGGGTGCCGGGCTGGCCCGACACCTGCTCGGCCAGCAGCTCGGCGCGTTCGGTCGCGGCCCGCAGGCGGCGGCGCAGATCGAGGATCAGCTTGGCCACGGCGGGCGAGTTGTCGGCCAGATCCTGCAGCTCGGCCGCGCTCAGCGTCGCCCCTTGATCGGCCAGCGCCGCCCGCAGACGTGACGCCAGCCTGCCGTCGCCGGCGTCGTGAAAGGGCTGCGCCTCGATCCCGAAGACGTCGTCCAGCCGGGACAGCACGGCGCGGGTGACGGGGCGCTGGTTGCGCTCGATCTGGTTCAGATAGCTGGCCGAAATCCCCAGCGTCCGCGCCATCGCGGCCTGCGTCATCGCATGGCTGTCGCGCAGCCGGCGCAGCAGCGTTCCCTGATAGCCGTGTCGCAACCCTGCCGCCTCGCGTCCTCGCAAACTTCGCAATCCCAGTTTGCGGCTTTTGCAAGATAACGCAATTCCTTTGTTTACTTGCAGGCACCCGCTGACCAATATGTGCGTGCAAATCTTGCGAAGGACCGCCATGCAGGACGTCGCCGCAGACCGTCAGACCGACCGCGCCGATGTGACCGAACGCGCCGATCTGGTGCTGCCGGGGCAAGCGAACCATTACGGGACGCTGTTTGCCGGTCAGGCGCTGTCGCTGATGGCCAGCGCCGCCTTTACCGCCGCCAGCCGCCATGCGCGGCACGACATGGTCCTGACCGGCGTCGATACGCTGCGTCTGGACGCGCCGGTGCCGGTGGGCAGCCTGTTCGTGACGCAGGCCCGGCTGCAGCGCCGGGGCCGGTCCTCGGTCACCATCGCGGTGACCGGCATCTGCGAGAACCCGCGCTCGGGCCACCGCACGCAGGTCGCGCAAGGACAGTTTCGCCTGGTCGCCGTCGATCCCGACGGCCGCCCGCAACCCATCACCGACAGGAGTTCCGCTGATGAAAACCCATGAAGTCCGCACCTATAAATCGGCCGAGAATCTGGCCCGCGAAGATCAGCTGGCGTGGAAGATCGCCGAGGTTGCGGCCGATCCGGTCGCCGTCGACAGCGACGTGACCGAGATGATCATCAACCGCATCATCGACAACGCCGCCGTGGCCGCCGCCTCGGTCGCGCGCCGCCCGGTCGCCTCGGCCCGCGCGCAGGCGATGACGCACCCCTTCAAGCCCGGCGCGACCGTCTTCGGCGTCGAGAACGACCGCACCGTCTCGCCCGAATGGGCCGCCTATGCCAATGGCGTGGCCGTGCGCGAACTGGATTTCCACGACACCTATCTGGCCGCCGATTACAGCCATCCCGGCGACAACATCCCGCCGATCCTCGCCGTCGCGCAGCACACCGGCAAATCGGGCGCCGATCTGATCCGCGGTTTGGCCACCGGCTATGAAATCCAGGTGGATCTGGTCACCGGCATCTGCCTGCACGAACACAAGATCGACCACATCGCCCATCTCGGCCCGTCAGCCGCCGCCGGCATCGGCACGCTGCTGGGGCTGGACACCGAGACGATCTATCAGGCCGTCCAGCAGGCGCTGCACGTCACCACCACCACCCGCCAGTCGCGCAAGGGCGAGATCTCGTCCTGGAAAGCCTATGCCCCGGCCTTTGCCGGCAAGATGGCGATCGAGGCCGTGGACCGCGTGATGCGCGGCGAAGGCGCGCCGTCGCCGGCATGGGAAGGCGAGGACGGCTTCATCGCCTATCTGCTGTCGGGTCCGGGCACGATCTACAACGTCCCGCTGCCCGAAAAGGGCGAGGCCAAGCGCGCGATCCTGAACACCTATACCAAGGAACATTCGGCCGAATACCAGTCGCAGGCGCTGATCGACCTGGCCCGCCGCATGGGTCCGAAGGTGGGCGATCTGTCGCAGATCGAAAGCATCGTCATCCACACCAGCCACCACACCCATTACGTGATCGGCACCGGCGCGGGCGACCCGCAGAAGATGGACCCCAACGCCTCGCGCGAGACGCTGGACCACTCGATCATGTATATCTTCGCCGTGGCGCTCGAGGATGGCGGCTGGCATCACGAGAAATCCTATGCCCCCGAACGCGCCAACCGGCCCGAGACGGTCGCGCTGTGGCACAAGATCTCGACCACCGAAGACCCGGAATGGACGCGCCGCTATCACTCGCGCGACCCCAAGGAAAAGGCGTTCGGTGGCCGCGTGGTCATCACGCTGAAGGACGGCACCGCGATCGAGGATGAGCTGGCGCTGGCCGATGCCCACCCCGATGGGGCGCGTCCCTTCGTGCGCGAGAACTATCGCAACAAGTTCCTGACCCTGTCGGAAGGCATCATCGCCTCGGCCGAGCAGACCCGCTTCCTGCAGGCGGTCGAGGCGCTGGGCGATCTGAAGGCCGGCGATCTGGTGGCGCTGAACTTCGTCGTCGAGGCCTCGCGTCTGGGCGATGCGCGCCCGACCGGGATTTTCGATTACAAAGGCTGAGGAGGTCCGTTCATGGCACCGAAACCGAAGAAATCGGTCGCGCTGTCGGGGGTAGAGGCGGGTAACACCGCCCTCTGCACCGTCGGCCAGACCGGCAACGACCTGCACTACCGCGGCTATGACATTCTCGACATCGCCGAGGCCGCGACCTTTGAAGAGGTCGCGCATCTGCTGGTCCACGGCACGCTGCCGAACAAGGCCCAGCTTGTCGCCTATCAGGACAAGCTGGCCCGGCTGCGCGGGCTGCCCGCCACCGTCCAGGCGGTGCTGGAACAGCTTCCGGCCGGCACGCATCCGATGGATGTCATGCGGACCGGGGCCAGCGCGCTTGGCTGCGCGCTGCCCGAGGCGCAGGACCACAACCCGGCCGGCGCGCGTGACGTGATCGACCGGCTGATGGCCAGCCTCGGCTCGATCCTGCTTTACTGGTATCACTACAGCCATAACGGCCGCCGCATCGACGTCGAGGGCGACGATCCCTCGATCGCCCAGCATTTCCTGCGGCTGCTGCATGGCAAGGACCCCAGCGACAGCCATGTCCGGGCGATGCAGACCTCGCTGATCCTCTATGCCGAGCATGAATTCAACGCCTCGACCTTTACCGCGCGGATGATCGCGGGCACCGGGTCGGACATGTATTCGGCCATCACCGGCGCCATCGGCGCGCTGCGCGGCCCGAAACATGGCGGCGCAAACGAGGTCGCCTACGAGATCCAGTCCCGCTATGCCGGGCCGGACGAAGCGGCCGAAGATATCCGCCGCCGGGTTGCGGAAAAGCAGATCATCATCGGCTTCGGCCACCCGGTCTATACGGTGTCGGACCCGCGCAACGTGGTGATCAAGCGCGTCGCCGAAAAACTGTCGCAAGAGGCCGGCGATACCGGGCTTTACGACATCGCCAGCCGGATCGAGCAGGTGATGGACGAGGAACGCGGCATGTTCCCGAACCTCGACTGGTTCAGCGCCGTCAGCTATCACCGCATGGGGGTGCCGACCTCGATGTTCACGCCGCTCTTCGTCATCTCGCGGACCTCGGGTTGGGGCGCGCATGTGATCGAGCAGCGCGAGGACGGCAAGATCATCCGCCCCTCGGCCCATTATACCGGGCCGGAGAACCTCGAATTCGTGCCGCTGTCGCAGCGCAACTGAGAAAGAGCGAACATGCCATATCTCGTCGGCTCGGACCTGCCCGAGCGTCCCGCCGGTCTGCGGTTCCAGGAATTGCTGGACGCGCCCGGTATCCTGCGCCTGCCCGGCGCCCATAACGGGCAGGCCGCCCTGCAGGCCAAGGCCGCGGGCTTCGACGCGCTGTATCTGTCGGGGGCGGCGATGACGGCCTCGATGGGGCTGCCCGATCTGGGCATCATCACCGTGGACGAGGTCGCCTTCTTCATCCGCCAGATCGCCCGCGCCAGTGGCCTGCCGCTGCTGGTCGATGGCGACACCGGCTATGGCGAGGCGCTGAACGTCATGCACATGGTCCGCACCTTCGAGGATGCGGGCGCCGGTGCCGTGCATCTCGAGGACCAGCTTCTGCCCAAAAAATGCGGGCACCTGAACGACAAGAAGCTGGCCACCGCCGCCGACATGGCCGCCAAGGTCGCCGCCGCCGCCAAGGCGCGCCGGCATCTGCGGATCATCGCGCGCACCGATGCCGCGGCGAGCGAGGGGCTGGAGGGCGCGATTGCCCGCGCCAAGCTGTATGTCGAGGCCGGGGCCGATGCGATCTTCCCCGAGGCGCTGACCTCGGTGGACATGTTTCGCGAGGTCCGCGCGGCGCTGCCCGGCGTCGAGCTGCTGGCCAACATGACCGAGTTCGGCCGCACCCCCGCCCTGACCGCGCAGGAGTTCGAGGATCTGGGCTATGACATGGTGATCTGGCCGGTGTCGTCGCTGCGGGTGGCGAACAAGGCGCAGCAAAAGCTGTATGCGACGCTGGCCCGCGACGGTGCCACCACCGCGATGCTGCCCGAGATGCAGACCCGACAAGAGCTGTACGACACCATCGGCCTTGGCGCGTTCGAGGCGCTGGACGCGTCGATCGCCGCCTCGATCGCACCCGACTGGCAAGCCTGAAGCGGCGGGTTGGGCAGTTAACCGGATCAGCAGGGCGTCCCGCCGGGGCGCCCTGTGCCATTTCGGGCGGCTGTAAGGAACATGTGTCACCCGCCCACCTCGCCCGTCGTAGTCTCCGAGGGCCGCCTCGGAAGGGTGGCCCGTCGCATCGGCGCAAGGCACTCCGTGCAGTTCCGCGCATGCCATCACAAAACCTCATCCGCCCCGTCCAGCACCAGATCCAGCGGCGGCGCGCCGCCGTCCGGCAACTCGGCGGGGTATTCGGCCAGATCGGGCGGGTGGGCTGACATCTCTGCCGCCTCAAGTTCCGGCGATAATTGCTCGATAGCCTCGGCGGAGCCAGAGCCGCGCCCGCGCCTGACGCGCTCGCGCCGGGGCGCGGCGTCCGGGCCGAACAGCGGGCCATTGCCGCCCGCCAGCAGGGCGGTGCGCGGGGCAGGCAGGGGCTGCGAGCCAGCCCCCAGCAGCGCCGTCCGTGCCGCACCGATGGCCGCCAGCGAGCCGGGCATCCCGGTGACCTTCGTGCCCTTGGGCGCCCCCAGCAGCATCCGGTTGTCCACGATCCGCACCTGCCGCGCGGGCTGCGGGATCTGCGCCAACTCGCCCGGCGTCACCTCGGCAAAGCGGTTATAGGTCTCGACCCCGTTTCGCTGGCCGTTGACGCCGCTAGGGTCCAGCCCCGCGCGCAGCTCGTCAAAGCGGGCCAGATAGCGCGCCGCGTGCTGCGGCGTGCGCGAGTGGAACGCCCCCGCCGCGCGCCGCCAATCGCCCGTCTCGGCGAACAGCTCTCGCACGAACTGCGCCGCATAGCGCGCGTTGGTCAGCGGGTCGAACATCTGCGCCAGCGTCTCGAACTTCTCGCCATGCCAGCGGAAGTTGAGCTGAAAGCAACCGACATCCAGATTGGTGCGGCCCTGCGCGACCCGATCCTCGGCGAATGACAGCGCCAGCGCCGGGTCGTCGAACCAGCTTCCCTTGCCCTCGGCATTCACGCTCCACGCCCAGGGCCGCGTCAGGCCGCCTTGCTGCCGCCCGGTTTCGGTCAGGGTCAGCGCGCCCAGAATATCCGCCGGCACGCCGCTTTCCGCCGCGGCCTGCCGCGCCGCCCATTCGCACAGCGCCGCCCCGTCCTGCGCCAAGGCGGGCAGCGGCAGCAGCATCAGCAGAAGGGCCATCACGAATCGCATGGACCGAGCCTAGCGCGCGAAGATTAACCCGCCCTTGACGCGAACCCTGCAAAACGCCGCCGGAACCGGGCAAAGGGGCATCCGCGTTGACCCTCAGGCCCGCCGGGACGCGCCCGGCACCCCCATCCAAGCGAGAGGACCGCCATGGACGACCGCAGCAAGCAACATTCGCAGCACAAGGGCAGCTATGGCCGGTTTCTGGCCATGATTGCGACCTCGACCGTGGTCATGTTCGTGCTGATGTATCTGAATACATGGGCCTGGGACCACGTCTATTTTTCGCAGACGCGGATGTGGATGGCGCTGTATATGGGCGGCGCGATGGCGATCATCATGCTGTCCTTCATGCTGGGGATGTATTCGGATCGGCGCAAGAACATGGCGATCTTCATCGGTGCGCTGCTGGCGTTTGTGGCGGGCGTCGGGCTGGTGCGCAGTCAGGCGACGATCGGCGACGAGGCGTGGATGAAGGCGATGATCCCGCACCACTCCATCGCCATCCTGACCAGCACGCGGGCGGAACTGTCCGATCCGCGCGTGCGGGCGCTGGCCGATGACATCATCAAGGCGCAGACCTCGGAAATTGCCGAGATGCAGCGTTACATCACGGATCTGGCCGAGAATGGCGACGCCCCTGCCGGCACGCCGCGCGACGAGGGTGGGTGAGCGACCGGTTCGTAGTTGGGTGAATTGGGGTAAACGAAAAAGGCCGCCGCATCACGCGGCGGCCTTTGGCCTAGTCGAGAGGCTTCAGCCGCGCCTCGATCTCGGCCCGGCGCGGTTCGAGGAAGGGCGGCAGGGACAGGCTTTCGCCCAGCGACTCCAGCGGTTCATCGACGGCAAAGCCCGGCCCGTCGGTGGCGATCTCGAACAGGTTGCCGCCCGGCTCGCGGAAATAGAGGCTGCGGAAATAGTAGCGCTCGACCTCGCCGGAATTGGGCAGCCCGAAATCGGCCAGACGCCCGGCCCAGCCGTGGATCGCGGCGACATCCGGCGTGCGGAAGGCGACGTGGTGGACGGCGCCCGCGCCCTGACGCGCCACAGGCAGACCGGGTTGGACCGCGACATGCAGCTCTGCCGCCGCGCCGCCCGGTCCCATCTCGAAGACATGGACGCGGCCTTGCCCGTCGGGGCTGTCATAACCGCGGGTCTCGCGCATGTTCAGCACGCGGGTCAGCACCTCGGCCGTGGGCGCAAGCTGCGGGACCGAGATCGTGATCGGCCCCAGCCCGCGGATCTGGTGCGCGGCCGGCACCGGGCTGCGGTCCCAGGGGTGCACCTCGCCCGCGTCATCGGCGATCAGGCGAAAGCGCTGGCCCTCGGGGTCCTCGAACGCCAGCGTCGCACGGCCGTCCAGCGTGGCGATGCTGCCGTCGCCGCGCCCGGCCTCGCGCAGGCGTTCGGCCCAGTAATCCATGCTGTCCGAAGCCACCCGCAGCCCGGTGCCGCTGATCGAGCGGGTGCCACGGCGTTCGGGCGGTGCCGGCCAATCGAAAAAGGTCAGATCCGTGCCCGGCGTCGCCAGCCCGTCGGCATAGAACAGATGATAGGCCGAGGTGTCGTCCTGGTTCACGGTCTTCTTGACCAGCCGCAGGCCGAGGGTGTCGGTGTAGAAACGCTTGTTCGCCGGGGCGTCGGCGGTGATCGCGGTCAGATGGTGGATACCTGTCAGGTCCATGAAAGCCTCCTGTTGCCGGGTCAGATATGGGCGGCGCATCCGTTCGGCGCCACCGACCGGCGCGTGAAAGCGGCGTTCGGTCCTTGCGAACGGTGGCGGCGCGGATACTGTGCCGCCATGCGCTATACCCTGGACGAGATCGAGGCGTTCCTGACCGTGATGGAGCTTGGCACCATCACCGCCGCCGCCGCGCGGCTGAACCTGTCGAAATCGGTCATCAGCAAGCGGGTGTCGGATCTGGAGCTGTCGCTGGGCGCGGCGCTGTTTCGGCGCAATGCCGGGCGGATCCTGCCGACCGAGGCCGCGATCCGGCTGGACGACCGCCTGCGACCGGCGCTGGCGGAGCTGACCGCCGCCACGGAAAGCGCGGCCTGGGGCGGGGCGACGGGCGAATCGCTGCGCGGCACGCTGTCCATCGCCGCCCCGATGAGCTTTGGGACGCTGTATCTGTCGCCGATCATCGCCCGCTTTGCTGCCCGTCATCCGCAACTGGAACTGCGGATCGACTATGACGACCGGCTGCGCGATCTGGCGCGTGAGGGCTTCGACATCGCCATCCGCATCGGCGAGTTACGCGATTCGGCCCTGATGCAGCGCAAGCTGTGCGAGGATGAGACCGTGCCCTGCGCCAGCCCCGCCTATCTGACCCGGCATGGCACGCCGGAAAGCCTGGCCGATCTGCAACGGCACAGCGTCATCGGCTATCATCACCTGCCCAATGGCAGCCTGTGGCAGACCGGCAGGGACCGCCCGCCCGTCCTCGACAGCCGCATCACGCTGAACAATGGCGAGGCGATGCGCGACATGGCGATCGAGGGGCTGGGGCTGGCGATCCTGCCCGGTTTCATCGCCCTGCCGGCCATCGCGTCGGGCCGGTTGAGGCGGGTTCTGCCGGGGCTTTCGACCCGGACGCTGCCCATCTCGGCTGTGTGGCCGGCGGTCCTGCCCATGCCGCCCAAGCTGCGCGGCTTTGTCGATCACCTTGCCGCCGAACTCGCCGGCGGGCAGCCGTGGCGGGATGCCTGACCCTCGCCACTGGCCGTTCGGGCTATCGGCGGTTGATGTCAAGCTGCCCCTGCACTATATTGTGATCAAGTTCTTGATCCCGAGGTGCAGCCCGGCGCGCCTCTTTTTCCGCCCTCGCGCCTTTTCGGCGCGGCGGAAACCTGTTGCGCTGCTTCTCGGCGCGGGATCGGTCATTCGCCTGCAGGGGCTGTTTCCCTGCCCCGGCCGGGCAGATGCGGAGTTGCATGCAACCGAAACTCTCGGTCAGAAACCTCTACAAAATCTTTGGCAAGCAGCACGCTGCCGCCATGCAGATGCTGCGCGACGGCGCGACCAAGGCCGACATCCTGGAACGGACCGGCGCCACGGTCGGCGTTCAGGATGCCAGCTTTGACGTCCATGAGGGCGAGATTTTCGTCGTCATGGGCCTGTCGGGTTCCGGCAAATCGACGCTGGTGCGGACGCTGAACGGGCTGATCCCGCCCAGTTCCGGCACGATCCGCATCGATGGCGAGGATATCGCCGGTGCCTCGCGCAGCGATCTGCGCCGCATCCGGCGCGAGAAGATCGCCATGGTGTTCCAGCATTTCGCGCTGTTTCCACATTGGACCATCGCGGAAAACGTGGCCTATGGGTTGAAGGTGCGCGGCGTGCCCGCGGCCGAGCGGCGTGTCCGCGCGCTCGAGGTTCTGGAAAAGGTGGGGCTTGCGCCGTGGGCCGACAGCCTGCCTTCGGACCTGTCGGGCGGGATGCAGCAGCGCGTCGGGCTGGCCCGCGGGCTGGCGGCCGACCCCGACATCCTGCTGATGGACGAGCCCTTTGGCGCGCTTGACCCGCTGATCCGCCGCGACATGCAGACCGAGCTGATCAGCCTGCAGAAAGAGCTGAAAAAGACCATCATCTTCATCACTCACGACTTGAACGAGGCGCTGCTGCTGGGCAACCGCATCGCGATCATGAAGGATGGCGAGATCGTCCAGATCGGCACCGCGCAGGAAATCGTCACCAGCCCCGCCGATGACTATGTCGCGGCCTTCGTGGCAGATATCGACCGTGGGCGGGTGTTCACCGTGGACGACGTCTCGGGCGAGCCGATCACCATCCAGCTGCGCGCGACCCCGGTGGCCGAGGCGCTGCGCCTGATGGAGGAACACGGCTCGCACGCGCTGTATGTGCTGGATGGCGAGCGCGTGGCCGGTGTCGTGACCTATCGCGACCTCGCGTCGAGCGAGATGGACAGTTCGACCCCCAGCCCGACGATCAGCAACACGCTGATCACCGAGTTTCCGACCACCAATGCCGATACTCAATTGCACGAGCTTTACGGCGCGGCGGGCGAGGGCTTGCCCATCGCCGTCACCGACGACCGCGACCGGCTGGTCGGCGTCGTCGATCCGCATGAGCTGCTGAGCCACCTTTGGGCCGGCGAAAACGGCGAGAATGGCGAGGGCGAGGCCACCGATGCGGCCCCAGACACGCCTGAAGACACAGCGTCACCGCGCCCACCGTCGCCGCCCGCGCAGCCGGACGCCACTGCGAAGAAGGAGGTTACCGATGTTCAGCCCCGCTGACCTGATGACGCTGCCCTTCGACGATTGGGTGAACTCTTTCGTGCGCGGTTGGCTGGTGCCGAATTTCCGCCCCGCCTTCCGGGCCGCGCAGGTGCCGATCAGCATGGTGCTGGGCGGGCTCGACAGCTTTTTCCGCTGGATCCCGATGCTGGTCATGACGGCGGGCTTTGCCGCCGTGGCATGGCGCACCGCCGGGCGCGGCGTGGCGCTGTTCACGCTGCTGGGCTTCATCTTCATCGACATGATCGGGCTGTGGGACTATACCATGACCACGCTGGCCATGGTCATTACCTCGGTCCTGTTCTGTGCCCTGATCGGCATCCCGGTGGGGATTCTGTCGGCGGGTGCTGACAAGCTGTGGGCGGTGGTGCGGCCCATCCTCGACGTGATGCAGACCATCCCCAGCTTCGTCTATCTGGTGCCCATCGTGATGCTGTTCGGCGTCGGCATGGCACCGGGGATCATTGCGACGATCATCTTTGCGCTGCCGCCCATCGTGCGGCTGACCAATCTGGGCATCCGCAATGTGCGCGCCGATCTGGTCGAGGCGGCCGAGGCCTTCGGCTCAAACCGCTGGCAGATGCTGTGGGATGTGCAATTGCCGCTGGCGATGCGCACCATCATGGCGGGCCTGAACCAGACCCTGATGCTGGCGCTGTCGATGGTCGTCATCGCCGCGCTGATCGGCGCGGGCGGGCTGGGCCTTGTGGTCAACACCGGCCTTGGCCGCATGGATGTGGGCGGCGCGACGGCAGGCGGGGTCGGCATCGTGATCCTCGCCATCGTGCTGGACCGCATCACCCAGGGCCTGACCGAGCCGTCGGCCCGGCGCCAGACCTCGCTGCGCCAGACGCTGGTCGGGTTCTTCCGGCCCGGCGCGCAGATGCAGGCCACCGATATTCCGAAGGCGGGCTGACGCCTGCCACCCTTGCGGCGGGCCGTGCCGGTCCGCCCGACACCCATCTACCAAAGAAGAAACGAAAGGGAGACACGGATGATGTTCCGTTTAACCAAGACCATGACCGCAATCGGCACCGCGCTGCTGCTGGCCGCCCCGGCAATGGCCGCCGAGAAGCCCGGCGAGGGCGTCAGCATCCAGATGGCGCAGCCGACCTGGGACACGGGCTGGTTCCAGACCGCGATCTACAGCGACCTGCTGCGCGAACTGGGCTATGAGGTCTCGCAGCCCATGACGCTGGACAACCCGGCCTTTTATCAGGCGGTGGCGTTCGGCGATGTGACGATGTGGGTCGATGGCTGGTTCCCCGGCCACAACTCGTATCGCGACACCTTCGAGCAGGGGGCCGAGATCGTGGGCGCGGTCGCTCTGGGCGGCGCGCTGCAGGGCTATCTGGTCGACAAGGCCTCGGCCGAGAAATACGACATCACCTCGCTGGACGATTTCAAGCGCGAGGAGGTCCGCGAGGCCTTTGACCGCAACGGTGACGGCAAGGCCGACATGGTCGGCTGCCCGCCCGGCTGGGCCTGCGAAGAGGTCATCGCCCATCATCGCGAAGCCTATGGGATGGACGACTATATCAACGTGACCTCGGCCAACTATTCGGCCGCGATGGCCGATGCCGTCGCCGCCTATGAGCAGGGCGAGCCGATCCTGTTCTATACCTGGACCCCGAACTGGACCGTTAACGAACTGACCCCGGGCGAGGATGTGGTCTGGATTCAGGTCCCCTTCGTCGATCTGGTCGAGACCGAAAAGGGTCTTGAAGACGCGGCCACCATGGAGGGCGTCGAGGGCTGCGTGGCCGATCCCTGCATGCTAGGCTATGTCGCCAATGACATCGTGCCGGTGGTGAACAGCGACTTCATCAAGGACAACCCCGCCGTCCGCGCCCTGTTCGAGGCCGCGGCCATCCCGCTGACCGACATCTACGCGCAGAACGCGCTGATGAACGAAGGCGACGAGGATGTGGAAGGTCACGCCAAGGACTGGATCGCCGAGAACCGCGATCAGGTCGACCAGTGGCTGGAAACCGCCCGCGCCGCGGCCGAGTGATCAAGCCGAACTGACCGGCTGAGACCGAAACCTGACCCGAGGCCTTGCGAGAGGCGTCGGGTTTTCCTTTGCGCTGTCGGGTGTTTCGGTGAGGGCGTGGCGTTCGCGGCTTTCGGGGTCCATCTAATGCGAGTTGGCGGTGCTGCCGCGCCGTCGTCCTTTCCCAGCACCCCAAACGCAAATGGCCCCCTTGCGGGGGCCATTCCTGCAGAAACTCTGCTGTCGTTATTCCTTGGCCATCAGCTGGCCGCGGATTTCGCCATCCGGATACTGCTCTGTATGGACGTTGACGTAGTATTTGCCGTCCTGCAGCTCGGCGATCTGGTCGGCGGTGATATCGGCGCTGCCTTCCATGATCGCGTCGGACATGTCGATGACCGGCGGGGCGTTCTCATCCTCGGCGGCGGGGCCGTGGATATGGGCGGCGGTCGCGTCGCCGGTCAGATCCTGATAGCTGACCACCCAGGACACCGTGTTGGCGTCGGTATCGACCGTCACCTCGGCCGTGCCGGTCGCGGCGCTGTCGGCGGGCGGCACCTCGGCATCGGCGGTCAGATCGGCGGTGTAGGTCATCGTCTCGGCGAAGGCGGGCAGCGCCATCAGCGCACCCGCAGCGAGCGTGGCACCAAAGCGGCGTAGAATTGTCATCTGCATTTCGAAAACTCCTTGAACAGTTGTTTCGACCCCTCTCAACCCGTGAGGTGGGCAGATGTTCCTGCCGACGGCTTGGCTGGGCGGAAATCCGCGTGTATAGCTGCGCGTCGTTCCGGTGCCTGCCTCTGCCGGCGCCGGCCAGCCTGCCGCACTCTGGCGGCGGATCTTAAAGCGGCTGCGCCCGGTGCCGCAAACTGACAAAGAGTAGCCATGTCCCACCCCGCCTACAGGCTGTCCGTCGCGCCGATGATGGACTGGACGGATTTAATATAGAAAACAATGGCTTGCAAGGTGGCGTGTGCACTGAATGTTCCCGTTTTGATCGCAGAATTTCGCGCTCTAGCGTAGGCCAGAGTGGGTCCTTTGGATGACTGGACCGACCGACATTTCGGACAGTTTGAATGGGGCGATCACCGGTTCATGCCGCCGCGATGGCAGCCACTCCGCTTGCCTCGCCCGGCGCTTTGCTTAGGCCGCCACGGCAGCCGGCAACATCCGTCCCAACAGCTTCTTCACAGCCTCGACATGCGATCCCGAGGGACGGGTCATGACGAGGGTTGCGACATGAAGGGTCTCTTCGGCGTCTTCACGTGCAATGGCGTATCGGGTGCATATCGGTTCTGGCGGGAGATCGCCGTGATGGGGGTAGAGCAACATGACGTCCCGGCCATAGAGTTGGCTGTAGGCCATCAGTTGATACACGTCGGCCTGGCTGATCCCCTGTTTGGGGTCGTCAATGCGAGGGGCCATCCGCTTCCACTTGGTGTCGACGACGAGGACGGTTTGATCCCCATTTCTGATGATGAGGTCCGGCTTGGTCCGAAACCGCCCCGTATCGGCTTCGAACAGGCAGTCCCGATGGCCGCCCTGTGCTGAAACCCGGTATCCGCTTCCGGCCAGAGCGCTAGTGACCAGTCTGGCGACGTATTGCTCGAACAAGGCATTCATCTCGAACAAGAGCGCATGACCATTCATAGCCCCCGCGCTGGTCTGCTGGTGCCGATCGCCGAGAAGGAGACGCGCGAAGGAAAGAAGCTCGCGCCACCGCTGATTGGTCCGATCCAGAGTAATCTGGTCCCATCGCAACGCAGGGACGGGAACCTCGGTCACATCCGCATAGGCGAAGCCCAGCTCGCGCAGGATACGCTGATTGTCGGGGGCCTGAGCCACACGCTGCAAACGGGTCACGGCGGCGCGCATCACCTGGTTCAGCGCGATGTCGGAGGACAGCTCGTCGTACCGACAGGCCAGCCGCTGTGGCGTAACCGCATGGCGTGAAAACTGTCGGGTGACGTCGAGCCTTCCGCGCAGGGCGGGGAGGTCGTCTGCATGATCCACATACCGGCGCGGCAGACCCATCCGCACCGCTTCCATCAGGCGGGCGCAAAACAGGCGGATCAACAGTTCCAGAATAGTGTCCTTCTGCCATCCGAGCTGCGCCATCGATCCTGCATCGATCCGCAGATCGTGAACCACCGCCAGCATGTGGATGAGACGGCGACGAAGGGTTTCGTCAGAAGCGTCGTGCTCTCCAAGACCTTCGATCTTGGGGAGGATCTCCAGCTGACATCCCGGCGCGGCGATCACGCCGACCACGCCGCGGGCCCGCAGGCCTTTGCGGCCGTGTTCGAGCACGCCTTCGCCGCCACGACCCGCGAAGCTGGAACGCGCCGCGACGGCGGCAATCCGATCAGCCTCGGCCGTCGGGATGGTGGAGTCGTCATCCCCGTAGCCGATGCGCTGCCATTCGCGGAGAGTGCGGCGGATCATGAGCCGAGCAGCCGCGCATAATCGAAGCTGTCTTCGCGCACGTCCCACCGGAAGCGCGGCATCGCCTCACCATTATCGAGCCCAGGCGGTGCCTTCAGGACCGACCTGTTCAGAAAGCCCCCCTTGATCGGCCTGTCATGCGTTTCCAGATCGCCGAGTACCGCGGCGATCTTCCCCCAGTCCTCGAAGAAGTACTCGGCCAGCAGCGGGATCACCTTGTGCCGCATTACCGCGTCGACATCCGCGCGGGTGTCGCAGCCGGTGAAATAGGCATGCCCGATCTGGTGATCGCGATCGTAGAGATACTCGATGCGTTCATTGATGATGGTCAGAAGGTTCGGCAGATCGATGCCCGTGCGGTCGGCCGCGTCCTTCAGCACGGACGGATCGGGCATCATTTCCCGGAATGTGAATCGCCGCCTCAGCGCTGTGTCGAGCAGAGCGATGGAGCGGTCTGCCGTGTTCATCGTGCCGACGATATGCAGGTTCGACGGAACACCGAACTCATCCCCCGAGTAAGGCATGCGCACCTTGAGATGGTTGGGCTGGCCAAGCCGCTTGTCTGGTTCCAGCAGCGTGATCAGCTCTCCGAACACCTTGGAGATATTGGCGCGGTTGATCTCGTCGATGATCAGGACGAAAGGTTCAGGTTCTGAGGGCCCCTCGTTCCTCTGGCTATTCATGTAGCGTTCAAGCGCGGGCACGTTGAGCGAGGACTTGTCGATTTCATATATTGTTCGCTGAACGAGGCCTACTTTGGCAACGTCGCTGGATTCTATGCCATCCCGATCAACCCAAAGCCAATTCACCGCGCGGCGATGGGCATAGTCTCCAGCACGTCCCTCTATCGGTTCAAACTTGTAGTCTCCCTCGACGATACCAATCGCGCGGACAAGCAAGTTCCCTTTGGTCACGATTAGAACGGCGCCGACTTTCAGGCTGTTCCGAAAAGGTTGGTCATCATCGTGGCAGGCTGAGAGATAAACGCCTCTGGGTCTTCCTTGCGCCGGGCTTCCGCAGCGGCGTGGATTGCCTCCCGAGTGCTAAAGCGGGGATCGGAGAGATCAAACTCGTAGAACCCAAAGATCGCGCAATTCTTCTCAATGGCTTCCTCAAAAAGCGGGGCGTCTTCGGGCAAGTGCTTCGCGCCTATCGACATCTTGAAAACACGTCGGCCTTCGAGCGAAAGCTTTGTTCCAGAACTGACCGTTCCTCGGCTCACTTCCGCGCGTCGCGCGATGCGACGAAAGATCCCTGGTACTGTCTCCAGCCGGAACCCCGCCGAGGATGTGTCCTCGCCATCATCCGCGCCGGTCATCGGCTGCCGGCCCTCGACGAACTCTTCATAAGCCATCGACTGATGGAAGGTAACGAACTCGATCCGCCCCGCGGCAAGAAATCCCTGGTAGACGGCCATCAGATCGTCGCGATCCTCTGGCACCTCTTCCCCACATAATCTGACGGCTTCGGCTGCCGTGCTGAACGTCTTCCCGGTGCCAGGCGGGCCATAGAGTATAAGATTGCTGGCTTTGGGGTGTGCATCGTTTTGGGCGACGGCCATTGTACGTTCCACTTGCTCTCTTGGTTTTTGGATGCCGCCATGGGCAGGCACCCCGATTTTCTCCGCTATGTTTGGGTCCAGTTGGTAGCCGACGAGCTTATCCCCACCGTAGGTCAAATAGTTGACCGTGCCGCCCGCGATGGCTTTGAATCTGGATGCAAGCCCTTCAACAAGCATCGCCCGCGCGACGACGACGATATCTTCAGTTTCAATTGCTTCGTCGGCTTTATTGCCTGCGCCCTTGGGCTTGATCCAATAGGCCGAGATACCGTTGGTCCGGTTGAAGTTCTTCACTGGTTGGTACGGCTTTCCAGCGGCGTCAAAGAGCGTGAATGGACGCTCGTTCTGTGACGCTGCCGCCTCGTCGAGCCCGAAACGAAATACAGTTGCCGAGCTTTGATCAGCACCGATCCGCTCCGGAGCGCTGACCTGTGCGAGGTCCTGGAAAATCTTGCCTGCCAGTGCCTGACAAATGTTCGGCCAAGCCTCATTCAGGTTGAGGGCCGTGTTCACGTCCCGAACGAGCACATCGACATGGGAGGTACCTTCTTCACGTGCGGGCTCGATGTACTTTTCCAGAACGTGTTGCCGAATGCGATCCGCATCCTTCGCTGTGCCCGGCGGATCACCCGCCAAGAACCGGCCGTACTGCGCCAACCAACTGCTCCAGTTCGACAGCCTGTTATGGGGCTTTTCCGAGTCCGGCATCAGGATACGAAAATCTTCGCCTCCTGACCGAGCGTCGTCACGCATCGCTTTGAGACGTTCCCTGAGGCCCACAAACTGATCGGCCTTCCAAGCTGCCTCGAGGTTCTGATAGGGCATACCAAGCGCGGTCAGGTTTCGTTCTAGCGTTCGGACTGCATAGGCCCTCGAGTTTCGCCCTGCTTCCGTTTGCGCACCGCCTTGTTCCAGCCATGCCTTGAATTCGTTCTCGTCCCTCAATTCACTGCCCTTCACGATGCATCTGTCCGCAGTCTCCAACGCTGCTGTCATTCTGTCCAACATTCTGGACTTTGGGAGAAAAAGAAAACCCCTGGGTGCGGAGCCACAACTTTGGAAGCTTATCGGTTTCCGTCAGGCAGCCGGACGGGGGGGCGGGCTGAATTCAATTCGAGAAGGCCGTCGTCACGATCTCCTCCAGGGCGGCGATCTCGGCATCGGTGAGTTTGTCGAAGGGGTCGCGGTCTCGCCTGCGCTTCGGGAACCGCCCGTCATTCTGGGTGACGAACAGGATCACCTGCCGTGCCAGAGCGTCCGGCATCTCGATGCGGTTCATGATGCCGCGCATCGCCGCGTCGTGACGCCTGAGATAGGTGATCTCGCGCGGGAGATCCTCCTCGATGGTCTTGCGCACGCAGTCATAGAGGAATTCGGCCTCCACTGTGCAGTCGTAGAAGCGATAGAGATCGGCCGTGTCGTTCAGCACCTCGACATTGCCGGTGGGCGTTGCGCGCCACGTGATGTGCTCCATCAGCGAGGCGGAGTGACCTTGCAGAACCGCCCGATAATCGTCGATGCGGTCGAGCATCACGGACGAGACCGGGAAGACCATCCCGGGTGGCGTGAACTTCCGCTCGGCGAGAACGTGATGGATCAGGCAGCGGTGCAGGCGACCATTCCCGTCTGCCAGCGGGTGGATATAGACGAAGCCGAAGGCGATGATGGCGGCCTGCAGGACGGGATCGACCTCTTCGGCATCGGTCAGACGGAGCCGGTTGTTGCAGTCGTTCAGCGCCGTCATGAGGTCGGGAACATCCTCGGGCCGCGCGCCGATGAACTCGGGCAAGGGGTCGTTGCTGTGGTCCCGTTCGCCCAGAAAGACCCCGTCGTCGCGATAGCCGATCGGGGTCAGGCGATCGTCGCCGATCAGGATGCGGTGCAGACGGTAGATCTCGGTCTGATTGAGGGGGCGCTTTCCGGCCTCTAGCACGGCGCGTCCCCAGCGTTCCAGGCGGTTGACGGGCGGGCGCTCGCCTTCGATCTCGAAGCTTGCGCGGCTGTCGGCCAGCAGCATGAAGCTCGCCGCGCGCGCCACGACATGGCCGCCTGTCTTGCCGATGGTCTCCTTGGCCCGCGCGGCCAGATCGAGCGAGATCAACGCCTCGAGCTTCTCGGTGCGGCGGATCACCGGGCAGAGGGCACCGGTGCCAAGCAGATTGTCCCGGACGCGGTGGCGCTGCGAGAAGCGCTCCTTGCCGGTGAAATAGTGGGCGGGGTCCAGAGCCGGGACCGCCGTGACGGTTGGCGCATCCTCGAGATCAAGCCTGCGTCCCGTCAGGGTCTCGAAGAAGAACCACAGCCGCCGGGAGAAGGCGCCAGTTGGTGTGGCGCGGACAATCGCTTCGATGTCCTGTTGTGGAACGCCATCGAACACGCGCTTGAGGATCAGGAGGTCGATGGTCTCATGCCGAAGGGCAAAGCTGAGATGGCCCTCCAGCGTCGCATCCGGCAGGTATCGCTTGTCATAGACCTGCCAGATCCCATCCGCGCGGACGTTGCCGCGCACATGTCGCTCCGAGATGCAGGTGGGGTTGCGCACCGGCGCAGGAATGCCGAACGCGGAGACCAGCGCGGCCCAACCTGCGAGGCTGGCCCCTTCGGGAAGGGGCTCATCCTGGAAGAAGGTGGGCGTCAGGCTCTCGGGTCTCATGCGTCGAAAAGGCCTCATGCGCGCGGATTATGACCACAAATCATGGGCCAGTGTCGAAAATCCTTATACGCCGGTTGCGCCGAAAATCAATCATGGATGTCGAAAACGGGTCATGTGAGTTGAGACTGTCGAAAATGGCATCGCGCCAAGCGCGTGGCCAGCCCTGTGCCCAAGTCGGGGGGACCGGCAGCGCGCCGTTTTTGCAACGTGCGCAGAGAGCGGGACGGCCGATCGCCGTTGGGCTGAGTTCAGCCGGGCGGCGCCTCGCGCTTCTTTTGCCGCGCCAGTCGCAGCTCCTCTTCGTAGGACTCGCGCGCCGCCTGCTGTGCGAGGAGACGGACAAGGCGCAGCAAGCGGGGGTCGGGTGACCCACGGGGGGTGAAGGTCAATTCCGGCCCTTCGAAGACCATGCTTTCGCGAAACGCCTCGAATTCGCTTGGCTGGGTCGGGCCGTCTTCTGGGGGATCTTGCTTTGTCATCGCGGAAAACTCCTGACTGAAGGCATTGAACGGGGGGAACCCGTGGTTGAGCCTATGGCGCATTCAAGGAGGAAGACATGTTCATGAACCAGCGAACCCAAGTCGTTTACAGCCTTCTGGCCGAGTATGTGCGCAGCCCCTCCCTGCGCCACATGCGGGAGGAGCGGTCCCTCGCCAAGCTGGCCCTCGAGATCGTCACGAAGCTCGATAAGGACAGTTCGGTCTGGAAGAAATGGGAAGGGCCGCGCGACAAGATCCTCGGCGCGGCCATCGAGTGCTGGATCCCAAAGGCGGACATGCTCGACTTCCTTGACGTTGCCCCCTCTGCCTAATCCAGTTTGAGGTAGACTCTGGCCTAACCGAAAGGACCAGAGATGAAGCGCAGCAGGTTCACCGAGGATCAGATCATCGGCATTCTGAAGGAGCACGAGGCGGGGATTTCCGTTGCCGATCTTTGCCGTAAGCACGGCGTCAGCGATGCGACCGTTTACAAGTGGAAAGCCAAGTATGGCGGCATGGATGTCAGCGAGGCGAAGCGTCTGAAGGCGCTTGAGGATGAGAACGGCAGGCTGAAGAAGCTGCTGGCCGACTCCATGCTCGACAATTCGGCCTTGAAGGATCTGCTCGGAAAAAAGTGGTGACGCCCGCCGCGAAGCGGCAAGCGGTCGCGCATCTAGTGGCAAGTCACGAGATGAGCGAACGGCGGGCGTGCCGGGTGATCGGCTGTTGCCGGATGACCATGCGGTATGAGGTGGTCCGCCAAGACGACCCTGTGCTGCGCGAGCGGCTGAAAGAATTGGCAAAGGTCCGGCGCCGGTTCGGGTATCGTCGGTTGCATGTCTTCCTGCGGCGCGAGGGCCACGAGGTCAACCACAAGCGCCTGTTTCGCATCTACCGCGAAGAGCAGTTGCATGTCCGTCGCCGGGGCGGGCGCAAGCGGGCCATGGGCACACGGGCCCCGATGGTGCTGCCTTTGCTGCCAAACCAGCGCTGGTCGCTGGACTTCGTGTCAGACCAGCTGACCGATGGCCGCCGGTTCCGGATCATGACCGTGGTCGATGACTGCACGCGGGAATGCTTGGCGCTGATCGCGGACACGTCGCTCTCGGGGGCAAGGGTGGCGCGGGAACTGGCGACGCTGTTCGACACCCGCGGCAAGCCTCAGACGGTGGTCAGTGACAATGGAACCGAGTTCACCTCGAATGCGATCCTCAAATTCGTGGATGACCGCAAGTTTGACTGGCATTACATCGCGCCCGGAAAGCCGACCCAGAATGCCTTCATCGAAAGCTTCAACGGTCGCCTGCGAGACGAACTCTTGAACGAAACGCTGTTCCCGTCCCTGCACCATGCCCGCGCAACGCTGGTCGCCTGGCGCACGGACTACAACACCGAACGCCCCCACTCCCGCCTCAGCTGGCAGACCCCAGCCGAGTTTGCCGAAACCTTCACCCCGCAACGGGGCCTGACGCTGCGCAATCCGCAAAGCTCCGCGCCAGCCCCCGTTGCCCAACCCGCCCAAATGGGCAAAACTCAGTCCCGGAGTCTCGCTCACGCTGGATAAAAGTTGGGGGGCAACGTCAGCGGCGGATGCAGAAGAGGGGCGCTATGGCGCCCTTGGCACGGATGGTCCCGTTCCCTTTTTGAACATGGCGGGGCGCATGGACACCGGGTCCATGGCCATCCTGCTGCCCCTTGATGATGACCTGCCGGGCCGGATCGAAGCGATCCAACGGTTCTGGCAGATGCTGAAGGCGCGCCCGGTCCCGCGCGATACTCGCATGACCCCATACCAGCGTCAGCGGTTCCGCCTGATGATGCAGGCCGCAGACGGGCGTGCCGCGGGCGCGAGCTACCGCGAGATCGGCGTCGCGCTCTTCGGGGAACGGCGCGTCCTAGGTGAACCGTGGAAGACCTTCCCGCTGCGGGCAGCGGTCATCGCGCTCGCCCGAAATGCCTCAGCGCTGATCGGCGGCGGGTATCTGGGCCTCCTGCGGCACCGTCGAAAACCCTAGAGTTATCTTCTTCTGACGAGCTGTGAACTCGGCCTAGATCGGCGACGAAACGCAGTGCAGTATGGCATTGGTCTATTTTGTAGCTTTCTCCATGCTTCTTCACGAGGCTAGTCTATCAAGGGAAAAGCATTTTGTTTCCTCGAGTGCGCCCTCCAAAAGCAGCCGTAGCCTCGATCCGCCATTTTTGGCTGGCGTGATCCGCCAGTGTTTGTGGGTCTGGGTGCCTGTACTTGTTTGGCAGTCCAAAAGACGCTACTGCGCGACTGGTAGGAACAGCTGGAGGCGGCAAGATAGTCGAAGCCGCACCATGATGGGGTATCGTCAGTCTGCTCACACCAGATAACATGGTCGGATCAATGTTGTCGTAACTTGCATCTGCGGTCAGCAAGGCTGTCTTACCCTCTGCTTCATACCGCAACAGGTACCCGGTTCCGTTTCGATCATTTTGCACTTTGGATATCCCCCGCGACATACGGAAACCTCCCCCCGCTGCAGGTCCATCAATAAACGTTAGGCGATGACCTAGTTGCTTCTGGAAACGAGCCGTATTCAAGCCGACTGGTTGATCCGGTGCAAACCACCGAAGCTGGTGGTATGGAGCATTGCGCCGTCCGAGTTCAAAGTGGTCAAAGTCCCAATGGGACAATATGACGAACCCTGATGGTAAGGCTGGCAAACCATATTTGATTGGAAACGAACCCCTGTTGAACCAAAGCGGGGATCCAAGATCAAAGAAGCCAATCGGCTGGCCATCACGCCGTATGAGGTTTGCCGAAGCTTGGCCCACATCGAGGACGACAATCTCGATCTGTCCGCCAACGCCAATCTGTTCGATCGCATCCGCCGCGCTTTCTCGCTTCGAATCTTTTGCCTGCAAAATAGCAGCATCAATAAGTTTCGTCAGTAGATCGCCATCGCTGGTCCGGGCGGCACCGTCCGAAGCCTCGATGCGGCGCATGCCACGTACCGATCTAGAGCGCCTGCTGGCGTAGTTCTCGGATGCGCGCATCTCCCAAGCCCTGGGAATTCCGCCGGAATTGTCCAACTCAAACGATAGCCAGTTGCCCGGCCGGACTTCGGCCAGACCGAACATGTCGTTAAGACGCTTTGGAGTCGACATGATGCGGACAAGGGCTAGAGAGTCTGGACTCTCGGCCGCAGACGCACTGTCGCGAATAAACTCGTCCTCCCGCACGGCGTCGATCAATAGAAACTGCCGGCTGAGGGGGTCATGGGGAACAGCTTCGATCACGTCTTCGACCACGCCCAGATAGGGTGTCGGATCACGCGGTTCGCCATCGCCGTGTTTCAATCGCCGTTTGCCCTTACCGTTCAATTTTGAGCCTCACCTTAGCGACGAAAATTACATTGAGATTTACCCTATGTGAACTCTCATGCAACGCTAAGCGGAGTTGAGGGGCAGGGGCAGGCCAAGGTATGCTTCGTTCGTCGACCCATATTATATCAGCTGTCTGGTTCTTGGTTTTGTATCATCTAGGGTTTGCTGGCCTTTCTCCGCGTAGCCGCCTCTCGAGACCAAGTAACCTGTTAACTGAGAACCTCTCGCGTGGTGTTGAACCCCAGCCGTCGAGGCGAGGCTGCCTTTGGGGGTAGGATACTTCCACCCCCAATCTTCCTCATCCCCCTTTCCGGTCCTTCTTCGCCAGCCTGCGCGGGACAGGCCGTCCTTTGCCGACGGCCTTCCACAGACCCACGGAGGCCCCATCCATGCGACCCGATCTCGCCGTTCTGCCGCCACGCTACCTGCGCACCAAGGAGGCGGCCACGTTCCTCAGCCTGTCGGCGCGCACGCTGGAAAAGCACCGGACCTATGGAACCGGCCCGCCTATCACAAGCTCGGCGGGCGCGTCGTCTATTCGGTCGATGACCTCACGGCGTGGGTTGCGCGCGGCTCGGTCACTTCGACCTCCGATCCGCGCGGCCAGGTCCTGCCGGCCAAGCGCATGACGGCGTCGCCACATGCCGTGCCAGCGCGCGCGACGCGCTGACGGCCCTTCCGGTTCCTCATGCCCCCGACGCCCCGCAGCGCCTCCGAGCGCGGCCAACTCGACCTCTTTCGGGCGTTGCCGGGGGAGTTCGCCCCACGTGACGCGCAGGATCTCATGGCTTATCCGTTCTTCTCCCTGTCCAAGTCGCCGCGCATCCGCCCCATCGATTTCGTGGCGGGAAACGTCGCAATCCGCGTCGAGGCCGTGCCCGATCACGGCATGGCCACGATCTGGGATGCCGATATCCTGATCTGGGCCGCGAGCCAGATCGTCGAAGCGCGCGATGCAGGCCTGCGCACCTCGCGGCTGATGGCGGCCACACCCTATGAGATTCTCAACTTCACCGGGCGCGGGACGTCGCTTCGAGACTATCAGCGCCTGAAGGCCGCGCTGGACCGGCTGCAGTCGACCACGGTGGCGACAACGATCCGCCAGCCCGCCGAGGGGCGACGCCATCGCTTCTCCTGGATCAACGAATGGCATGAACGCAGCGACGCGAGGGGGCGACCTGACGGCATCGAGCTGATCGTCCCGGACTGGTTCTATCGCGCTGTCCTCGATGACGCGCTGATCCTGACTATCGACCGCGCCTATTTCGATCTGACAGGCGGCCTCGACCGCTGGCTCTACCGCCTTGTGCGCAAACATGGCGGGCGACAGGCGGGTGGCTGGCGCTTCGATTTCCGTCACCTGCATCAGAAATCCGGAAGCTTGTCACCCTTCAAGCGCTTCGCCTTCGAGCTGCGCGACATCATCCGCCGCCAGCCGCTGCCCGGCTATGTCCTCTTCGCCGAGATCGAATCCGGCGGCCGCATGCTGCTGGCCTTCGAGCCTGCCGCGCCCTGTGGACAAGCTGTGAATGGCCTCGTGCCATCGGGAACCCTAAGCTCGTGCTATCGGGAACCGAAACCGCGCTCAACCACATGCACCACAACAGAAAATCGCGCCCTTAACTTAGAGTCTAACAAAGATTCTAACCTTGAAGAGCACAGGACCGCTGTCGAAACCTTGATCGCAAGGACTGGTGCCGCGCTGAAGGCCGGGTATCGGCGCCGGGGAAGGGGGCTCGAAAAGCCCGTTCTACGAGAACCAGAATTGCCCCTCGGCAAGCCGGGGGAACGGCCATGACCCGTGCGCTCCTCACGCTGAATAGCGGGGTCGGCAGCACCAGCCTTGCCGTTGATATCATGTCCGAGCTGCGGGGGAGCGTCCTTCTTGCTGCTTGCCAGCAAGGTCAGACCTGCGCTGCTATGCTGCGCGATCTGATCGGCTATCCCCCGTTCACCGAAAAGGGGGCCCCGTCATGACTGGCAAGCTCCCGCAGCAACTCGACGCACACACGACGCAAGACCGGCCCATTGCGTCGATCACATGGGTCGATCTGACGTTCCAGCGACGCCGCGTCGAGCAGTGGATCCGCTTCGGCCACCCGTGCCGGGAACAGGTGATCGACCGGCAAAGACGGAGAGTTGGCTTTGCCTCCGGCGCGATCTTCGGCTCCGTCCGCTGGGCCGGAAGCGAGCATGGAACCGTCGCCGTGCGGCTCGTCATCTTGCGTGCTGTCTTCCGCACCGAGCCCTTCCAGACGCTCGGTTTCGTGCATCCCGGTGCCGAAATCCTGCTGCAGCTGGATGGCTGGCCGAGGGTCAAGCGCACCCTGGAAATCATCGACGCCATCGAAGCCCTCGGGATCGATCCGACCGCCGTCGCGCCAGATCATTGGCGTCATGTCCACAATCGCCTGCTGGCCGGACAGTCCCCGTCGGTCTATTCCTCCGCGCGGCATGCGGCCTGGCTTGCGCGGCGCAGGATCTGGCCATGAAGCGCCGCGTGATCCTCCTCTTGGCCGCGATGGGTCTGGCGACTCTTGCAGTTCCGTCAGTCGCAGTTCTGCCCGCGTGGCTGATCTGGAACGCGTCTGCCAGCGTGCCACTCGGACTCTACTGGGTCGAGCGCCCGACCGGGCTCGACATCGGCGACCTCGTCGCGGTCATGCCGCCAGCGCCCCTTGCCGCGTTCATGGTTACGCGCGGCTATATCGGCGCGGATGTCCCGCTCTTGAAGCATGTCGCGGGCCTGCCGGGACAGCGCATTTGCCGCATCGGCGCGACAGTCATCGTCGATGACGTCGTCCTTGCGCAAGCGCTGCCTCGGGATCGGCTCGGTCGCGATCTGCCCGACTGGCAGGGCTGCCGCCTGCTTCGGGAAGGCGAAATCTTCCTCATGAATCGCGAAGTCCGGGACAGCCTCGATGGCCGCTATTTCGGGCCGCTCCCGGCTGACGCCGTCATCGGCATGGCGCGCCCGATCTGGGTGGCTTCCGAGCCAGCCGAGCCCCGAGACGGGCGCTTCATCCACCCCTGACAGCCCACCCAACCCAAAACAGAGGAGACCTGACATGTCACAGATCGGACAGTTAACCCGCGAAGAAACGGGTTTCACCGGACAGCTCCGGACGCTCACACTCGACGTCTCGCTTGCGCTCGTCCCGGTGGAAAACAGCGAGGCCGAGAACGCGCCGGCCTACCGGGTGCATGTCGATAATGCGGACGGTCCGGAGGTCGGAGCCGCCTGGAAACGCAGCGGCGAGAAGGCTGGTGAGTACTTCTCCGTGCTGCTCGACGATCCCGCCCTGCCGCAGTCGATCCGCGCCAATCTCTTCCGCGACGATGACGCCGGTGCCGCCTGGTCGCTGCACTGGAACCGTCCGAAACCCCGCGAAGACCGGGACTGACGACCATGCGGCACTGTCACATCGCGGCGCTCGTTTGCGCCTTGTTGTCGTTCAGCCAAGGCCCAACCATCGCGCATGCGGAACCCGTTCCGGCGCAGATCGCGGCACATCCCCATGGCGCCTTCATTGCCGAGGCTGCACAGCGTTTCGGGATCCAGGCACACTGGATCGTCGCGGTGATGCGCGCCGAAAGCGCCAATGATCCGCGCGCCGTCAGCCGCGCTGGAGCCATGGGGCTGATGCAGGTCATGCCTGGCACCTGGGCCGCCTTGCGCGCGCGCCTCAGGCTCGGGGAAGACCCACATGATCCGCGCGACAACATCCTCGCCGGGACCGCCTATCTGCGCGAGATGGGGGACCGTTACGGCAACGTCGCCGCCATGCTTGCCGCCTACAATGCCGGTCCCGGTCGCTACGACGCTTATCTCGAAACGGGGCGTGCCTTGCCAGCCGAGACGCGCGCCTACGTGGCGGCACTCGCCCCTCTTCTCGGCAGTGGGACTCCTTCGGAAGCGCAGATGGTTGCGCAAGCTCTGCCGCCGGACTGGCGCGATGCGGCGTTGTTCGTTGTGCGGTCCGAGCAGCAAATCGGGTCTGGCCTGCCGGGGAGCGCGCCGGGATCCGCAGCCCCGGCGGACGGGATTTTCGTGACCCCGGGCGCGGGATCGGGTGGACCATGAGCGCATGCAGGGCATCGGAATGCCACCAGGATTTGACCGGTTCGGGGAAGGCACGCCTGGCTGCGATCCCGGCGGCAGAAGCGGAAAAGGCAGGGAAGGCGGAGGGCAAGATAAAGGAAACCGGCACCCCGAGGCGCCGGTTTCCGGGCAAGCCTTTGTCTGCACACTGTTTTCGGGGCGCGGATGTGGCACCCTGTTTTCCGGGCCGTGGTGCCGCGCTTGACGGTAAGTCTCTGAATTTGGGCGGCTATTTGCGGCACTGTGCCCCGTTTTTTTGCCCGCAAGCGCCCCTTGATCCCCGGACGGCTCCATGAGCGGCGATGACGAGAACCGGTTCGAGCCGCGGCCGGGGGCCATCCGCTCGGACAGTCCGAAGGCGGGCAATGCCAAGAGCTTTCTGACCCGCGCCAAGAAGCTCGCCCGCCAGCACAGCAACCGACCCGCGCGCGGCGCGGCGCGCGCGCCCTCGGGCGTTTCCCGTGACCCTGCCAATCCCGCCGGGAAGGGCGCGAACGCGGCGGGACGGGGTGCGGAAGGGTCGGGCGTCCGGCGCGGGCGGGGCGCGGCCTTCGTCCGCGCCCGGAACCTCTCGGGCGGCTGGCGACACGGCGTGGCGGGCATGCGTCGGGTCGTCGTGAAGACCCGCTATGTCCGGCAGGCTGGCCGTAGCGGGAAGGGGGCCGCGCATCTGCGCTACATCCAGCGCGACGGCACATCCCGCGACGGCGCGCCGGGACAGCTCTATTCCGCGACCGAGGACCAGGCCGACGGCGAGGCCTTCCTCGCGCGGGGACGCGACGATCGCCATCAGTTCCGGTTCATCATCGCGCCCGAGGATGCCGCAGAACTTTCCGATCTGACAGGGCATACCCGCGACCTCATGCGCAGCATCGAAGCCGACCTTGGCACAAAGCTCGACTGGGTCGCCGTCAACCACCACAACACGGGTCATCCCCATGTGCATGTCATCCTGCGTGGTCGCGATGATCGCGGCGAAACCCTCGTCATCAATGGCGACTATCTCGCCCATGGCCTCCGGGAGCGAGCAAGCGCGCTTGCCACACTGGAACTTGGCCCGGTTTCGGAACGTGAGCAGGCCCGCAAGCTCGCGGCCGAGGTCGACCAGGACAGGTTCACGGGGATCGATCGCGCGCTGATCGCAGAGGCCGAGGGCGGTCTGCTCGACTTGCGTCCCGAACCGCAGGAGGCGCGGCGGCAGTTTGACCGGACCCTGCGTCTGCGTCGTCTGGGTCGGCTGCAGAAGATGGGCCTCGCCAAGGAACAGGCTCCGGGCGTCTGGGAACTGAACCCGAGGCTGGAGCCGACGCTGCGCGCCATGGGGGAGCGCGGCGACATCATCCGCAGCATCCATCGCGCCCTGAAGGCCGATGGACTGACCCGCGATCCCATGACCTTCGAGGTCCATGACGCTGCCCCCCAGGTGCCGATCACCGGGCGGATCGTGGACAAGTTTCTGACCGACGAGATGGGCGAGAGCCTGACCCTTGTGGTGGATGGCCTCGACGGCCGGATCCATAATGTCTCGGGGCTGGATGCCGACCGCCTCGAGGAGGCGAAGGTCGGCAGCATCGTCGAGGTCGGGCCCGCCGATGCCGCGGCCCGGCCTTCGGATCGCGCCATCGCTGCCATGGCCGAGGACGGGATCTATCGGCCGAGCCGCCACCTGGAACAGGCCCGGTTCGAAGGCCGGGTGCCGGGTGGCGATCATGCGGGCTTCGTCGATGCCCATGTCCGCAGGCTCGAGGCATTGCGCCGTGCCGGGATTGTCGAGCGGATCGATGCAGATCGATAGCGGGTCCCCGAGGACTATGCGCGCCGTGCGGCCGCCCATGACGCGGGTCGCAACCGGCAAGCGACGGTCCGGGTGCTTTCGGCCATGACGCTCGACAAACAGATCGGGGCCGATGGCGCGACCTGGCTTGACCAGCGGCTCCTGCGCGGCGATCGGTCGGACATTGCGTCTTCGGGCTTCGGGCAGGAGGTGCGCGAGGCCTCGACCAGCGCCGCGACCATCACCTCGCAAGGGGCGATGCGACGCGGCAGGGGGCGCGCGTCCTCTACCGCCGCAATCTGCTGGCGACCCTGCGCGACCGCGAACTCGCCCGTGTCGGGGCATCCCTCGCCGAGCGCAAGGGACTCGCCTTCCGTCCAGCTGCCGACGGCGCACGGGTCAGCGGCACCTTCACGGGTACCGTGCAGCTCGCAAGCGACAAGTTCGCGCTGGTCGAGCAGAGCCAGGAATTCACGCTGGTCCCGTGGCGCCCCGTCATCAATCCCCGGCTGGGGCGCGAGGTGACAGGTGTTGTGAAGGGCGGGTCGATCTCCTGGCAACTCGGGCGAGGGAGGGGCCTTGGGGTCTGAACTGCTTTGCATAGAAAGGTCCGTGTGCCTCGCGCGGGATCCGGACAAGACTGTCCCATGTTCCGCCCTTCCTATCCGGGACTTCCCCGCGCACGACTTCTCAGTTGCCATCATCGCGCTTCTCCAGCCCCAGATGCGGTTCACGCAAGTCTTGCAGGAGCGCGCATGCGGGGAGGCCGGATCCTCTGGGGCCAGATCATCACGGTGTTCACGATCGTCCTCGTGATGGTCTGAGCGGCGACGCAGTGGGTGGCCTTTCGCCTCGGCTTCCAGCCCCAGCTTGGCGCGCCCCGGTTCGAGGCAGCGGGATGGCCCGTCTACCATCCGCCCGCGTTCTTCTGGTGGTGGTTCTCCTTCGATGCTTATGCCCCGGGCATCTTCATGGAAGGGGCCGCCATCGCCGTGACCGGCGCGGCACTCGCCATCGCGGCTGCCTTCCTCATGTCGATCATCCGGGCGCGCGAGGCGCGCAACGTCGCCACCTATGGTTCGGCCCGATGGGCGGAGGCGCGGGAGATCCATGCCGCCGGTCTGCTGGGCCCCGATGGTGTGGTCCTCGGGCGTCATGAGCGGGCCTATCTGCGCCATGACGGACCCGAGCATGTCCTGTGTTTTGCGCCCACCCGCAGTGGCAAGGGCGTAGGCCTTGTGGTGCCGACCCTCCTAACCTGGCCCGGCAGCTGCATCGTGCATGACATCAAGGGCGAGAACTGGGGGCTGACGGCAGGGTTCCGGTCGCGCCATGGGCGGGTACTGCTCTTCGACCCGACCGATGCTGCATCCTCGGCCTACAATCCGTTGCTCGAGGTCCGGCGGGGGGAATGGGAGGTCCGCGATGTCCAGAACATCGCCGATATCCTGGTCGATCCCGAAGGCAGTCTCGACAAGCGCAACCATTGGGAAAAGACCAGCCACTCGCTTTTGGTCGGTGCCATCCTCCATGTCCTCTATGCCGAGCGGGACAAGACCCTCGCAGGGGTCGCGAACTTCCTGTCGGACCCGCGTCGGCCGATCGAGGCGACGCTGCGCGTCATGATGGAAACCGCCCATCTTGGGTCAGGGGGCGTCCATCCCGTCATTGCCTCCTCTGCGCGTGAGCTTCTGAACAAGTCCGAGGATGAACGCTCCGGCGTCCTCTCGACCGCCATGTCCTTCCTCGGGCTCTACCGCGATCCGGTCGTCGCCAGGGTCACGGCGCGCTGCGACTGGCGCATCAGCGATCTGGTGGAGGGGCCCGGCCCGACCAGCCTCTACCTGGTCGTGCCTCCGTCGGACATCAACCGCACCAAGCCCCTGATCCGCTTGATCCTGAACCAGATCGGGCGGCGCCTGACGGAAGAGCTGAAGACCTCGGGCAAGCGCCATCGACTCCTGCTGATGCTGGATGAGTTTCCCGCGCTCGGCCGCCTCGACTTCTTCGAAAGCGCGCTGGCTTTCATGGCGGGCTATGGCCTGAAGTCCTTCCTGATCGCACAGAGCCTCAACCAGATCGAGCGCGCCTACGGTCCGAACAACGCCATCCTCGACAACTGCCATGTGCGCGTGGCCGTCGCGACCAATGACGAGCGGACCGCGAAACGGATCAGCGATGCCCTCGGCACGGCGACCGAGATGCGCGACTCCACCAACTATGCCGGGCACCGTCTTGCGCCCTGGCTCGGGCATCTGATGGTCTCGCGTCAGGAAATCGCGCGGCCGCTGCTGACACCGGGCGAGATCATGCAATTGCCGTCCACCGACGAGATCGTCATGGTTGCCGGCGTGCCGCCGATCCGGGCGACCAAGGCCCGCTATTTCGAGGACCCACGCTTCCGGGAACGGGTGCTGCCGCCGCCTGACCTACGAAACCAATCGGTCGCGGTCGGGGGGCTGCGGCCGTCCGACGATTGGTCTGATCTGACCCGCGCTGCGGCCCCCGAGCAGTCCGACGCTTCCGGCAACCACGCCGGCGACCCGGCGAATGCGGGCATCCGGCGCGAACCGGAACTGCCCGAGCAGGAGGAGATCGTGCCGCCTCCACCGGCCCCTGTGCAGGAGTTCGGCCTCCTCGATGACGAGCCCGATGTCGATGCGGCGCAAGCCCGTGCGATCCGGCAACGCATGCGCATGGTGGCGCGCCAGGTCGCGATGAACCCCGATGATGGCATCGAACTGTGAGGCAGCGGTCATGACACCGCGCACCCGAATGAATGTCTATTTCGACCCGCCGCTGCTGAGCCAGGTCGAGGCGGTCGCGCTGTGCCGGAACGTCTCGAAATCCGCCGTCATCGAGGCAGCGGTCGCGTCTTTTCTATCGGGTGACACGAGCGAGCGCATGGAGGCCGCGCTCTCCCGGCGGCTCGACAGGCTCGGCCGTCAGGTCGAGGGTCTCGACGAGGATCTCGCCGTCGTTGGGGAAACCCTGTCGCTCTTCATCCGCTTCTGGATGACCGTCACGCCGCCCTTGCCCGAAGCATCGCGGGACGCCGCCCGTGCGAAAGGCGCTGAGCGCTTCGAGGGGTTCCTACAAAGCCTCGGCAGCAAACTCGCTGCAGGCGACAGGTTCTTGCGTGACGTTACCCGGGACCGTGTCGGCGAGGGCGGGCGGAAAGAGGCTTATCGTGGAAATGAGGGGATCTGATCCAGTCGCAGTTTTTCTGCTGGGGAAGGATCACGAAGTTTCATACTGAACTGGCCCGATAATTTGTTGCATTCCAAAGTCCCTACGTGCGGGCCTCGCTATTCTTGAGCAAGCCTTTGTAATTCGGCAGGCAGGTACAACGGAGTGCACGCTCTAGGCCGATAAGAGCAACGATCGCGTCTCCACGCTCTTGCGGGATGCGCATCCGGCCTTCACAGAGGGCAAGGTAGATGGCCTCCGTCAGGGTCGCATCGCCAAGGCTGCGGTGTGCCACGGGATGTTGAAGCAGGTCGAGGGTCCAGCCGGGTTCTTCGCCGCCCATCCGGGCGACGGCTTGGGCACGGCCCTTTCTCTCATCGATGACAGCTCGGAGCTCTCGTCTGGCGGCCACGGCAATCGTCGCGGCTTCGCCGTCGTCGAGGGACGACGTGCCCGAGGTGAGGTCGGCAAAAAGCACATATTCGTCGTCCGTCATGGCGACGATGCTGATCTTCCCCTGGCCGACCAGACTACGCAGGAATCCGTGGTCGCCGTTCCTCCTGCCGGTTTCGGTGTCGAGTTCGTCCGCGACGATATTCGGGACCACGATGGGATTGGGAATCGCCATGAGTATTCGCTCGCCGAAGGTGCATGCGTGAAGGTTGATCAGGACGCTCGTGTCAAGGACCAGAGGTCTTGGATCGTCAATCAGGGAGCTTGAGAAGGTCATCCGGCCCACTTTCCTCAAGCTCGATCTGATCGATAATGGTGCGTACCTCCACTCTTCCGATAGTCAACAGTTCCGCAAGTTGCCCTTCCGACATGAGCTCGCGCTTCCACGCCGCATGCGCCATCAAGCTCATTCGGTGGGAGACGCGTCGGTCGGCATCACTCTTGGCCGGGTCGTTCCGATCTGCCGTCTCACCGAGAACTTCCCGAACGTCCTTCTCGGTAATTCCGCCGTTTTTTTCAAACCAGTCCCACGTGCCCTTCTTGACAAGTTCCAGTTCCTCCAGTCGCAGGACACAGGCTTGACGGGAGATATTGTATTGATTTGCCAAAAGAATGATCAGTCGGCGCGTCGTCTTTCCGGTGATCTCTTTTAGCTGTCGGTAGCTTTCCGCGAAGCTCGACGCAGGCGTAATGAACGCCCGACCGAAGGCGTGCGCATAACGCTCCTCCCGCGACAGGAACTTTTCGTCCTCGTCGAGCACCTCGGGAGAGTGCCGCGTCCCGTAAAAGTGCCCGAGCTCGTGCGCGGCAGATTGGATGCGCCTGGGGAGAGGGTGGTTCGCATTCAGGAAAATGCAGGCACCTACGCCCTCTTCATACGTGAACAAGCCCGCGACCTTCGAGCTTGACGACAAGCGGCGCTGATACAGCCGAATACCAAGGCCCAGCTCAATGACCGAGAAAATATCCGCGATCGGCCCTGAACCCAGACCCAACCAGTCACGAAGCTCCTGAGCATGCCGTTCGGCCAGTGCGACGACATTGCCCGTGTTGACGCCGCGCTCAGGGGGATAGTTTCGTCTCCGCTCGATACCCAGCACGTTTTCCAGTTCGACATCCGCTTTGATCAGCCTGTTGAAGATTTGGACGGCCTCAGCGGTGTCCTTGTCTTCGGTCTCCCGGAGCTTGCGGAATCGCGGCACAAGGTCGGTGTGCACAGCCTCCCGCCGCAGGAGTGCGTTGACCGAGACGCCATAGTGGCGTGCCAATGACTGCATCTCTTGAATGCGAACACGGCGGACGCCTTTTTCAATGGAAACGAGGGTTGGCCGCGACATGCCAATGACCTGGGCAGCCTCATCTTGTCGAATGCCTGCGTTCTCCCGCGCCAGACGTAGCCGACGTCCAATCTCTTGAGCGCTCAGTTCATTCAGGTCTGCCATAGCGTCCTCCCTCCATCCAGCTCCTCAAGAAGCTTTGTTTTCCTTGGGCAGACAGAAATGCCTGCCATTCTTGCGCATGGGTCATGAGCAAGGCCCTCAACCTCCCCAGCGTTTCTGCGTAGCTCGCGCCGGTGGCCGCTGCGATCTCCCAAGCATGCGCGCGGAGGTCGCTATCGGGCAGGTCAGCCATCTCGGCAAGTTGCTGAAGGTGGCGCGCGCCGACGCTCCCGTACTCTGCCATGATGTCCCGGTCGGCTTTTCGGGGGAGACAAGATAGCGCCTCGTGCAGGTCAGGGGAGCTCAGATCCGAGATGACATAGGCATCTGGCTTCTCGGTGATGCCGGCCGCGTGCATGCTCAGGCGTCGAAGCAGGCAGGCCGCGCAGAGGCCGCACTGCTTTTTTCCTCCATCCGTGTTCACGATCCGGCGGTTCTGCCAGCAGGAGCGGGCGCTCTTCAGGTCATCTTCGGCCTTGCCTGGAATCTCCAGAAAGGCGCGCAGCGTCTGCCCCTTCGTCGACCAAAGGCGCGGTTGCTCATAGCGAACCTTGTGGTTCAGCACGGACTGAACGAAGCGCTCCATGCGCCGAAAGAACGTCGGATGGTTGCGGTAGTCCGGGTAGATGTTGTGCAGAGGGAGCAGGACAGGCCCAAGCGCGCCTTGGCCGCTTTCCGGAACGATAACCTTCGTCAGGTTTGCGAGATGCGCGACGATCGCGGTCACTGCCGCGAACTGGAAACCGCGCGACCGGAAGCTGCTCTCGTTGCTGCGGAAGCCCTTCACCTTGAAGGGTATCTGCGTGAAGTAGCTATCTCCCTTCTTCCGCCGATTGCGGAAGTTGGCGACGCGAATGCAAAGCCCTTCATCCTTCGTGCCGCTGAGTGCCGACACCGCCCGAGAGTCCAGCCCATCGCTGTAGGCGATGGCGAACGTCTTGGTCGTCGGGAAGTTCAATATCCCTTGCCGATCTCCAATCGGGGAGTGGTTCTCCGCCTGCACAAACGTGAACTGCCAGTCGTCACCCGTAAGGTGTCGCAGCACACTCACGAGCTCTTCCTGCACAGCAGGCTTCTGCCAGGCCGTCAGGTCAATCACCGGCATCGTGAGGTGAAGGTTCCGAGACCAGCCACGCGGGCGCCTCCAGCGACGGTCCGCGAACTCAATGGCGGCGCAGATGACCAACAGATCGTAGTGCAGCGGCTGGCACCCCTTGACATCTAAAGTGTCAAGGATCGCCGCATCGAAGGTAATCTGTCGCTCGATTGCGGCAGTAACAACGCCTGGCGATTTGGTTCGGCCAAGTCTCTGCCCTTTTTCGAGAACATGCAGGTGCTTGGTCGCCGAGCCCATGATGTTGTGGTGCGCACTCACTCGTCTGGACCCTCATCTACGCCCGTCTTCTTCCGTTGTGCCTGCTTGAACGCGCGCTTATTGCCGCTAGTCAGCGCGTCACGGAGGCCGTTCCGGTCGATGCCCGCGAAGGTCTCGGCGTTCCGCTCAATACCCTTGCGGTAATCCTCCCGATTCATGTCACCTAGGTCGCGGGCGCGAATGCATTCTTCGTCCAGGCGGTTCTTGGTCATGCCGATCCAATCGACCACCGTACTTTGCAGCGCCTGATCAAGGGCCGTGTCGAGGGGCATCCGGTCGTGGAGGTTTGCCATCAGGTGCTTTCGGAGCATGTCGGTGAGCGGGGGCTTCTGACCGCTCTCGAACAGCGTCTCCATCGACGACGTGACGTCGAGGTCCATCTGCGGCCGCTCGGCGTGCCTCTTGATGGCGCTCAGGAGGCTCCTGACTTCCGACACGTCCAGATCGCCGACCATGCTGTCGCAGGCTTGGACGATGCGTTCGTCTGCGGTTGCGGCATCACTCACAAGGTCCTTGCCATACTGTTTCCAGCGGCCACTGAGCTCTGCATTTCTGAGCGGTCCATCGGTCATGGTAGCCTCCACTGTCGGACTTATGAAGAAAAAATATGACAAAGTCAAGCTAAAGGGGAAATAAGCTGACATTGGGGGTTTGATACAGTCCGTCAGGCTACTGACTTGCTAGTAGGTCACCCTTTCCTTTTAGAAGCTGCTCTGTCCTGCTCCGACGCTTGCTCGTCTTCAAACATGGACCGCAGCGAACACAGTTCGTTGATGAACTATACAGCCGCAGAAGAAATTCATTTCATTGCGCAGTCCAAAACCGTCAGGCGACATCCACCGATTTACCGCCGTGTGCCGCCGTGTGCCGCACACAGCCAAATACCTGTTGAGTCGAGCAAAAATCCGGTTCCCTTAATCGATCCCGAACCGGGGCTAAGCTGAGGCGTCCCCGCGCAATGGGGACGACATGACGGCAGATCACCGGAATTCCGAGGCAAGGTCGCGCGGGGCGCGCATGTTGCGCACGGCGCTCGGCGCGTCGATCGCTCGGCTTCTCGAGGACCCGGGCGTCGTCGAGGTGATGCTGAACCCCGACGGTCGGATCTGGGTCGACCGTCTGTCTCAAGGCCTGGCCGATACGGGGGAGCGGCTCTCTGCCGCCGATGGTGAACGCATCGTTCGGCTGGTCGCCCATCATGCCGGCGCTGAGGTGCATGCGCGGAGCCCCAGGGTGTCGGCGGAGCTGCCCGAAACCGGGGAGCGGTTTGAGGGTCTTCTGCCGCCGGTCGTTGCTGCCCCGGCCTTCGCCATCCGCAAACCCGCCGTCGCTGTCTTCACGCTCGGCGATTACGTGACCGCTGGGATCATGACCGATCACCAGGCCGAAGTCCTCCGTGGCGCGGTGACCGCGCGGGCCAACATCCTCGTGGCGGGCGGCACCTCGACGGGCAAGACCACGCTGACCAACGCTCTCCTCGCTGAAGTCGCGAAGACCTCGGATCGCGTGGTAATCATCGAAGACACGCGCGAGCTGCAATGCGCCGCCCCCAACCTGGTCGCGCTGCGCACCAAGGACGGTGTACCGACTCTCTCGGACCTTGTCCGGTCCTCGCTGCGCCTGCGGCCTGACCGCATTCCGGTGGGCGAAGTGCGCGGGGCGGAGGCCCTCGATCTTCTGAAGGCATGGGGTACCGGCCATCCCGGGGGGGTCGGGACGATCCACGCCGGGAGCGCCATCGGCGCGCTGCGCCGCCTCGAGCAACTCATCCAGGAAGCCGTCATCACTGTCCCGCGCGCACTGATCGCCGAGACGATCGATCTGGTTGCCGTTCTCGCAGGGCGCGGCTCTGCGCGTCTGCTGGTCGAACTGGCCCGCGTCGAAGGGCTCGGCACCGACGGCGACTACCGCATCACCCCCGCAACCACCCCGAAAGGACACCCCGAATGATCCGCCACGCCCGTACCCTGCAGCGTCGTGCCTCGACACTCGTAACCGCCGCCTATGTCAGCCTTCTGCTGGCCCCCGCGGCCCATGCCTCTGGCTCCTCCATGCCATGGGAGGCGCCGCTTCAGGCCATCCTTCAGTCGATCGAGGGCCCCGTCGCCAAGATCGTCGCCGTGATCATCATCATCGCCACCGGCCTCACGCTGGCCTTCGGCGACACCTCGGGCGGGTTTCGGCGCCTGATCCAGATCGTCTTCGGCCTGTCGATCGCCTTTGCTGCGTCGAGCTTCTTCCTCTCCTTCTTCTCCTTCGGCGGCGGGGCGCTGCTCTGATGGCGGCAAGCTTCGAGAGCCTCGATTCCGTTCCCGGCTTTTCCGTGCCGGTGCACCGGGCGCTGACCGAGCAGATCCTGCTCGGCGGCGCGCCGCGCTCCATCGCGATCCTGAACGGGACGTTGGCCGGGGCCATTGGCCTCGGCCTGCGCCTCTGGCTCGTCGGCATCCTGATCTGGGCCGTGGGGCACTTACTGGCGGTCTGGGCCGCGAAGCGCGACCCGCTCTTCGTCGAAGTCGGTCGCAGGCATCTGCGCCTCCCCGCCTTCCTCGCGGTGTGAGGGCGCGCTCATGATGAACCTCGCCGAATACCGCAACCGCAACGCCCGTCTCGCGGATTACCTGCCCTGGGCGGCGCTGGTCGGGCCCGGGATCGTCCTGAACAAGGACGGCAGCTTTCAGCGGACGGCCAGCTTCCGGGGGGCCGGACCTCGATTCCGCCGTCGCGGCCGAACTGGTCGCGGTGGCGGGGCGCATCAACAACGCCTTTCGGCGTCTGGGCTCTGGTTGGGCAATATTCGTGGAGGCGCAGCGGTCCGAGGCCGCGACCTATCCCGACAGCCGGTTTCCCGATCCGGCCTCGGGGCTGCTCGATGCGGAACGCAAGGCGGCTTTCGAAGAGGCGGGCACGCATTTCGTGTCAGGCTATTTCCTGACCTTCCTCTGGCTGCCTCCCGCCGAGGACGCCGCCCGCGCCGAGACATGGCTTTACGAGGGTTGTGAACAATCCGGGGTCAACCCGTGGGAACTGCTGCGGGGCTTCGTCGACCGGACCGATCGCGTGCTGTCCCTGCTGGACGGCTTCATGCCTGAATGCCGCTGGCTCGATGATGCCAAGACGCTGACCTATCTGCATTCGACGGTCTCGACCAACCGCCAGCGCCTGCGCGTGCCCGAGGTGCCGATGCTTCTCGATGCGCTCTTGGCTGATCAGCCGCTGACCGCGGGCCTCGAGCCCTGCCTCGGCGATCAGCATCTGCGCATCCTGACGCTCACCGGTTTTCCCAGTGCGACAACGCCCGGGCTTCTCGATGAGATGAACCGGCTGGCCTTTCCCTATCGCTGGTCCACCCGCGCGATCCTTCTGGACAAGACGGATGCTGTCCGCCTGCTGACCCGGATCCGGCGCCAGTGGTTCGCCAAGCGCAAGTCGGTCGCCGCAATCCTGAAGGAGGTGATGACCAACGAGCAATCCGCGCTGGTCGATACCGATGCAGCGAACAAGGCGCTCGATGCCGACATGGCGCTGCAGGAGCTCGGCGCGGATGTCGCGGGCATGGCCTATGTCACGGCCATGATCACGGTATGGGACCGCGATCCGCGCGCCGCCGATGAAAAGCTGCGGCTGGTCGAGAAGATCGTGCAGAGCCGGGATTTCACGGCCATGCCCGAGACCGTCAATGCGGTCGATGCCTGGCTTGGCTCCTTGCCGGGGCACGCCTACGCCAATGTCCGCCAGCCCCCGACCTCGACCCTGAACCTCGCCCACATGATCCCGCTCTCGGCGGTCTGGGCGGGGCCGGAGCGGAACGACCACCTCGACGCGCCGCCCTTGCTCTTCGGCAAGACGGAAGGATCGAGCCCGTTCCGCCTGTCGCTGCATATCAGCGACGTCGGCCATACTTTGGTAATCGGGCCGACGGGTGCCGGGAAATCCGTGCTTCTGGCGCTCATCGCGCTGCAGTTCCGGCGCTATGCGCAAAGCCAGATCTTCGCCTTCGATTTCGGCGGGTCGATCCGGGTCGCGGCGCTCGCCATGGGCGGCGACTGGCATGATCTGGGCGGCGCGCTGACGGATGGCGGTGAGGATGCGGTCTACCTTCAGCCGCTGGCCCGGATCGACGATCCTGGCGAACGCGCCTGGGCTGCGGGCTGGATCGCGGCGATCCTGGCCCGCGAAGGCGTGACCATCACCCCCGAAGTCAAGGAACATCTCTGGACCGCGCTGTCCTCGCTGGCTTCGGCCCCGATCGGCGAGCGCACGATCACGGGTCTTGCGACTGGTGCCTTCGTGGCGGAGGTCATGGAAGTGAAGGTCCTTGACGTCAGCATTGGCGCATGCGCGCCGGAACGCAGTCCCGACGGATTTGGAGTTGTAGGGGAAGATCGGACCCTTCGCCTTTCCGAGATGCTTGGCCTGCGCCATGACGAGGGCCCAGGCATCGAACCCGGTCGCGGCGAAGAGCGGGATCCGCTGGTCGTTGCCGGCCTTGTTGCGCGGGTCCTTGCGGTCCCGGATCAGGAGCATCCGGCGGTCCATGTCGAGATCGCTCCAGTCGGCGCGGCAGATCTCGTCCAGCCGCATCGCGGTAGCTATGGCGAACTGCACGATCCGCGTCATGGGCATCGTCAGGCGCGTATTCTCGTCAAAGCAGCGGAAGAGGCGGCCCAGTTCTGCCGTCGTCGGGCGTCGGTCACGCTCGATACCCTTGCCGATGAGACCAAGTCGCTTCAGTGCCACACGCGCCAGATCGACGCCTTCAACTCGGATCTCCAGCCCATGGACGGCAGCGGCATGGGTCAGGATCATCTTGATGACGCCAATGTCGATGCCGAGCGTCACGGGTCCGGCGCCCTGGTCTGCACGCTTGCGGCCATACTCGATGAGCTTGTGACGATCGACGTGCCCGATCTTCTCTTTCCCGAGGTCGCGCTGCAGCGTCGCGAGTGTCGCCGCCTTGCTGCGTCGGGGTGGTTTCCCTACGGCGCACATATCGGCTATATGAAGGTCAACCAAGTCACCGAAAGTGTGCAGGCGGGCCACGGACGATCGGTTGGGCGGAAGCCCCTGATCGACCAGGGTCTCGGCTTGGCGCGCCCATTTCTGGGCGTCGTCACGGCGCAGGAACGTCTCGCTCGCGTAGCGGCCCTTCCGTCTGACTTGGACCCGGTAAGCACCGGAGGGAAGCTTGGTGATCGAGGCCATTTTCGTGTGCGCTATGTGTGCAGTGAGTCGTCGAAACAGGGGATATTTGGGGCTATCAGGGCGTAGTCTGGCGTGGACACCACTCAGGCCAACGGGTTGAAGATGCAAGAAAAATGACAGAAAATCAATCACATAGACTGTCCGTGGCGCCCATGATGGACTGGACCGACCGCTATTGCCGCGGGTTTCACCGCGTGCTGTCGCGCTGGGCGCTGCTCTATACCGAGATGGTGACCGCGCCCGCGATCATCCACGGGCCGCGCGACCGGCTGCTGCGCTACGACGCGGCCGAGCATCCGGTGGCCCTGCAGCTTGGCGGCTCTGACCCCGAGGAACTCGCCCGCGCCACCGCGCTGGCCGCGCCTTACGGCTTTGACGAGATCAACCTGAATGTCGGCTGCCCGTCGGACCGCGTGCAGTCAGGCTGTTTCGGCGCGGTGCTGATGAAGACGCCCGATCTGGTGGCGCGCTGCGTGACCGCGATGATGACCGAAAGCCCGGTCGAGGTGACGGTGAAATGCCGGATCGGGGTGGACGATCAGGACCCCGAAACGGTGCTGCCCGATTTCCTGTCGCGGATGCGCGACGCCGGCATCCGCCGCATCGCCATCCATGCCCGCAAGGCATGGCTGCAGGGCCTCAGCCCCAAGGACAACCGAGAGATCCCGCCGCTGGACTATCCGCTGGTCCACCGCATGAAGGCGCGGTTCCCCGACCTGATCCTGTCGATCAATGGCGGCATCACGCCGGGGACCGAGGCTGAGCATCTGCAGGTGATGGACGGGGTGATGGTCGGCCGCGCGGCCTATCACCAGCCCTGGGACGTGCTGGGTCAGGCCGACCGGCTGTGGGGCGACACGCCGCCCTGCGCCAATCCGCTGCAGGCGGCGGACCGGATGCGCCCGCTGATCGCTGATTGGCTGGACGAAGGCGCGCGGATTCACCAGATCAGCCGGCACATGCTGGGCCTGTTTCACGGCCGCCCCGGTGCGCGGCTGTGGCGGCGGACGCTGAGTGAGGGTGCCTCGACCGCGCGCGATGCCGCGCAGGGGCTTGCGCTTTACGATCTGGCGGCCCAACAGGTGCTTCAAGCGACGGAGTCCCCATGACCGAACTGATCCTGCCTGCCGCGATCCTGGCCCTTGTGGGGGGATTTGCGGGGATTCTGGCCGGGTTGCTGGGCGTGGGCGGCGGGATCATCCTTGTCCCGGCCTTTCTTTATCTGTTCGATGCGGCGGGCTATGGCTCGCCCGATCTGATGCAGCTTTGTCTGGCGACCTCGCTGGCGACGATCATGGTGACCTCGGGGCGGTCGGTGCTGGCGCATCACCGCCGCGGGGCGGTCGACTGGCAGATCCTGCGCGACTGGGCGCCGGGGATCGCGCTGGGCGCGGCGGTCGGCGTGCTGACGGTGTCGTCGCTGCGGACGCAGACCTTGCAGATCATTTTTGGCGTGCTGGTGCTGCTGATCGCGGGCTACATGGTGCTGGGCCGGGCAAGCTGGCGGCTGGCCGAGCAGATGCCGCAGGGGCCGGTGAAATACGTGCTGTCGGCGCTGACGGGCTTCGTCTCGGTCCTGCTGGGCATCGGCGGCGGCTCGATCGGGGTGCCGCTGATGACGCTGCACGGACGGCCCATTCACCGGGCGGTGGCGACGGCGGCGGGGTTCGGCGGGCTGATCGCCGCGCCCTCGGCCGCGCTGTTCCTGCTGACGCCGGTGCAGAACGCGCCGCCCGGCACCATCGGCTCGGTCAATGTGCCGGCATTCCTGATCGTCATCGTGATGACCATGCTGACCGCGCCCCTTGGGGCCGCGCTGGCGCATCGGCTTGACGCCGGGCTGCTGAAAAAGGCGTTCGCCTTTTTCCTCGCCATCGTTGCGCTGAACATGCTGCGTACTGCCTTGCTGTGAAAGGGAAACCCATGTCGAATGTCGCCCCCAGCCCGATGTCCGCCCGCCCCGGCGGCCCCCTGACCGGCACCGCGCATGTCCCCGGCGACAAGTCGATCAGCCACCGCGCGCTGATCCTGGGGGCCATGTCGGTGGGCCGGACCCGGATCACCGGCCTGCTCGAGGGGCAGGACGTGCTGGACACCGCCCGCGCCATGCGCGCCATGGGCGCCCGGATCGAGCGGCTGAACCCCGGCGAGTGGATCGTCGATGGCGTCGGCGTCGGCGGCTTTGGCGAGCCCGAGGGCGTCATCGACTGCGGCAATTCCGGCACCGGCGTGCGGCTGATCATGGGCGCCGTGGCGACGACGCCAATCACCGTCACCTTCACCGGCGATGCCAGCCTGTCGCGCCGCCCGATGCGGCGCATCACCGACCCGCTGGCGCTGTTCGGGGCCGAGATCATCGCCCGCGAGGGCGGGCTGCTGCCCGTCACCATCCGCGGCGCGCAGGACGCGGTGCCGGTGCGGTACCAGACGCCCGTCGCCTCGGCGCAGATCAAGTCGGCGGTGCTGCTGGCCGGGCTGAACGCGCCCGGACAGACCGTGGTGATCGAGGCAGAGCCGACCCGCGACCACACCGAACGGATGCTGACCGGCTTTGGCGCGACCATCACCACCGAGATCACGCCCGAGGGCCGCGTCATCACCCTGACCGGCCAGCCCGAACTGCTGGGTCAGAATGTCGCCGTGCCGCGCGATCCGTCCTCGGCCGCGTTTCCGGTGGCGGCGGCGCTGATCGTGCCGGGGTCCGAGGTGCGGGTGCCGGGGATCAGCCGCAACCCGACCCGCGACGGGCTGTTCGTCACCCTGCAAGAAATGGGCGCCGACCTGACCTGGGAAAACCCCCGCGACGAGGGCGGCGAGCCGGTGGCCGACCTGATCGTGCGCCACTCAACCCTGCACGGGGTCGAGGTGCCGGCAGAGCGTGCCGCCAGCATGATCGACGAGTTTCCGATCCTGTCGGTCGTCGCCGCCATGGCGCAGGGCAAGACGGTGATGAACGGCGTGGCCGAGCTGCGGGTCAAGGAATCCGACCGTATCGACGCCATGGCGCGCGGGCTGCGCGACAACGGCGTCAGCGTCGACGAGACCCCGGACAGCATGACCGTCCATGGCCGCGGCGTGATCCCCGGCGGCGGCGCGCCCGCAGCGACCCATCTGGATCACCGCATCGCCATGTCGTTTCTGGTCGCGGGGCTGGCCGCGCAGGCGCCGGTGCGGGTCGATGACGGCGGCGCGATTGCGACCTCTTTCCCCGATTTCGTGCGGCTGATGCGCAATCTGGGCGCCGATCTGGGCCCGGACGCCTAGCAGGACGTTCGAGCGGCGCTAGAAGATCGAGCGGCGGTTGCGCGCCCTCATCATCGCCTGCGAGCGCTTCACCTGACCGTTCCGCGATGACAGCGCGGTGGGCATACCATGCGGCTCTCGGGTGATGGCGACGATGGAGTCGAAAAACCGGATCTCTCCGATCTCGCGGGCCAGCGGGTGGAAGGGAAAGATCTCGTCCTCATCCGTGTACCAGCTATGCATCCGGTCGATCAGCCATTTGGTGTAACCGATGAAGCTGCGCTTGCCATAGCCGCCGTCAAAGCCGGGCCAATAACTGGTATGCGTGTCCTCGACCACATAGATCCCGCCCGGCCGCAGATGCGGGAACAGGTGTCGAAAGCTTGTGATCTGCTGGTCGGTCTTGTGCCCGCCATCGTCAAGGATCAGGTCGAACGGCCCGTGACCTGCGACAAGATCGCGCAGGAAGGCCGGGTCCGCCTGATCGCCGATCTCGACATGGGTGCCGGGCAGCGCCAGATCGCGGCAGGCGGGGTCGATATCGGCAAAGACCAGATGCGCGCCCGGCCCGAAATAGCCCTGCCACATCGGCATCGAGCCGCCCTTGTAGATGCCGATTTCCAGAAACCGCAGGTCGCGGTGCTGCAGATGGCCCAGAAGCCGGGGGTAGATGTCCAGATAATGATCCATCTTCAGGATCATCCGGTCGCCGGTCCGGGTCATGTAGTCGCGGAAATAATTGGGCATCGGCGCTTTCCTGTCTGCCGGGCGACTGTGCCAGCCCGCCGGCTTGACTGGCAAGCGGTAACGTCGGGCGCGCGGGTTCCGCTGGACCATGCGCCAAAACTGCGGCATAGACAGGGCAGCATACGGTAAAGGAGCCGGCTCATGTGGATCGTCGACCGAATTCTGACCTGGTGGCGCGGACAGACCCTGAATACGCAGGTCTGGACGGCGCTTTATGGCGAAAAGGTGGGTGAGGATGCGCAGGGCAACATCTATTACCAGACCAAGGGCGGCAAGCGCCGCTGGGTGATCTATAACGGCGAGGCCGAGGCCAGCCGCGTGCCGGTCGAATGGCATGGCTGGCTGCATCACACCTACAAGCTGCCGCCGACCACCGACCCGCTGCCGCGCCGCGCGTGGGAGCTGCCGCACCAGATGAACATGACCGGCACCCAACAGGCCTATCGCCCGGCCGGCTCGCTATATCGCGCCAAGCCCGTCGAGCGCAGCGATTACGACGCCTGGCAGCCCGATCCCTGAGCTTTCGCGGATGACCGTCACGCGCGCCCTGCCGCTGATCCTGTCGCTGCTGGCCGGTCCCCTTGCGGCCGAAAGCGTCACCACCACCCGCGCCGACGGAGCGCTGCTGCGCGCGCTCGACAAGGTGTCCAGCGAGACCCGCGACCTCGAGATGCGGCCCGGCGAGGCGGTGGATATCGGCCGGCTGACGATCCGGCTGGGCGAGTGCCGCTATCCGACCGAAGACCCGAACTCCGACGCCTTCGCGCAGTTGGTCGTCACCAACCGCACCACCCACGCGACGCTGTTCGACGGCTGGATGATCGCCTCGGCCCCGGCGCTGTCGGCGCTGGACGATGCGCGTTATGACGTCTGGGTGCTGGCCTGCATCACCTCGTGAAGTGAGGGCAGGGGACGGGCGGTGATGTCCGCCAGGCGCTGCATGGCCGGGAACAGCCGCCGCAGATAGGCCGCCTGCGACAGCGTCTGCCCGCCTAGCGAGGTCAGATGCGCGGTCGGAAACTGCGTGTCGAACAGCGTGAAGCCGCAGCGCGCCAGATGCACCGACAGCACCATCAGCGCGGTTTTCGAGGCATTGCTGCGGGCCGAGAACATGCTTTCGCCGAAAAACGCGCCGCCGATGGTGACGCCGAAGACGCCGCCGATCAGCGCCGCGCCGTCATTGACCTCGATGGAATGGGCATCGCCGCCGCGGTGCAGCTCGCGGTAAAGCTGGGCCAGCGGCGCGTTGATCCAGGTCTCGTCGCGATCCGCGCAGCCCGCCAGCACCCCGTCGAAATCGCGGTTCAGCGCCAGCGTCCAGTCGCAGCGCCGCAGATGCCGCCGCATCGAGCGCGAGACATGCAGCCCGCCCACCGGCAGGATGCCCCGCGTCCGCGGCTCGAACCACAGCAGTTCGGGGTCGTCCGCCGCGCGTGCCATGGGGAATATGCCATTGGCATAGCCGGCCAGCAGTTGCGCGGCGGAAATCACGACCGCCTCAGGCCGGGGCGTTCTCGCTGAGCCAGCGTTCCAGCCAGTGGATCGAATAGTCGCCTGACTGGATGTCGGGTTCCTGCAGCAGGGCCTGGAACAGCGGGATGGTGGTGTCGACCCCGTCCACGATCAGTTCCGACAGCGCGCGGTCAAGCCGGGCCAGCGCCTCGGTCCGGTTGCTGCCATGGACGATCAGCTTGGCGATCAGGCTGTCGTAATAGGGCGGGATCACGTAGCCGTCATAGATCGCCGAATCCATCCGCACCCCCAGCCCGCCGGGGGCGTGGAACTGGGTGATCTTGCCAGGCGAGGGGCTGAAATTGGGCAGCTTCTCGGCGTTGATGCGGACCTCGATGGCGTGGCCGTGGATGTTCAGGCGGTCCTGATCCAGATCCATCGGCTGGCCGGCGGCAACGCGGATCTGTTCGCGGACCAGATCGACGCCGAAGATCGCCTCGGTCACCGGATGTTCGACCTGCAGGCGGGTGTTCATCTCGATAAAGTAGAACTCGCCGTCCTCATACAGGAACTCGACCGTGCCGGCGCCGATATAGCCCAGCTTGCGCATCGCGTCGGCGCAGATGGTGCCGATCCGCTCGCGCTCTTCGGGGCTGATCGAGGGGCCGGGCGCCTCTTCCAGCACCTTCTGGTGGCGGCGCTGCAGCGAGCAATCGCGCTCGCCCAGATGGACGGCATTGCCGCGCCCGTCGCCGAAGACCTGGATCTCGATATGGCGGGGGCGTTGCAGGTATTTCTCGATATAGACGTCGGGATTGCCGAAGGCGACCTTGGCCTCGGACCGGGCGGTGCGGAACGCCACCTCGAGCCCCTTGTCGTCATGCGCGACCTTCATCCCGCGCCCGCCGCCGCCGGCTGTGGCCTTGATGATGACCGGATAGCCGATCGCGGCCGCGACCTTGCGCGCCTCGTCCACGTCGCTGACCCCGCCGTCAGAGCCCGGCACCACCGGGATGCCCAGCGATTTCGCGGTTTCCTTGGCGGTGATCTTGTCGCCCATGATGCGGATATGTTCCGCCTTGGGGCCGATGAAGGTGATGCCGTGATCTTCCAGCATCTGCGCGAAGCCGGCGTTTTCGGACAGAAAGCCGTAGCCGGGATGGACCGCCTGCGCGCCGGTAATCTCGCACGCCGCGATGATCGCGGCGGGGTTCAGATAGCTGTCGGTCGAGGGGGGCGGGCCGATGGCGACCGATTCGTCGGCCATGCGGACATGCATCGCGTTCGCGTCGGCGGTGGAATGGACCGCGACGGTGTGGATGCCCATTTCGCGGGCCGCACGGATGACGCGCAACGCGATTTCGCCGCGATTGGCGATCAGGAGCTTGTCGAACATACCGGCCGCCTATTCGACGATCATCAGCGGCGCGCCGTATTCGACGGGCGTGCCGTCATCGACGAGGATGCGCCGCACGATCCCGGATTTGGGCGAGGGGATGTGGTTCATGGTCTTCATCGCCTCGACGATCAGCAGGGTGTCGCCCTCGCTGACCTGCTGGCCGACGCTGACAAAGGGCGCGCTGCCCGGTTCCGCCGACAGGTAAGCGGTGCCGACCATGGGCGAGGTCACGGCGCCGGGCAGATCGGCCGGGTCGCCGCCGGTGGCGCCGGGCGCGGTGGTGGGCGTGGCCGGGCCAAGCTGCGGGGCGGCGGCCTGCGGGGCAGGCGCCGGGGCGGCATAAGCAGGCGCGGACATCAGCATCTGCTTGCCCTGCTTGGACAGGCTGACGGTCAGGCGGTCATGTTCGCCATATTCGCGCTTTACCGAAAGCTCTGCCAATTCGCTGCTGTTCAGCAATTCGGCCAGCGATTGAATGAAGGCCACGTCGTCCGCGTGGGTCTTGCCGGTCTTGGCGGTGTCGGTCATGAGCTTCCTCTGCCTTGTAAGCCCGCGTCTGGCGCGCGGCCGGTTTGCGGGCGCTTATATCAACGAACCGCAGGCAAGGGAAAGCGGTTTGGGCGTTTCGCCCTGCCTGTTTGCGGTTTCGAGCCGGGAAAGGCGGCGGGCCGAATCGGTGCGGCGCGCGCCCAAGCATCGGCTGCGTCAGCGCGGGGGTTCGCCGCCGCCGTCGCTGCGGGTGGCCTTTTCGGCGATGCCGGATTGCCCCTCGCGCCGGGTCAGTTCGGCGGCCACATCGGCCAGCGACACATCCCGCGCCGCCAGCATCACCGCGAGGTGATAAAGCACGTCGGCGCCCTCGGAGACCAGCCGCGCGCGGTCGCCGCGCACGGCCTCGATCACCGCCTCGATGGCTTCCTCGCCGAATTTCTCGGCGCATTTCTCTGGCCCCTTGGCCAGCAGTTGCGCGGTCCAGCTTGACGCCGCATCCGCGCCCTTGCGGCTGGCGATGGTGGCGTCGAGCCGGGCGAAGGCGGCATCGGGGGTGGGGGTTTCGGTCATGGCATCCGCACCGGGATGCCGGCGGCGGCCATATGGGCCTTGGCCTCGCCGATGGTGTAGGTGCCGAAGTGAAAGATCGAGGCGGCGAGCACGGCGCTGGCATGGCCTTCCAGCACACCCTCGACCAGGTGATCCAGATTGCCGACCCCGCCCGAGGCGATCACGGGAATGTCCACCGCATCGGCCACCGCGCGGGTCAGCGGCAGGTTGAAGCCGGCCTTGGTGCCGTCGCGGTCCATGCTGGTCAGCAGGATCTCGCCCGCGCCGCGTTCCGCGACCGTGCGGGCAAACGCGACCGCGTCGATGCCGGTGGGCTTGCGGCCGCCATGGGTAAAGATTTCCCACTTGCCGGGTGCGACGGTCTTGGCGTCGATGGCGCAGACGATGCACTGGCTGCCAAAGCGGTCGGCGGCGCGGCGGATCACGTCGGGGTCAGCCACCGCGGCCGAGTTGAAGGACACCTTGTCGGCCCCGGCCAGCAGCAATTGGCGCACATCCTCGGGCGTGCGGACGCCGCCGCCCACGGTCAGCGGGACAAAGCACTGCTCGGCCGTGCGGCGCACGACGTCGAACATCGTGCCGCGGTTTTCATGGGTGGCGTGGATGTCCAGAAAGCAGATCTCGTCCGCGCCGGCGGCGTCATAGGCGCGCGCGGCCTCGACCGGGTCGCCGGCATCGACGAGATCGACGAAATTGACGCCCTTGACCACGCGGCCATCGGCGACATCCAGACAGGGGATGATGCGGGTTTTCAACATGCCCGCCTGATAGCGCGGGGGCGGGGCAGGGGGAAGGGGCTACGCCTCGGGGCCGCGCATGATCAGCGCGTTGAAGGCGAACCCGCCCGCGACCAGGAACACGACGGCCCAGAACAGGTTGCCGTCGACGAATTCCAGCACCGACCACATCAGCAGCGCGGTCACGATCAGCAGACGCACCCAGAGCGGGCGCAGAATCGGATGGTTCGGGTTGATCATGTCTGCGGCCTTTGGTTCGGGATCAGGGGAGCGTCGCCGGCGGGAATGATCGCGCGCCTAGCGCAGCGCCGCAAGCGCCTGCGTCAGGTCGATGGCCCCGTCATAGAGCGCGCGGCCCGAAATCGCGCCCGCGATGACGCCGGTGTCGCGCAGCGCGGTCAGGTCAGCCAGCGACGCCACCCCACCCGAGGCGATGACCGGGACCGAGACCGCGCGGGCCAGATCGGCGGTCGCGGGAATGTTCGGCCCGCCCATCGCGCCGTCGCGGTCGATGTCGGTATAGATGATCGCCGCCACCCCGGCGTCCTGAAAGCTGCGGGCCAGATCGGTGGCCTGCATGTCGGTTTCATGCGCCCAGCCCTTGGTTGCCACCCGGCCCTGACGCGCATCGATGCCCACCGCCACCTGCCCCGGAAAGGCGCGGGCGGCGCTGCGGACCAGGTCGGGGTCTTCGACGGCGACCGTGCCCAGGATCACCCGGCGCAGGCCTTTGGACAGCCACATCTCGATCGTTGCCATGTCGCGGATGCCGCCGCCCAGCTGGCAGGGGATGTCGGTGGCGGCCAGGATCGCCTCGACCGCCGCGGCATTGACGGGCTGGCCGGCAAAGGCGCCGTTCAGGTCGACCAGATGCAGCCATTCCGCGCCCGCATCCTGAAACGCCCGCGCCTGCGCGGCCGGGTCGGTCCCGAACACCGTCGCCGCCTGCATGTCGCCGCGCAGCAGGCGCACGCAATTGCCGTCCTTCAGGTCGATGGCGGGATAGAGGATCATGGCGGCGCTCCTTTGTTGTGGCGGGGATGTGCCACAGGGTCGCCGGGTCGGCAAGCCGCAGGCCGTGGCGGACCCCACGTCATGCTTGCGGGAATCGCGGCTCTTGCCTCAGATCGTTCTATCCTGTGGGAGGAACAGCATGAACAAGATCCTGACCGCCGCCATCTTCGCCCTGATCGCCGGAGGCGCGGCCGCCGACCCCATCGAGGGGCTGTGGCAGACCCAGCCCGACGAGGGCAGCTTTGCCCATGTCCAGATCGCGCCCTGCGGCGCGGCCTTCTGCGGGACCATCACCCGCACCTTCAAGGACAAGACCGAGTATCAGTCACCCAATATCGGCAAGCAGATCGTCATCGACATGGTTCCGCAGGGGGGCGGCAACTACAAGGGCCGCGTGCTGCGCCCGGCCGATGGCAAGATCTATAACGGCAAGGCCGATGTCAGCGGCCAGAACATGAGCCTTGCGGGCTGCGTGGCCGGTGGGCTGATCTGCAAGAAGCAGTCCTGGGTGCGGCTGAAATAGCGCGGGGTTCGATCAGCGCGCTGTCCGGGCCGCTGGCATTGGCGCCGCCTAAGGGCGCCAATGCAGGAATTTCGAGATCAGCCGCAGCCCGACCGCCTGCGATTTCTCGGGGTGGAACTGGGTGCCGATGATGTTGTCGCGCCCGACGATCGCCGTCACCGGCCCGCCATAATCCACATCCGCCAGCAGATGGGCCGGATCGGCGGCGTGAAACTGCCACGAATGGACGAAATAGGCGTGGTCGCCGCTGGCGATGCCGTCCAGCACCGGATGGGGCTGGCGCAGGCGCAGGTCGTTCCAGCCCATATGCGGCACCTTCAGCGAGGCATCACCGGGCCGGATCGCGTCGATCCGGCCGGGAATCCAGCCCAGCCCGGCGGTGTCGCGGTATTCATGGCCGGTGTCGGCCAGCATCTGCATCCCCACGCAGATGCCGATAAAGGGCACGCCGCGCTGCAACACAGCCTCGGTCAGCGCCTCGACCATGCCGCCGACGGCGTCCAGCGCCGCCTTGCAGGCCGGAAAGGCGCCGTCGCCCGGCAGCACGATACGCTCGGCGCGGCGCACGGTATCGGGGTCCGAGGTCACGACCACCTCGGCGCCCACATCGCGGCCCATCCGCGCAAAGGCCTTTTCCGCCGAGTGAAGGTTGCCGCTGTCGTAATCGACCAGCGCCACCCGCATCAGAGCGCGCCCTTGGTCGAGGGCAGGCGGTCCTGCATCCTCGGGTCCGGCTCGACCGCCTCGCGCAGGGCGCGGGCCACGGCCTTAAACGTCGCCTCGGCGATGTGGTGGGCGTTCAGCCCGTGCAGCGCGTCGACATGCAGGGTGATGCCGCCATGGGTGGACAGCGCCTGAAAGAACTCTCGGACCAGTTCGGTGTCGAAGCTGCCGATCTTGGCCGTCGCAAAGGGCACGTTCCAGACCAGGAACGGCCGCCCCGACAGGTCGAGCGCGGCGCGGACCAGCGCGTCGTCCATCGCCAGCAGAAAGCCGCCATAGCGCCTGATGCCGCGCTTGTCGCCAAGCGCGCGGGCCAGCGCCTGACCGATGGCGATGCCGCTGTCCTCGACGGTGTGGTGGTCGTCGATATGGGTGTCGCCCTCGGCCCGCACGGTCAGGTCGATCAGCGAATGACGCGCCAACTGGTCCAGCATGTGGTCGAAAAACCCGACGCCGGTCTGGTTGTCATAGGCGCCGGTCCCGTCAAGGTCCACGCTGACCTCGATCCGGGTTTCGGCGGTGTTGCGCGAAACTGTCGCCTGCCGCATGGTTTTCCCCTTACATTGCCGCCCGCTTATAGGCCGCGCGTCCCGGCCCGCCAAGGTCATGCCGCATCGCCCATCGCACGATTATCCGCGGCTTGCGGGAAACATTTATGCCGTCTGCGTGTTTGGCCGAAGGGTGGCGCCGCTCACCGGGATGTGAGAAAAGCGCGGCCCCGTCCCGCAGGCGTTGCGGTGCAATCGAACCGAAAGGACTTTCATGGCCGATCCAGAAGAGCCTGTTTCGCGCGACCCGGCCCAGCCGGGCGAGCCGCTTGTCACCGGGCCCGACTTTGTCGAAGACCTGCCCGAGGATGAACCCGCGCCGCTGCCGGCCCCGGAAGGGGTCACGGACGTCATCGACACCGATTACGAGATCGGGCAGGACAACCTGACCGATCAGTTCGTGCTGAAATTCGACGTGCACCGGCCGGTCTTCACCATCTCGTCGCTGATCATCATCGGGATCGTGCTGGTCACGCTGATCTTCCAGCACGACCTCGACCCGTTCTTCAACGGGATGCGCGACTTCCTGACCGGCAAGCTGGACTGGTTCTTCATGCTGGCCGGCAATGTCTTCGTGCTGCTCTGCCTCGGGCTGATCGTCTCGCCCTTGGGCAGCGTGCGGCTGGGCGGGCCAGAGGCCACGCCCGATTTCTCGCTGCTAAGCTGGTTTTCGATGCTGTTCGCGGCCGGCATGGGCATCGGACTGATGTTCTATGGCGTGTCCGAACCGATGAGCCATTTCGACACCTCGCTGGTCGGCCCGGTGATCGAGGACGGCGTGCGCACCGACTGGGCGCCGCTGATGGGCGCGCCGGGGGATGAGCTGGCCGCCCGCCGTCTGGGCATGGCCGCCACCATCTATCACTGGGGCCTGCACCCCTGGGCCACCTATGCCGTGGTGGCGCTGGCGCTGGCGCTGTTTTCCTATAACAAGGGTCTGCCGCTGACCATGCGCTCGGTCTTTTACCCGATCCTGGGCGAGCGGATCTGGGGCTGGCCGGGGCATCTGATCGACATTCTGGCGGTGTTCGCGACGATCTTCGGGCTGGCGACCTCGCTGGGCTTCGGCGCGCAGCAGGCGACGGCTGGGTTCAACTTTCTGTTCAACTGGCCCAACAACAACACGACCATGGTCATCCTGATCGTCGTGGTGACCGGGATCGCCACGATGTCGGTGATCCTGGGCGTCGACAAGGGCGTCAAGCGCCTGTCCGAGGCGAACATGATGCTCGCCTTCGCGCTGCTGCTGTTCGTGATCCTCGTCGGGCCGACCCTGGCGATCTTCAACGGGTTCGCCAGAAACCTCGCATCCTATGCGCGCGAGTTCCTGCCGCTGTCGAACCCGTTCGGGCGCACGGATGACAACTTCCGCCACGGCTGGACGGCGTTCTATTGGGCGTGGTGGATCAGCTGGTCGCCCTTTGTCGGCATGTTCATCGCGCGGGTGTCGCGCGGGCGGACGGTGCGGCAGTTCCTGATTTCGGTCCTGCTGGTGCCGGCGCTGGTCTGCGTGTTGTGGATGACCACCTTCGGCGGCACCGCGATCTCGCTGACGCTGGGCGGGTTCGAGGGGATTTCCGATGCCGCGCTGGAGTTGAAGCTGTTCGCCATGCTGTCGCAACTGCCGCTGGTCTCGATCACCAGCTTCATCGGGATCATCCTGGTGCTGGTGTTCTTCATCACCTCGTCCGACTCGGGCTCGCTGGTGATCGACACCATCGCGGCGGGGGGCAAGGTCAACTCGCCGGTGCCGCAGCGCATCTTCTGGTGCTCGCTGGAGGGGCTGATCGCCATTGCCCTGATGCTGGCGGGCGGCCTGGGGGCGTTGCAGGCGATGGCGGTGTCCACCGGCTTTCCCTTTACCTTCGTGCTGCTGGGCGCCTGCTGGTCCATCGTGCAGGGCCTGCGGAACGAGCGGCGGAAACTGAAGTAGCGACCGCCCGCGCGCCCCTGTCGGACGCGATCTGGGCCGGGAACCGCCGGACGGGCAGGGACATCCTGCCCGTCCTTGTTTTTCGGGCCGAGTCCTGTCAGAAACATCGGCATGTTTTCTTGTCAGGATCGCCCATGACCAGTTTTGCGGACAGCGAAAAGCGCCTGAACGCGGCGCTTGAACGCATCGCCCGCGCGCTTGACGCGGGGCCGGCCCAAGCGGGCGCGGATGGCGGCGATGCAGCCCTTGCGGCCGAGAACGCGGCGCTGTCCCAGCGGCTGGCCGAGGCCGAGGCCGCGCTGGCCGATGCCCGCGCCACCATCGCCACGCTGGAAGCCGCCCGCGCCGAAGAAGCCGCCGCCCTCGACGACATCATGACCGAGCTTGAGGCGATGATCGCCGCCGCGCCGCCGCCTTCGGGCGATGACGTGGCCGACGCGCCCTATGCCGAGGATGTGACCCCTGCGCCCGGCGACGTGCTGCCATTCGACAAGCAAGAGGGCTGAAGATGGATGTAAGCTTTACCATCGGCCACAAGGACTACACCGTCCAGTCCCGCGACGGCGAGGAACGGCTGGTCCGCCGCGCCGCCGCGCTGCTGGATGAAGAGGCGCAGAAGATCCTAGAACAGGCCGGCCGCATGCCCGAGGGGCGTCTGCTGCTGCTGGCCGGGCTGATGCTGGCCGACCGCCACAGCAGCATGGAAGACCGCGCCCTGATGGCGGAACGCGAACTGGCGCGGATGCGCAGCGCCGCCAGCGGCATGGTCGCGTCCGAGGTGCAGGACGCGATGGCCGAACTCGCCGCCCGCGCCGAGGCGCTGGCGCAGCAGGCCGAGGGCGCGCGTGCTGGCGCGGCGGATGCCGGGGCAGGGGATGCGGGCAAGGAAACCGGGGGCGAACAGCAGGTCTGACGCTGTTGCAGGCTGAAGCGACGTCGGCCCGTGGCTGCGCGGGCTTAGCCTGACGCGGCGTCCGTTGCTACGCGCGGCAAGGCTGACCGGGCTGAAACGGCGGTCCCCGCCTCAGCGCAAACAGCGCCAACCTCTGCCGCCTACTCGGCAGCAAAGCCGGGGGCGGTTTCCGAGCCTTCCTTCATCTCGAATCCGCGCTCGACCTGATCATAGGGCGCCACCGGGTAATCGCCCGAGAAGCAGGCATCGCAATATTGCGGGCAGGAATTCTTGCGCCCGCCGGCCTCGCCCGCCGCGCGATAAAGCCCGTCCAGCGACACGAACGCCAGGCTGTCGACGCCCATCCAGTCGCGCATCTCTTCCGGCGTCATCCGCGCCGCCAGCAGCTTGTCGCGGTGGGGCGTGTCGACGCCGTAAAAGCAGGGCCAGGCGGTCGGCGGGCTGGCGATGCGGAAATGCACCTCGCGCGCGCCGGCATCCAGCACCATGTCCTTGATCTTGAGGCTGGTGGTGCCGCGCACGACCGAATCATCGACCAGCACCACGCGCTTGCCCGCGATCAGCGAGCGGTTCACGTTCAGCTTCAGCCGCACGCCCATGTTGCGGATCTGCTCGGTCGGTTCGATGAAGGTGCGGCCGACATACTGGTTGCGGATGATCCCCATGCCATAAGGGATGCCGGATTCCTGCGCATAGCCGATGGCCGCGGGCGTGCCCGAATCGGGGACCGGACAGACCAGATCGGCCTCGACCGGGGCCTCGCGTGCCAGTTCCACGCCGATCTGGCGGCGGGTTTCATAGACCGAGCGCCCGCCGATGATCGAATCGGGGCGCGAGAAATAGACATGCTCGAAGATGCAGAAGCGGGCATTGCGCGGCGCAAAGGGCCGGGCGCTTTCGATGCGGCCTTTCGAGATCACCACCATCTCGCCCGGCTCGACCTCGCGCAGAAACTCGGCGCCGATGATGTCCAGCCCGCAGGTTTCCGACGACAGAGCAAAGGCGCCGTCGCCCAGCTTGCCGATGACCAGCGGACGCACGCCCAGCGGGTCGCGCACGCCGATCAGCTTGGTCCGGGTCATGGCGATGACGCTGAACGCGCCCTCGACCCGGCGCAGCGCGTCCTTCATCCGCTCGGGGATGTTGCTCTGGATGGAACGCGCCATGAGGTGAATGATGCATTCCGAATCGCTGCCGGACTGGAAGATCGAGCCGCGCTCGATCAATTCGCGGCGCAGCGCCTCGGCATTGGTGATGTTGCCGTTATGGGCCACGGCGCAGCCGCCCATCGCGAACTCGCCGAAGAACGGCTGCACATCGCGGATATGGGGGGATTTCGCGCCGGTGGTGGAATAGCGCACATGGCCGATGGCCAGCATCCCCGGCAGCGTTTCCATCAGCGATTGCTTGGTGAAATTGTCGCGCACATAGCCGAAGCGATGGGCCGAGTTGAAGCCAAGCTCGGGGTCATAGCTGACGATCCCGCCCGCTTCTTGCCCGCGATGCTGCAGCGCATGCAGGCCAAGCGCGGTAAAGTTCGCCGCCTCGGAGACGCCGATGACACCGAAGACCCCGCATTCTTCGTGCAGGCGGTCATCGTCGAATGGATGCGCGAGGAAGGGTTTCATGGCGCTCACCTGGGCTCGATGGACTGGGGATCGGTTGCGGGGCTCGATCTGGGGGATCGGGCCCTAGATAGGCATTGGCGCGACCAAAGTCACGCCCCCTGACGAACCGATCCGCGTGCTGTGCCCTAGTTGGCCGCGGGTGCCGCCGGGGCGGGCGCGGGCGCGGGGGCCGCTTCGGTGGCCGCCTCGGTGGCTTCTGTGGCTTGCGGCGCGGGCTCTGGCGTGGTCAGCGCGGTGCCGGTGCAGCCGGACACAAGTTCGTTATAGCGGTTGGTGATCCAGCCCGGCGCGTCCTGCGGGATTTCCGCGTCCAGCTTGCCGGTCATGTTCTTGAACACCTGCGCCGAGCGGGAATTGTCGACCACCGGCACCGCCGTCGAGGTCATCACCCGGTCATAGACGATGAAGGCAATCGCCACCAGCAGGATGCCGCGGGCGACACCGAACAAAAAGCCCATGACCTGATCGACCCCGCCAAGCGCCGAGCGCTGGACCACGGACGAAAACAGCGGCGTGATGATCGAAAACAGCACCAGGGCCAGCGCGAACACCGCCGCAAAGGCCGCAATCGTAGCCAATTCGCAGCTTTCGCCCAGAAACTGGTCCAGAACCGGGATCTGCGCGATCATCGGCCGCGCCGTCGCGGCGAACAGGAAGGCCAGCACGGCCGCCCCGATCCAGCCCAGGATCGCCAGCGATTCGCGCACGAAACCCCGCGCATAGGCGAGGATCGCCGACAGGATGATCACCGCCGCCACGACGCCGTCGATAATGGTAAAGCCGTCCATTCTGCCACCTCTCAGCGGCGATGCTGGCCGCACTGTCCCGTTTAGCCGGCGCCGAAAACTTCTCCGACGAAACTTGTCAGATCGGTGATCCGGTCCAGCCGCATGTCCCTTGCGCCCTCGATCTTCTGGGCGGCGGGAATGATCGCCTGTGAAAAACCAAGTTTCTGCGCCTCTTTCAACCTGTTTTCGGCCTGCGCCACGGGTCGCAGCGCGCCGGACAGGCTGATCTCGCCGAAAATCGCACATTCCGGGGGCAGGGCCACGTCCTCGCGCGCGCTCAGCAGGGCCGAGGCGATGGCGAGGTCGGCGGCGGGTTCCTGCACCCGCATCCCGCCCGCGACGTTCAGGAACACATCCAGCCCGGCAAAGGGGATGCCGCAGCGGGCCTCGAGCACGGCGAGGATGGTCGAGACGCGGCCCGAATCGAGGCCCACCACCGTCCGGCGCGGGCTGGCGAGGGTCGAGGGCGCGACAAGCGCCTGGATCTCGGTCAGGACAGGGCGCGTGCCCTCGATCCCGGCAAAGACGGCGCTGCCGGGCGAGGGCTGGCCGCGTTCCGACAGAAACAGCGCCGAGGGGTTGGTGACCTCGGCCAGCCCGCCGCCGGTCATCTCGAAAACGCCGATCTCGTCGGCGGGGCCGAAGCGGTTCTTGACCGCGCGCAGGATGCGGAACTGGTGGCCGCGTTCGCCCTCGAAATACAGCACCGTGTCGACCATGTGCTCGACCACGCGCGGACCGGCGATCTGGCCGTCCTTGGTGACATGGCCGACGATGATGACCGCGACGCCGCGCCGCTTGGCGAAGGTCACCAGCTCATGCGCGCTGGCGCGGACCTGGCTGACCGAACCGGGCGCGGCCTCGACCGTGTCTGACCATAGGGTCTGGATCGAATCGACGATGGCCAGATCGGGGCGTTCGGTGTCCAGCGTGGTCAGGATGTCGCGCAGCGCAGTTTCCGCCCCCCAGCCGCACCGGCGCGTCGGCCAGACCCAGCCGCTGCGCGCGCATCCGGACCTGGGCGCTGGCCTCTTCGCCCGACAGATAGATCGCCTGCAGCCCCTGATTGGCAAAGGCGGCGGCGGCCTGCAGCAGCAGCGTCGATTTGCCGATCCCCGGATCGCCGCCGACCAGAATGGCCGAGCCGGGCACCAGCCCGCCGCCCAGCACCCGGTCGAATTCGTCCATCCCCGATTTCGCGCGCGGGGGCGGGGCCTCGGGCGTGGACAGCGCCGTCAGCGGCACCGCGCGGCCCTTGGCGGCGCCCAGGCCCCGGCCCGGCCCCTGCGACAGGGGCGCTTCCTCGACCACGGTATTCCACGCGCCGCAGCCATCGCAGCGCCCGGCCCATTTCTTGTGGGTCGCGCCGCAATCCTGACAGACGAAGCTGGTCACCGGTTTTGCCATGGTCGCCTTATTGGCAGAGCGAAGGGGGGGCCGGCAAGCGGGCGACTCACGGCAATGTCGGCTTGCGCTTGACGCGCTTTGCCCCCACACCCTTGGCGCGAGCCACAGGACCGGACATGCCCAGCCCCAGACCGTTTTCCCGCTATGAATTCCTGATCGCCTGGCGCTATCTGCGCGCCCGCCGGGCCGAGGGCGGGGTCAGCACCATGACCTGGATCAGCCTGATCGGCATCGCACTGGGGGTGGCCGCGCTGATCGCCACGCTGGCCGTCCGGGCCGGGTTTCGGGCCGAGTTCGTGGACACGATCCTTGGCGCCAACGCCCATGCCTCGGTCTATCTGTCGGCCACCAGCTTCACCAACGAGTTGACCGGCGAGGTCTATACCCAGTCCGGCCGGATCGAGGATTACACGGACATGGCCGCCCGGCTGGCGGCCGTCCCCGGCGTCATCCGCACCGCGCCGGTGGTCAAGGGACAGGTCATGGCCACCGCCGGCGACCGCGCCAACGTGGCCGAGGTGTTCGGCGTCACCCCGCAGGATTTTGCCCGCATCCCGCGCATCGTCGACCCCGAAACCTCGGTGGGCGAGATCGACGCCTTCCCTGACGGCATCGCCATCGGCTCTGGCATCGCGCGCGAGCTGGGCGTGGTCATCGGCGACCGCATCCGCCTGATCTCGCCGCAGGGGGCGCAGACCGCCTTTGGCACGACGCCGCGCGTCAACGCCTATCCGGTCACCTATATCTTCAGCGCCGGGCGCTATGACATCGACCGCACCCGCATCTATATGCCGCTCCCCGAGGCGCAGTCCTATTTCAACCGCGAGGACGTCGCCGACGAAGTCGAGGTCTATGTCGAAGACCCCGAAAACATCGCCGCGCTGACCCTGCCGCTGATGGAAGCCGGCGGCGACCGGGCGCTGATCTGGACCTGGCAGGACAGCTCTGGAAGCTTTTTGCGCGCGCTGGATATCGAGGATGACGTGATGTTCGTGATCCTGTCGGTGCTGGTGCTGATCGCGACCATGAACATCACCTCGGGGCTGATCATGCTGGTCAAGAACAAGGGCCGCGACATCGGTATCCTGCGCACCATGGGCCTGACCGAGGGCGCGGTGATGCGCGTCTTCTTCCTGTGCGGGGCCTTCACCGGCGTCATCGGCACGCTGGCGGGGGTGGCCTTGGGCGTGGTCTTTGCGCTGAATGTCGATCACGTCATGTCGGCGGTGAACATGATCTCGGGCGGAGGGGCGTGGGACCCCTCGGTCCGGGGCATCTATGAGCTGCCGGCGCGGTTGCGGGGCATCGACATCGCCCGTGCCGTGGGGCTGTCGCTGACGCTCAGCTTTCTGGTCACCATCTTCCCAGCCCGCCGCGCCGCGCGCATGAACCCGGTCGAGGCGCTGCGTTATGAGTAATCCGGTCCTGCAACTGAACGCCATCGTCAAGACCTACAACAAGGGCCAGCCCGGCCAGATCGAGGTGCTGCGCGGGCTGGACCTGCGGCTGGACCGGGGCGAGGTCGTGGCGCTGGTCGCCCCGTCGGGCGCGGGCAAATCGACGCTGCTGCACATCGCCGGGCTGCTGGACACCCCCGATGCCGGGCAGGTGGTGCTGAACGGCCGCGACATGACCGGCCTTGGCGACCGCGCCCGCACCGCCGCACGCCGCAACGAGCTGGGCTTTGTCTATCAGTTCCACCATCTGCTGCCGGAATTCACCGCCGCCGAGAACATCGTCCTGCCTCAGCTTGCCAATGCCGTGCCCGCGCCGCGCGCGCAGGCCCGCGCCGCGGCACTGCTGGACCGGGTCGGGCTGGCCCCGCGCGCCGATCACCGCCCGGCCGAGATGTCGGGGGGCGAGCAGCAGCGCGTGGCCTTTTGCCGGGCGCTGGCGAACGAACCCTCACTGCTGCTGGCGGACGAGCCGACCGGCAATCTCGACCCCGCCACCTCGGACCGGGTGTTCGGCGTGCTGATGGCGCTGGTCCGCGACACCGGCATGTCGGCGCTGATCGCGACGCATAATCTGGAACTCGCCGGGCGCATGGACCGGGTCGTGCGGCTGGATGCGGGCCGCGTCGTTACCGCCTGAGATGCGGCCAGATGGGGGCTTTCGCGCCGCCGCCGCTTGCGCCATTCTGCCGCCCACAGGCAGACAGGGGGCGCAGATGGACAGCCACGCGCAGGCATTCGACGAAATCTGGGCGGTGATCGGGGACCGGCTGTCGACGCGGCAGGCCGACCGCGACCTGCACGGCCAGTCCGAGACCTGGCACCGCGCCCCGCCCCCCGATGCCGTCGCTTGGCCTGAAACCACTTCCGAGGTCAGCGCGATCCTGGCGATCTGCAACCGCCACCGCTGCCCGGTGATCGGCTGGGGCACCGGCACCTCGCTGGAAGGTCACGCGCTGGCCACGCAAGGCGGGCTGGTGCTGGACATGATGCGGATGAACCGCGTGATCGAGGTCCGGCCCGAGGATCGGCTGGCCGTGGTCCAGCCCGGCGTGACGCGCGAGGCGCTGAACACCGATCTGCGCGCGACGGGGCTGTTCTTTCCCATCGACCCCGGCGCCAATGCGAGCCTTGGCGGCATGGCCGCGACGCGCGCCTCGGGGACGATGGCGGTGCGCTACGGCACCATGCGCGACGCGGTTCTCGCGCTAGAGGTCGTGCTGGCCGATGGCCGCGTCATCCGCACCGGCACGCGGGCCGCGAAATCAAGCGCCGGCTATGACCTGACCGCGCTGATGGTCGGATCGGAAGGGACGCTGGGGATCATCACCGAACTGACCCTGCGCCTGCACGGCCAGCCCGAGGATGTGGCCGCCGCCGTCTGCGCCTTTCGGACGCTGGACGAGGCCGTGGCCTGCGTCGCCATGACCATGCAGATCGGCATCCCCATGGCCCGGATCGAGTTTCTGGATTCCCTCGCCATGCGCGCGGTGAACCAGCACGCCGGCAGCGATCATCCCGAACAGCCGCATCTGATGGTCGAGTTCAACGGCGCCCCCGCGACCGTCCGCAGCGATGCCGAGGCTTTCGGCGAGATCGCCGAGGAATGTGGCGGACAGGGCTTCCGCTGGGCGACCTCGCCCGAGGACCGCAAGCGCCTGTGGGAGGCGCGCCACGCCTCGTACTGGGCGACGCTGAAGCTGCGTCCGGGCGCGACCGGCGTCGTCACCGATGTCTGCGTGCCGATGTCCGAACTGCCCGCCGCCGTCGCCGCCGCAGCCCGCGACATCGCCGAGGCAGGCATCGTCGGCACCATCGTCGGCCATGTCGGCGACGGCAATTTCCACTGCCTGCTGCTGATCGACCCTCAGGATGCGGACGAACTGGCCCGCGCCAAGGCAGTGGCCACCGAGATGTCGCGCCGCGCCCTGCGCGTCGGCGGCACGGTGTCGGGCGAGCACGGCATCGGGCTGGGCAAGCGCGGGTTGATGCAGGAACAGCATGGCGAGGGCTGGGCGGTGATGGCGGCGCTGAAACAGGCGCTGGACCCGAACGGGATCCTCAACCCCGGCAAGCTGGTGCCTGACCCTGCGTAAGGTGCGGCGTCCATCGCGTTGAGGCCCAGCGGGAACCCGCCGGCAGGGCCGGGTGTTGGTTCGGTGTCAGTACAGGAAGGATCGACCATGAGCAGCCCCCCCGACCAGCCCGTCGACAAGCAATCCCGCCGCCACGTCCCGGCCCTGATCGCCATCGCGGTCGCACTGGTGGCCGCGGTCGTTGCATGGCTCTTTTTCGGCGTGGCCGAGACGGAAGACGTCACGAACGAGACCACCGCGACGCAGGTGGTCCCCGAAGCCGAGACCCCGGCGGCGATCCCCGACACCTCGGTCGAGAACCCCACCGTCTCCCCCGAACCCGCACCGCCCGCGCCGCAGTAACGGTTACGGCAGCAGGAGCAAGCGCCCCTCGGCTCGGCCGGGCGGGCGCTTCTGGGTTTGCGTGAGAGGGGTGAAGGGCGAGGCTTCGTCAGCGGGCGGTCTGACTTCGCCGTCGAGATCGCGCGGGCCGTCTCGGACCGGTGCGGGATCGGCAGACACAGCGCTGATTGGGAGAGCGAATCATCTTTGTCGCAGCTCAAGCTGGCATCCTGAGTCGTCGTTACGACATCATCCCACGCACAGCCCGAGTGATTGCGGGCAAATCAGCCAAGCCAAAGCCAATCCGCAGGTGGACCAATCACTCCGCCGCCCGCAGCGCCAGTTGTTCGGCGAGGGTGCGGTTATCGGTCGCCGGACGGCTGAAATCCAGCCCGGATTCGAGGTGGCGCAGATGCTCGTCCAGCAGGGCGACAAGGCGTGATTCGTCCCGCGCCTCGATCGCGTCGACGATCGGGCCGTGCTCGCTTTCGGCGCAGGTCGAGGTGCCGCTCTCGTTATAGAGGCCCAGAATCAGCGTCGTCCGCAGCGTCAATTCGCCCAGAAACCGCTCGAGCACGCGGTTGCCGGCGATGGTCGCCAGCCGCATGTGAAACGCCCGCGACAGCCGCAGCTCTGCCGGCTTGTCGCCGGTGGAACGCGCCGTGGCTTCCTCGGCAATGGTCTGACGCATATGCAGGATATCGGCCTCGGTGGCGCGTTCGATCGCGCCGCGGCCAAGCGTCCGCTCGATGGTCCGGCGCGCCTCGAACACCTCGCGCGCCTCTTGCGGCGAGGGGGTCGCGACAAACGCGCCGCGGTTTGGCCGCAGCTCGACCACATGCTGCGCGGCCAGCGCGGTCAGGGCGCGGCGCACATTGGCGCGGTGGCACTGGAACAGATCGCTCAGCGCCTGTTCGCCCAGCTTGGTGCCGGCGGGCAGGCGCTGTTCGGCGACGGCGGCCAGGATGGACGCGACGATGGCGTCCTCGGGAGTGCGCGCCGCCTCGGCCATATCATCTTTCACAGCGATTTCATCCATCTGTCCAACCTATCCGATCTTTCCGGATCGAGGCAACACGCGCCACACAAATTGATGCTTGACGTGACGACATATTTTGTCACCAAATATTGGTGACAAAAGGAGGCGCCATGGAAATTCTTGTGATCAACCCGAACGCGACGGTGTCGATGACCGAAAAGATCGTCGAAAGCGCGCGCCGGGTCGCGGGGCAGGGGACGACGATCATCGCCGCCACCGGCCAGCCCCCGGCACCCGCGAGCATCCAGGGCCATCATGACGAGGCGATGGCGGTGCCGGGCCTGCTGGCAAGGCTGCGGCAGGCCGAGGCCGACGGCGTGGACGGCGTCGTGGTCGCCTGCTTCGACGACCCCGGCATCGGGGCCTGCCGCGAGGTGTTTTCGGGCCCGGTTCTGGGCATCTGCGAGGCCGCGACCAAGGCCGCGACCATGCTTTCGACGTCATTTTCCGTCGTCACCACGCTGCCCCGCTCGGTCCCGATCATTGAACAGCTGATCCACGGCTATGGCCTGTCGCATCAATGCCGCCGGGTCCGGTCGGCGGAAATCGCGGTGCTGGCGCTGGAGGAAGAGGGTTCTGGCGCGCGCGAAAAGGTCCGCAACGAGATCCTGCGCGCGGTCGAGGAGGACCGCTGCGAGGCTGTCGTGCTGGGCTGCGCGGGCATGGCCGACCTGACCGCATGGCTGACCGAAGAGACGGGCGTGCCGGTGATCGACGGGGTCACCGTCGCCACGCGCATGGTCGAGGCGCTGATCGGTTGCGGCCTCAAGACCAGCAAGGTGGGCGCCTACGCGCCGCCAATCGAAACCTGATCGCGTGTTCAAGGGAGGAACAGACATGGCGATGAGTGCAGAAATCGATACGGTCCACATCGAGACGCTGGACCAGAAGGCCGTCGGTCAGGAAAGTCTGGCGCCGCAGACCGCGCGGATCATGGACCCCTGGTCCTATTTCTTCGCCTGGCTGGGGGGCTGCGTGTCCATCGGGACCTTCACGGTCGGGTCCGGACTGGTCGGCACGCTGAACCTGTTGCAGACGTTCGTGGCCATCGCCATCGGCTGCGTGGTCATCGGCGCGGCGCTGATGATCAACGGGCAGGCCGGCCACAAATACGGCATCCCCTTCATGGTGCAGGCGCGCTCGTCCTTTGGCTTTACCGGCAGCCGCATCCCGGCGCTGGTGCGGTCTGTGCCCGCCATCGTCTGGTTCGGCTTTCAAAGCTGGATCGGCGCCGGCGCGCTGAACCTCGTTTCCGCGACGCTGTTTGGCTATGACAACATCGTCGTGTTCTTCATCGGCTTCCAGTTCCTGCAGATCGGCCTGTCCGTGCTGGGCTTTCACGGCATCAAATGGCTCGAGAACATCGGCTCGGTCTTCATCATCTTCTCGCTGATCTACATGTTCTTCAGCGTGCTCAGCAAATATGGCGAGCAGATCTCGACCAATCTGGTCAATGTCGAGGGCACCTGGGGCGCGCCGTTCTGGGGGGCGACCATGCTGTTTCTGGGCATCTACAGCACCATGATGCTGAACGTGTCCGATTATTCGCGCGAGTTGCGGCGCAGCGTCGGCCCGCTTCGGCAGGTGGTGATCTATGCCAACTCGATCCTGCCGGCGACGCTGTTCATGGGGATGATCGGGCTGATGGTGTCCTCGGCCACCGGCGAGGTCGATCCGATCCGGGTCTTTTCCAGCGCCGTGGACAACAAGTTTCTGCTGATCACGACGCTGCTGTTCATCGCCTTCGCGCAGGTGACGACGAACATCCTGAACAACGTCGTCCCGCCCGCCTATGCGCTGATGGACGTGTTCGAGCTGAAATTCCGCACCTCGGCGATCCTGGTCGGGCTGCTGGCCTTCTGCACCTTCCCCTGGGAGCTGGTGAAGGACGAATCCGCCGCCGGCCTGAGCATCTTCATCCAGACCTATTCCGCCTTTCTCGGCCCGATCTTCGCGATCCTCGTCGTCGATTACTTCATCCTGCGCCGGCAGCGGCTGGATCTGGACAAGCTCTATGACGCGGACGGGCCGTATCGCGGCGTGAACTGGGCTGCGGTCATCGCCATGGCCATCGGTGTCGTCGTCGCGCTGATCTTCTCGGGCATCTCCTGGTACGCGAGCCTGATCCCGGCCGGGCTGGCCTATTGGCTGCTGATGCGCGTCCTGCCCAGTGCCCGCCGCTTTGCCAGCTGATTGCGCCACGCCATCTTCACAGGGAGGAAGACCCATGACCATCGTCACTGATCTGCCCGTCACACAGGGCGGAACCCTCGACCCCGAGGGCAACACCCTCAACCCGGTCGGGGCGGACGAAAAGACCTGGGGCTGGTTCGCCATCTTCAACATCTGGGCCAATGACGTGCAGTCGCTGTTCGGCTATTCGCTGGTCGCGTCGCTGTTCATCTCGTTCGGCGTCGGAGGCTGGACGGCCTTTGCGGCGCTGATCTTTGCCGGTCTGTTCACCATGTGGATGGTGAACCTGTCGGGCGCGCCGGGCGAGAAATACGGCATCCCCTACCCGGTCCTGGCCCGCGCGAGTCTTGGCACCCAAGGGGCGAAACTGCCCGCGATCCTGCGGGCGACAGTGGCGGTGTTCTGGTATGGGGTGCAGGTCTATTTCGCCTCGACCGCCGTGGCGCTGCTGATCCATTCCGTCACCGGGCTGGACGATGGCGGGGCCTTTCTGGGGCTAAGCGCCATCGACTGGCTGTCCTTCCTGATCGTCTGGGGCCTGCACATCGTCATCTTCTGGCGCGGGATGAGCTGGGTCGAGACCTTCCTCAACATCGCGGGGCCGTTCGTCTATGTGGTGATGATCGGCCTGGTGATCGTGCTGTGGCAGCGTTCGGACGGGCAGCTTCTGTCGGCGACGGCCACGATCTTCGCCAACCCCGACAGCAGCTTTGCGACCGAGTTCAAGGGCTTCGTCGCCATCGTCGGCACCATGGTCGCCTATTTCGCGGCGGTGATGATCAACTTCTCGGACTTTTCCCGCTATGCCCGAAACCGGCGGGCGATGCGGGTGGGCAACCTGATCGGGCTGCCCTTCAACATGATCCTGTTCTCGGCGCTGGCGCTGCTGACCACCGGCGGCGCGGCGGTCGTGTTCGGTGAAGAGATCATCAACCCGACCGAGATCGTCGAGCGCACCGACAGCGTCCTGCTGGGCGTGATCGCGGCGATCACCTTCTTTGCCGCCACCATGGGCATCAACCTGGTCGCGAATTTCATCCCGGCGGTGAACGGGATCGCCAACCTCTCGCCCGAGACGATCACCTTCCGCAAGGCCGGGCTCATCACCTCGGTCTTTGCGCTGGTGATCGGCGGGTTCTGGAACAGCTTCATCAGCCAGTTCGGAATCAGCGGCTTCGTCAACACGTTGGGCGCGACGCTGGCCCCGATCTTCGGGATCATGATCGTGGACTACTACGTCCACCGGCAGCAGCATCTGAGCACTGAAGACCTCTACGACATGGAGGGCGGGATCTATCACTACGGCAACGGCTGGCACGACGCGGCGGTCAAGGCCTTCGGCCTGGCGGCCATCTTCTCGGTCGCGACCGTATGGGTGCCGTGGTTCTCGGCGCTCGAGGGCTATAACTGGGTGATCGGCGCGATCCTGGGCGGCGTGCTGTATCACGTATTTGTGGGAAAGAAGGTGAAAGGTTAACGGATTGCTGCTGGACCGGCGGAGCGTTGCTTCGCCGGCTTTTTCTGGCTCGATTGCGCGTCGAGCCGGGTCAGAAAGTCCTAGCGTTGCATGCTCGCGGCACCTTTCTTGACCGACAACCCGATGTTCAGTCGTCCGGCGGTGCAGTGGGTGCTATTCGTTGCTTGCCGTCAGCGCCAAAGCCCGCAGGGCGATGGGTGAGACACCACCAAAAGTCATAGCAAATCTTCTGACGAGAAAGGGCGCACTATCTGCCCCTAAACACTCGGTGGCAAACGTCACGAAGTTCTGCCTCTCGCGCTGATTTTTCTTTCATGAAATCCACCGCTGATCAGGCGCAACAGCCGCGAAACCTGCCTTTTCGTTCAGAAAGAACTGCCTCGATTAAGGCATGAAAAAAGCCGGCTCAACGCCACCTTTTTCTACGATCGCCACCTACCCCTGTGGGTTTTAATGCAATAGATCAGGGTCCGCCCTCGCGAGGGACGCTCAGTTCACTTCCTATAACACCAGCGTCCTCGAAACGCCGCCGTAGTTGCTGACCAAAGCCACCGGTCTTGGTCGCGACGTAGGCGTTTGTGAGGATCGCTCGCACCTCCGCTTCCAGACTCCTGCCGTTGCTCTTCGCGCGGTCACGCAAGTAATCGTGCACCTCGTCGGGGATTTGTCGGACGGTCATATTACCCATTGAAAACTCCATCAGTCGCGGGAAAAAAGCTTCTGCTCGGGAGATCATTCCGTCGGAAGATCATGTTACAACGGGCATGCAGTTCAAGCGGCTGCACGCCTCGATCAACCTGCAAGACTGCTTCCGCTCCGGGCAAACGCCCGGATTGTGCCGCCAAATCCACAACAGTGATGTACTTCGTCGCAAATTTTTCAACGGAACGAGACGTGACATAGCGGCGGATGCGGGCAGTCTGGTGCTCCCTAACTATGCGAGGTTCCAGGATGCCCTGATCGATGAGGCCGCGCACTGTGCGGATGCTGACCCGCATACGCTTTGCAGCCTCCGCTGGCTTGATGGCGCCATCTTGTTCAGCGGCGAATGCCATCCGCAAAGCATCAATTGATACGCGGAAGTCGCGGAAGCGCGCTTGAGGTGCCTTATCTGCGTACAACTTGAGATGGTTTTCGACAATGATGTGGGTGACGCGATCCACTGGCATACTGAGTCTCCTCGATGTCTCCGGTATATCGAAAAGCTGTTCTGACAAAGTCTCTTTGGCTGCCAGTTCTCTCAGCTTATCTAGAAACACCTCAAGGTCTCGCGGGTGATATAGCGGAACGCTGTTATGTTCCGCATAGTATCTTGGGATCAGGCCCCGAGTCGTGAACTTCGCCATCATAATGCGATCAATCCCGACGACGTGTGCCGCCTCGGTCGCGTTGAGAAGGACATCGATCCCGGTGGCAATGTCTCTCACTATGTTCGCCGGAACGTACTGGTTCAGGACGAATTGCTTGCTCACGCTGCTACGCTGCGCCAGCCCGATTGCGGCTAATCGCCGCCCGAGCTTCCAGCCGGATATCCCGAAGGTGCTGCGCGCCGTCGCCAGCGAGTGCACGTATTGCTCTGGACAGGGTTGGCCCAGCACCACCTGCCCCTCCGCGATCGGGAAGTTCCGGAACACGAAGTCCCGGACAATGTCTCGGATGACATCGAAATCCGGATCGTCGTCGCGGTAGCGCAACCACTCGAAGAACACCCGAAACCGAGTCCGGTAGAGCGTGCTATCGAGCGGCTGCGCCATCTGAAGATCCTTGAGCTTGGCGCGAAAGGCATGCGGGCCTCCGCGCAGCACCCGAAACCCCGCCGTTCCGGCGGCCGCCCAATCAGCCGGCGCAACAAGGTCGCGTTTGGCATCCGCGCCATGGGTCAGGAGGAGGCCAAAGCCTTCGCAGGTCTGTGCTGCGACATGAAACGGCAGGCGGTCCAGCCAGCCATCACTCGCGCCGCTCTGAACGCGGTGACGCAGGTATCGCTCCAGTTCCAGGTCGGCGGCTGCCGCGGATACCGGAGCGACCGGGGCGTATCGTTCCAGCAGGCGCATGACATCGAAGGTATCGTTGCCATTCTGACGTGGTGGCAGGGAAACGAGATAGCAGCCATGGACCGGGCAGGTCCTCACCGAAGCCAGCTGCCACAGGCCATGATGGGCTGCATGATCAACATGCCGGCCTTCCGCGAGGCAGGCCGGGCAGCTTCGGTAGCGTCCGAGCACGTGGTGTAATTTCACCGGCACGTTCGGTGTAATCCCGGGTGGCCATCGAGGTGTATGGTCGAGGTGGAGTTTGGCGACTTCAACCACGGACCACACGGAGACCCCGATGACCAAGACCAACATGGACCTGTCCGAGCTTCTGCAAAAGCACGATCAGGGTGATTTGCTTCGCAGCATTGCCGAGGCCGTCCTCCAGCTGATCATGGAAGCCGATGTAGACGGCCTGATCGGCGCCGGGCGCCATGAACGCAACGGCGACCGCACGACCTGGCGCAATGGCTACCGCGACCGGTCCCTCGATACCCGTCTGGGCACGCTGAACCTGCGGGTGCCGAAGCTGCGGCAGGGCAGTTACTTCCCCGGCTTCCTCGAGGCCCGCAAGACTTCGGAACAGGCTCTGGTCGCGGTGATCCAGGAAGCCTGGATCAGCGGTGTCTCAACCCGGCGTGTCGATGATCTGGTTCAAGCCATGGGGCTGAGCGGCATCTCGAAGAGCACGGTGTCGAAGCTGTGCAAGGATATCGACGAACGCGTCGGCGAGTTCCTGAACCGTCCGCTCGCCGGCGAATGGCCTTACGTCTGGCTCGACGCCACTTATCTGAAGGTGCGCCGGGGCGGTCGGATCGTCAGCGTCGCGGCCATAATCGCTGTTGCCGCCAACACCGAGGGCCGCCGCGAGATCATCGGCCTTGGGATCGGGCCATCCGAGGCCGAGACCTTCTGGACGGATTTCCTGCGTTCGCTGAAGGCCCGCGGCCTCGACGGGGTGAAGCTGGTGATCAGCGACGCCCACACCGGCCTGAAAGGCGCGATCGCCCGTGTCTTCGAAGCCACCTGGCAGCGGTGCCGCGTTCACTGGATACGCAATGCCCTGGCCCATGTTTCGAAGGGCCAGCACACAGTCGTCGCCGCCGCGATCCGCCAGGCCTTTGAACAGCCCGACCGCAAGCACGCTGGCGAGACTTGGCGCCATGTCGCCGAGCAGCTCCGCACCCGCTGGCCCAAGCTGGCCGATCTGATGGATGCCAGCGAACATGACGTGCTGGCCTACATGGCCTTCCCGCGCCAGCATCGCACGAAGCTGCACAGCACAAATCCGATTGAGCGCCTCAACAAGGAGGTAAAGCGCCGCGCCGATGTCGTCGGGATCTTCCCCAACGAAGCATCGATCATGCGCCTCATTGGGGCCGTGTTGTTCGAGCAGAATGACGAGTGGCAGACCTCGAGCCGCTACATGATGGTCGAGGCCTTCGCGCAAATCGACAAGGAGGAGATTGATCCCATTCTCAGCATCACAACGAAAGCCGCCTGATCATGCCTTCAGGCCATCTGGGAAATTACACCACCTTGACGGACGTGACCGCAGCTTCGCAGCGCGGTGCGGCTGAATGCGGTGAATTTGATCCGCTCCTGCCCAAGGCGGAACCACCCCGGCTTGATCAGCTGGGACGTGCCCAGCTGAAGCGCGGCAGGATCGACGCCGGCAAGTGCCCCGAGGCGCGTCACCTCCTGAGCGTCGCCGTTCGCCAAGGCAAAATAGTCGATCCCGACATCGGAACAGAAGGTGATGAGCCTTTGCACTCCGTTCCGGCGGGCCAGACGCGAGCCAAGGGAGGTGGCGGACTCGCCCGGCACCAGGTCCACCGTCAGGGGAAGCTTCCTGAGGCTGCTGAACATCAGCGTTTCTCCCGCGAGAAGACCTGCCGCGCATCGATGCGGACATAATCCGGGATGATGAATGGATTGAATGTGTCGTCACAGGACGTGCGCAGGTGATAGGCTTGGGCAAAATGGGCTCGGGTCAGCTGCGATGCACCGGCGAGATAAGCCTGCTCGATGCCCGCCAGGATCAACTCGATGACCAGACCGAACTGATTTGCAGCGGCGTGGATGAGCCGCTCACCGTGGGCGAGTTCGAGAATATCTGGGCCGGGCACAAGCTCTGCCTTGCTGCAGTAGCTCTCGATGAGGTCAAGGACATCATTTCCATGCGCTACCGGCGACAGGCTCTCGAAATGGATGGTGTCCATGCGGCGGGCCAGCTGCGGGTCATGGTTAAGAATGTCCTCCAGCTCAGGCGTGCCCGAGAGGATGATGCCGACCGGCCATTCCGGATCCGTCATCAGCGTCTTGAGCATGGACGCGACGGAATTGAGTTCATGCCGCGTTCCGCGAGACGCCAGGTCCTGCGCCTCGTCCAGATGGACAAAGAGGATTTTTCTCTCCTTCAGGTGATGCCGGACCAGGTCCCAGATGTACCAGGCCTGCCGCTCGGAGCTGATCTGGTAGCCGAGGGCCCGCAGCAGGGTCTGGCCGACGAACTTCAGCGTCGCAGGTGAAGGCACCCGGATACTGACGTTGGAAAATGCCTCATGACCGGAGCAGTTCAGTCGTTTGCCGGCCCGCACCATGAGATGATTCATTGCTGACGTCTTGCCGGTCCCAGACAAGCCTGAGAGGGCGAGACCGTGAGCCTCGCTGGTCCGCCCAGCCTCGCAGTCGGCCAGCCGCTTCTCGATCAAGAGCGAAAAACGGTCTTCGAGTGGCCCGAAGCGGTCATGGTGGATGAAGTGATCGCGCAGTCGCGCGATCCTCCGGGCGGTATCTTTGATCTGTTCATTGCTCATCATCGAACCTCCAACGGTTCTTTCGCATGCGCTCCTGCAACGGCGGCTCGGGGTTATCTCTGGGCGAGTCTGGCGGCATGAGGGCGCGTGGCGTGATCTGAATGCCTTCAGCCAGGGGATCGGCAGACGGGGTCGCATGCCCAAGGCGCTCCGCATCGGATCGAACCGGGTAATGCAAGGCGGCCTGATGGCGCTCCACATCCAGGTCGGTGACATGGAACGGGGTCAACTCCCTGAGCGCGAAGGCTCGGCGGTTGATCTCGGAAATCTGTTCGATGGCCCTGCGGACCTTCGGTGCGGCAAGCTCAGCATCCTTTCGGTGCTTGATGCGCAATGTGCGGACGGCCTCCTGCATCAGGTCAAAGCTGATACCGTCAAAGCCGCCCTGGTTTGCGGTGGCCGGGTGCCATATCGCACCCACCTTCACGGCGATCCAGCCCATGTCCCGCAGGTCCGCGCGGACCTCGACGCTGCGCTGCGGGGAGTGCAGGAACGCCTCGCGCAGCGCCTCGCAGCTATAGGTCAGTCCTGAAAAGAAAACCCCGTCGCCGCGCAACTTGCGTTGCAGGGGTCTTCCGAATGCGCGTCGCAAGGTGAGCCCGTCCGGGACCGGCGGCGTTCCGTGCTTGGCGACCAGTCGCGCCCATGCCTCGTTAGGGGTTTCTCCGCCAAGCGAACCGTGCTTCTGGTTGTGATAGATGTCGACGACATAGGTCAACAGGATGGTGATCAGATCATCATCGCAGAGGCAGGCCAGTTGCTCGGACGGGTAGTCGCCCCGCTCGATTGTATCGAAGAAGGTCCTGCCGGCCAGCAACGGCATCAGCAGGTGGCCGTAGGTCCGGAAAAACGACTCGATATGGCCACGTAGCCAAGGCTTCCCGGCAGGCGGCAGAAGCGGGGTGACGCCAAGGGACAGAATAGCTCCCTGGAAGTCATCGGAGGTGAATGCCGTTCCTTGGTCGGTGACCAGTGCCTGCACCCCGCCATGGTGATGCCACGTGCTTTCGCATCCGGCCGCCCGCGCCATCGGCGTCTTGTCAATGAAGATGTCCCGCAGCGCCCTCACCGCATCGCCGGAGTTCGGCGTCTCGGCCAGGCGCATGGAGAGGATGCATCTTGTGGCACAATCGATCGCGACATAGAGCCAGCGCCGTCCCGTCTCGAACCGCTCCTGACGTTCGGATGGCAGGTGATCCCAGATGCCGGTCAGCGTCAGAAGCGAGATCACGTCGAGGCGGTTCTCGTCCATCTCGACGCGCTCAAGCGGCTGCTGAACGTCGACGCCGTTCTCGTAGAACGTGAACTTCGCATTCGCGGCCGCGGTGCCATAGCGCTTGGCGTGCACGTAATAAGGGTCGGCCAGGTTCAGACGCCGGTTGATGCTTGCTGCGGACGGCACGATCAGCGTACCGGCTCCAGCCGCCAACCTCCGCGTGTTCTCGCGGACGAACAGCGTCCGCGTATCTGCCACCGCCGCCGCCTTGCTGGGACGTTGAGTGTCGGCATAGATCTCGATGACCTGATTCATCAGGGCTTCGGACTGGTGGCACCATCGCGGCGTGCGATTGCCGCATCGATGAGTTTCCGGGATCAGGGCAATGGCGGAGTAGCCTGCCGCCTCATAGTTGCGCACCCAGTGTAAGGCTGTGCGGCTCCCCGGGAGCTGGCGCGTGACGATGTCCACGCCTGGCCGCGCCAGCTTTGCTGCCGCCATGCCCTCGCCGACGCGCCGCTCCACCTCGGCCGCGAGTTTGGCACGGCCTTTGAGGTAGCCCGCATGAGTGCGGTTGATCTCTTCGGATGATTCGAGCGCCAAGAAGGCATTACAGACGGCTTTCCGCCAGATCACCAGCCGCCGGATGGGGTCCGCGAGCGCGTTGATGATGTCGGCAGGCTTGCGACCGCGCAGATCCTGTACCGCGCGATCGAAATATCCGGCGACATAGGTGGTGTCGGGCTGTCGCAGCAGGTCTGCCAGTTCCTCATGCGACAAGCGCTCGGTTATGCCCGGCTGGCCGAGCCGCTCGAAGAGGCCGCCCTTGTCGTCGATCTCCAGGGGTCGCATGGCGATGCCAGCGGCGGTGATCAGATCGGACTTCGCAAAACGAAAACGGATCGTCATGCCGCCACCTCGGTGAGCGAGGGTCGTGAGCGGGCCAGCTGACGTGCAGCCTCGGCCGCAGCGCGGCGATCAAGGTGCTGGTCCGTGATCAGCATGACGCGATCCGCGAACTGCTTCGGCGTCGCCACGGCAATCCGCTCCAGTTCAGAGACGAAGTTCTGCTGGATCACCCGCTGCATCGGCTTGATGGCAACGGCGGTAGGCTCCCCACCTGTCGTGGTGACGAGAAAGTCGAAGACATGCGTCGTCGGTCGGCCATCAGCGTCGGCATATCGCACCGCCGTCGGCTGATCCCAGATGTGGTGGATGTCCGTGCGCACCAGCGTCAGGCAGAGGAACGCGTATTCGAGCGCGCTCTCGAACTGGATGATGCGCGGACGCGGGAAGCCCGGCAGTTTCACGACAAGTGCGCCGCGCAGGCTGACTTTCGACCGGCGCGAGATCGAGCGCGTCGCGTGGCTCGGCTCAGGGCCGATGTAGATCAGGTTCTGGTTCATGATGTCTGGAGCACGGCGGCCCGCCCCGCAGGCAAGGCAGCCGCGATCTCCCCCTTCTTGTGGGTGTGTTGAACAGGCCCGCCGGTCAGCACGACCGGCAGGTTGACTTTCTGTTCGACTCAGGGGATGACTCAGGTGTCGGGAGTTCAATCGACATCTAAGAGGGGCTCACCTGTTACAGCAGGCGCCCCTTTTTTCATGGCCCGTCGTCAGCTGTGCCTGTCTGTTGGACCCTCCTCTGTTGCATAGCGATCCGGGAAAAGCCTCTCCGGAGTCGTCCCGAGTGCTTCGGCCAAGGCTTCTTCGATTCGTCGGGATCGGCGCAGGCCTTGGCTGGCCAGGGTGACAGAGGCTGGCAGCACACCAATCCGGGCGGCAATACCGCTGATGGACGTGCCGCGCAGGCGCAACTCCATCTTCAGACGCTCGTGAGCGGGATATACCGTCATGGATCTTACCTTCTCCGGCAAGCACTCTTGCCCCTTGATTCGAATCACACGGCGGCGCTCTAAAGCAACAGTGAAAACACGAGATGGCAAATAATGCGGGAAAGTCCGGCGCGCTTCACAAAAACAGTTTTGCGATATTTGCACCGGCATTTCCCCCAACTGAGGGATCGCTGATGGCGTGGGCGCGCCACTGGCTTCGGCCTTACGGCAGCGGATTGTATGCCGGTGACAGAACTACCTTGAGTCGTGTCGACGCCTCTGAATTTGTGGCCGTGATCGAGGAAACGGGATCGTTGCGTGCTTTATACGACCGGTTTCCAGCCAGCGGACCGCAGCTTCGTGCAGCGCTCGCGCATGTCGGTTTCGATTTTTCCGCGCTTTTGCTCCGGCAAATGAACCAGAACATGAGCGACCGACAACTCGCGATTCTTCATCGCCTTGATCCGAAATGGATTGCCCGAGAGCGGGCGCGGTTTGGTCTGCCGCCTTATCGGGGACGGCCGGCGCGGCGCTATACCGATGCGGAGATTGTCGCCGCCTATGGCCGCTACAACAACAACTGCAGCGCGGCGGCGCGAGAATTGGGGATCGACCGTGGGACATTCCACGCGCGCCATCAGAAGATCCTCGCCAGACGCGGCGGCAACGACAGGGGCTAACGGCCCCTCGGCTCGATCCCCTAGCCTCCAGTCGTCGGGCACTGTCCCTCTTTTCGCTAAACAGGAGCTGCCGCCATGCATCTTATCGGCCAACCATCCCGTGGGGGACGTATCGGCGTCATCTCCGACACCCATGGGCTGCTCCGTCCCGAGGCGCTAGAGGCTCTCGAAGGTGTCGACCGCATCCTGCACGCTGGTGACATCGGCGATCCCGACCATCTTGGCGCGCTGGCGCGCATCGCGCCGGTGACGGCAGTCCGCGGCAATATCGACCGCGGCCACTGGGCTGAGGCCTTGCCTGAGACGGTCAGCCTCATGGTGGGAGGGCTCCGGATTCATATGATCCATGACCGCAAGGCTTTGCAGGCTGATCCGGAAGCCCTCGCGCCACGATCCACCCGTTGCCCGTCTGACCTGCTCCCACCTCGACATGGCCGCTCGAATCGCCCCACCGTCTGCTTCGGATACGGCGTAAAGAAAGCGGATCGTTCAACGGACGTTTTTGATTTCGCCTCGCGCCCCTTCTGCTATCGGGAAAACAATGTCTCGATAGGGTAGTACGATTTATTTATCGCTAAAGGGGACTCTTGCGTTACACTGGCCTCATGACAAACCTCCGCATTGGCTATGCCCGCTGCTCCACTGACGCTCAGGATCTCGCCGCGCAGCGCGCGGCGCTGGAAATCCTTAGCGTCGCCTCCGAGCGAATCTACACCGACCACGGGCTGACGGGGCGCAACCGCGACCGGGCCTGGGCTTGCCCAGGCGCTGGCCGCCGTGCGCGCGGGCGACACGCTTGTGGTGCCCAAGCTTGACCGGCTGGCCCGCTCGGTGCCGGACGCGCGCGACATCGCCGACGGCCTAGCTGAGCGCGGGGTACGGCTCGCGCTAGGAAGCACGGTCTACGACCCCGCCGATCCGATGGGACGGATGTTCTTCAACGTTTTGGCGACCTTCGCCGAGTTCGAAGCAGACCTAATCTGGCTTCGCACCCGCGAGGGCATGGCGAGCCCGCGCTAAAGGGAAGCTGAGGGGAAAGAAACCACAGCTCTCCGACCGGCAGGCGCCGGAGCTGACACGGATGCGCGCAACTGGGGAGTATTCGGTGTCGGACTTGGCCGAGATCTTTTCTGTCTCGCGGCCAACCGTCTATCGCACACTGGCGCGGCAGGGTGCGAAACATTGATGGCCGCTCCATCCAACCCTTTGTGCTCGGCTCAATAAGCGAAAGAGCTGAGGCTTCCTTGGTCATGATGGGCAGATAGCAGCCATTCGCTGCGAATAGTGCGAATGGCCAATTTGGAGGCAACATGACGCGCGGTCAGTCGTCGTCGCCATCTTCGTTTTCGTCGTCTCCGCCAAACAGGTCGGGTTGGTCGTCCGAAGCCGTGGCCTTGCCCGGAACCTTACGTTGCTCAGGCGTTGGCGCGGGCAGATGGGCGGCGGCGAAGCACGGCCCGGCGACGACCCTGTCCAGCACCTTCTCTAGCTCGGGCTCCATCGCGAGGGTCGATTCCAGAACCCAGAGCAGTTCCAGAAATTCGTCGCTCATCCGGGCGGTCCAGCGCTCGGGGCGGATGTCGTCCAGCGGCGACGACTTCTTGCCCGCCCGCTTCTTCATCCGCTAGCCCAGCCACGACTTCACGACCTCAAGGCCGGATACCTCGAAGTCCCAGACCTCGGGCGCGACCGGACCGAAGCGACCATCGCCCACGGCAATCTCACGCTTGGCGGGGTCGTAGGCATACTCCTCGGGGTAGTGCTTCGGGTCGGACGACACGCCCTTGATCGTCGTCGCCTTGCCCTGCGGCACGTCATCGCCGCGCCCGTCGCCCCGGAAGCGCTCGGCATAGGTATGCGTCCAGATCAGCTTGCGGCCCAGCTTCGCCGCCTCGGCAAAGGTCGCGCCGTCCTTCGTCATCGGGACGCGCGGGCCGGGCGTCTCAAGCTCGTTCCAGAAGCGCCGGGTATAGGCGCTAGGTTCCAGACCGACAGAAGAGACCCAGCCCCTTACGATCCTGGCATACTGCCGGGTCGAAAGGTGCGGGCTGCCATGGATCCGGCTCGGCCAAAGGAAGTCGAGGCCGATCATCTCGGGGTCTCGAATCCAGCGCTCGAGAGACAGCCTGGTGATCTCGGTGATCTCGAACCGGACCGGCTTGCCCGTTTTGCTCTGGATCATCGACGCGCGTTCCTTCACACCTCGGCGGCGAGAACATCGCGCACGCGAAGCTCTACGAGGTCGCAACCTCGGAGCTTGCTGTCGATGGCCATATTGAACAGCGCAAGGTCACGCGCGTTGCTTGTCATCTCCAAGCGGACCCTGATGGACCAGACGTGTCGCGGGAGGAGCGGGCACTTCTGTCCGATGAGTCGGCCCTTGTTCGAGGCGATGCGCGGCTTGGGGACAGCGGGGAGAAGATTGGTGGACATGAGTATACCTGCTGTCCCCCCGGCCCCGCCCGTCTTCGTTCATACCGACAGCAGCAGTATACCGCGCGACAGGCGATCTGTCCTCGCGTCGGGCGGGGAGCGGACGTTCGCTGCGAAACCAAATCGTGTGAGCAACCTCGCCGAAGCTGCCATTCACAAGGCTTAAAGGTTGCGCTAAGAAACAATAGTGCCGCATGTGCGAGTAGCTTCATTCCGCAATGAGCAGAAAGGTCGTCATTGTCTATCGTTATTGATATCAAGACTCGGGTTTTCGCTGATGACGACGTTGCCTATCGCCTTTTCCCCGGGCAAGGCTACAGGCACTTCAAGGCAATGAAGGACTATTCGGTTGTTTTTCTCGACAACCCCGGCATTCCGCTCCCCGGCCAAAACGGATATAATAAGGACGAGGCGACCCTTCAGGCGATTGCGAAATCGGAAGAGAAGCAACCCCTCATTAATGCCGATGGAGACAACCTCGCGGCCGAACTTCGGCAGGTCGACGAAAAGGATTTCGCTAACGCACGCTGGGGCGCAAAAAGAGAGCTAAATCGGGGATGGATGAATGCCCTGTATCACAAAGCGAAAATCGGTGATCTGGTTGTGGTCCCGAGCCCCGGGATCATCAAGAATGATGAAGGCGAGTGGGAGAAGGCCTATACTCTAGTCGGGGAGATTGTCGGAAATCCCGAGCGCTGGGAGCGCAACGGTCCACCAAATCTTATCGCTGGAAGATACATCGTTCGCCGCGTCAAATGGTTAGCCCAAGTAAACGAGGCCGAACTTGATCCACAGGTCGCAATTGGGCTCCGAACACAAAATGCGCTGACGGCGATGAGAGCTAGCGCGTTTGAGCGTGTCCTAGGCGCGGCATACAAGAACATCATCATTGGCGAAGAATTTCTGGCGCGCTTCGTTACCACTGATGAAGAATTCACGGCATTTGAGAGCTACCACTTCAACGCCTTTGTCATGGCGGTTGTTGCAGCCTGTCGGAGGGCGGAGAACGGACAGGGAGCTTTCGCTGATGGCGTCTCCATCTATGACATTGCTGCCGATGTTCTTGGGCAAGACGACTTGGTTCCTGACCAAGAGTCGAGCATCCACTCGCCCGGATACATGACCCTGCGCGGCTCGGTCCTGGTTCCGGCTGTTATGTCAGCCCTCTTCGCGCTCGCCGTAGCGGCTAATGCAGACCCGGCCTTGGACCCCTTCGGCGGTACTGGAACCGAGCAGATTGTGGTGGTAAACTCCGAGTCTAGGGCATTCGACCCCTGTGATGTAGGCATCGACCAAGCGGTTAAAGATGCCTTGAATATTATGGGTTATCAGCGTTGGCAGCAGCTTTGTGCAGCAGGTGTTAAGGCAAACGACAACGACGGCCTTCAATCCATTACCACCGTTGAAACCCGTCCCGATCCTGAAGAGCCATGAGAAACATCAAGGAATTCTTCGTAACTGAAAGCACTCCCCGCTGGCAAATCTTGCTGGGTGGTGCTGTAGTTATCCTGTTCGGATTTATACAAAACGAAGTCTACTATCGTCGCGCACTTCACGACACTGAGGTGGCACAACAACAGCAACGTATCGAGTCTAAAGTCGTCGAAATTCAGCAGCACTCAATCGACTTTCAAACTTTTGCAAACTCGTACGTCACAGCCGTATTGGACGGATCGCAAGAAATGCCCGAGCGACGAGACGCTTTGATCGCAAACATTCTTGCCCAAGACGCGGCAGTAGACGTTTCACGGAATATACTTGGGCCTTCGGTTGAAACCCAAGTTGCCGCTTATCGAGCAGCACTCAGAAATATGAAGGCTGCGGTTGAACAAGTTGTCGATGTTGTTTCCATGGGACCATTTTGGTCGGAGGCATCTGACCTTCTTGTTGCCCGCAATAATCTTCTGGACGCTCTTGAGGCATATTCGAGTGCAGCCGGCTCTTAGCTTCTCAAGGCTCTATTGCGCAAATCGACTGAAGACCAATCCTCCTCCTTCCCCCGTGACCTGTCACACACCGGTCTGAGATGCTGCGGGCTGCATAATTGGCCGGTCTGGGGATACGGCGCCGCAGCACAATGAACTCTGGCAATGGCAGCTGTGGCCCGAGAGCTTCAAGTAGTGGGGGGCCGGAGAGCGCCTGTGCGGCGCTGTAGTTGCCCAAGTCGCGCTCCAGCATCCGGTCTGCAGAGGCATGCGATCTACCTAGGGGAGGGTGCCTCTGCCGCTCTGCATCTCCTCGTGAATGACCGCGCGGCCGGACTAGGGGATCGTGTGAAAGCCGCGGCGAGCAAGCTTGTCGATCAAGCTGGTCTTGCCCACGCCGGGGCCGCCCGTCACGACGAAAAAATAGTCATTCATGGGCCATCCTCGGGTTTGAAAGGGGAAGGGCTGCGACGGGATCAACACGCCGAAAAGCGCGGATCAAAGCAGCATTGTTTGTAGGAAGATCAGCACCATTCTGCGCGGCAGAGGCAAATTCCATGACCAAAAAGGCAGAACTATCTGCCGCTTATCACTCGGGAAATGGTCGGAGCGAGAGGATTCGAACCTCCGACCCCCTGCTCCCGAAGCAGGTGCGCTACCAGGCTGCGCTACGCTCCGACCGTAGGCGGGCAGGTAGCGCGGCGCGGGGGGGAATGCAAGGGGGCGGCGGGGTTTTTCCGGCGGCTAATCGCGGGTTTCCCTGTGGCCGCTGGTGGCGCGTTGCAGCAGGGTCGATTTCGGCGTCGTCACCGTCTCGGAGCCCAGCCTGGCCGCAATCACGGGGCGCTGGCTGCCGGCGCCGCGGGCGCGTTCGCGCCAGACGATATAGAGGCCCGACAGGATGATCAGACCGGCGCCCAGCACGGTCGGCGTATCCAGCGCCTCGCCGAAGATGAACCAGCCATAGATCGTAGCCCAGATGATCTGCGAATACTGCATCGGGGCCACGATGGCGGCCTCGCCGGTGCGGTAGGCCTGGATCGACAGGAAGCCCCCGGCCAGACCGAAGGTGGCGATCAGCGCGGCCAGACCCAGATGCGGCAGCGTCATGGGCGTATAGGCCAGCGTCAGCCCGGCGCCGGTCAGCAGCAGGTTGCCAAGCATCGGCCACATCAGCAGCACCAGCGGACGCTCGGTCCCGCCCAGCTTGCGGGTGATGACGGCGACGGTGGCGCTGGCAAAGGCCGCCAGCAGCGCCGCCAGATGCCCCAGCGTCAGCGAATCGCCGCCGCCCGGGCGCAGCACCACCATGACGCCGCACAGGCCAAGCGCCACGGCCAGCCAGCGGTGGATGCCCACCCGCTCGCCCAGGATCGGGATCGACAGCAGGGTGATCAGCAGCGGGGTCGAGAACAGGATCGCATAGACCTGCGCCAGCGGCAGTTGCGAGAAGGCGTAGAACCCGCACACCCCAGAGGTCATGGCGCAGATCGTCCTGACCGCCACCCAGCCCGGCCGGACCGGCTGCAGCGTCCCCGGCCGCCGTTCCTGCAGCAGGATCAGCGAGACCAGCGGAAAGGACAGCAGCGACGAGAAGAACAGCACCTGCAGCGAGGGGTAGTGCCCGCCCAGCACCTTGATGAAGACGTCATGCGTGGCAAACACGCCCATGGCCATCAGCGCAAAGCCGATGGCCCTGAGGTTGTCGGACGTGGCCACGCTGTGCCCTAGCTGCGGGCGAGGGCGGCGATGATCGCGTCGCCCATTTCAGAGGTCGAGACCGGGGTGCCGCCTTCGGGGCCCATCAGATCGCCGGTGCGGACGCCGTCGGCCAGCACCTGCTCGACCGCCTTTTCCAGATCGTCGGCGGCCTCGGCCTCGGCGAAGGAATAGCGCAGCGCCATGGCAAACGACAGGATGCAGGCGATCGGGTTGGCCTTGTCCTGACCGGCGATGTCGGGGGCCGAACCGTGGACGGGTTCATATAGCGCCTTGGGCCGGCCATTCGCCATCGGCGCGCCAAGGCTGGCCGAGGGCAGCATCCCAAGGCTGCCGGTCAGCATGGCGGCGGCATCCGACAGCAGGTCGCCGAACAGGTTGTCGGTCACGATGACGTCGAACTGGCGCGGGTTGCGGACCAGCTGCATGGCGCCGTTGTCGGCATACATGTGCGACAGCTCGATCTCGGGGTATTCATAGTCGCGAACCCACTGCACCTCTTCGCGCCAGAGGATGCCGGATTCCATCACATTGGCCTTCTCCATCGAGCAGACCTTGTTGCTGCGCTTGCGGGCGAGGTCGAAGGCGGCGCGGGCGACGCGGCGGATCTCGGCGGTGGTGTAGCGCTGGGTGTTGACGCCGACGCGGTTGTCGCCCTCGCCGGTGATGCCACGCGGCTCGCCGAAATAGACGCCCGAGGTCAGCTCGCGCACGATCAGGATGTCGAGGCCGGCCACGATCTCGCGCTTGAGCGACGAGAAATCGGCCAGCGCGTCAAAGCACTGCGCCGGGCGCAAATTGGCGAACAGGTCCATTTCCTTGCGCAGCCGCAGCAGGCCGCGTTCGGGTTTGACGCTGAAATCGAGGTTGTCATAGGCCGGGCCGCCGACCGCGCCCAGCAGCACCGCATCGACCTGCTGCGCGCGGGCCATGGTCTCGTCTGCAAGGGGCGTGCCGTGGCGGTCATAGGCGGCGCCGCCGACCAGATCCTCGGACACGTCGAAGCGCATCCCGCGATGGGTCTGGAACCAGTCGATCACCTTGCGGACCTCGGCCATGACCTCGGGGCCGATGCCGTCGCCGGGCAGGATCAGAAGGGAATAATCGGACATGGTTTCCTCGCGCTGTCGTGGTTGCTTTCCCGCCTAGCGCCGGGCCGGGGTGGGGTCAAGTTCACGCTGATTTTGGTTGCTTATCGGGCGCGGTTGGGGCGGGATGTGTGGCATGTGGGAAGCCTTGGTCTTGTGGAAGAGTGGCACCGCGGCGCGGTGGGTGGCGCTGCGTGCGGCGATGCTGGCGCTGGTGCTGGCGCTGCCGGCGGCGGTCGCGGCCCAGCAGGGCGAGGCGATCCCGCCGCCCCGGCTGCACGGCATCTCGCAGGACGATGCGGAAAAGCTGATGGCGGTGCTGGCGCAGATCAATGTCGTGACCTCGAACTGCCCCGATTACCGGGTCAGCGATGCCGAATGGATGCTGCTGATCACCACCGGCGACATGCTGGCGCGGCGGCTGGGGATCGACGCCGACAGCTATGAGCGCGACTATTACGGCCCCGCCTTCCGGGCGCTGGACGACCCCGGCGCCTGCGACCGGATCGGGCCGACGGCGCGGCCGCTGATCGACGATCTGATCGCGCTGAGCGCGGCCGACAGCGCGTCCTAGCGCGGCGCGGCGTCGGGCAGCAGCAGGTCCAGCCAGACCAGCCGATGCGGCGAGGCGGCAAGGACGGCCTTGGACAGGGCCTCGCCCGGGCGCGGCCAGACCACGCCCGAGCCCTGCACCTGCAAACCCTGCGAGGGCAGCAGATAGGTCACGCGCAGGTTGCCGGGATCGCCGTCGGGCCAATCGACGGTATCCAGAGCCGGATCGCCCTTGTGGTCGGGATCGGCGGCCTGGGTCCCGCCGGCGCTGCGTGGCTGCGGGTCTTGCAGCCGCGGATCGGCCAGCAGCGCGCGGATCGCCTGATGCCGCCCGTCACCATCCAGCGGGTCGAGATTGGCGTTCCCGGCCAGCACAAAGGGCGCGTCGGGCAGATGCCGCGACCAGAACGCCACCTCGTCGTGGTTGCGGCGGCCATTGCGATCCTCGGGTCCGTCAAAGACCGGAGGGGTGGCGGAAAAGGCCAGCAGATGCAGGGGCGGTTCAGTCAGCAGGGTGACATCCCAGTGTCCGGTGGTGGACAGAAGCTGGACGGCGGCGGCCTGCGGGGCCAGGCTGTCGCCCATCAGGTTGCCGGGCTGGTCGCGCCACAATTCGGCGCTGTAATCCACCACCTCGCCCAGGGGCACCCGCGACAGCAGCGCCAGCGCGTTCTGCCCGGTGAAGCGGCCCCAGCCCTGCGCGTCCTCGGCCTGCGACAGCCGCCCGTCGCCGTCCAGATCGACGCCGCTCGGCATCCCGCGATTGGAGCGCGCGGCAAAGAGATGCGGGTATTCGACCCCGCTGCGGCCCAGAAGCTGGGCGAAGGCGCGCAGCGCGGCCAGATCGTGGTCCCAGTCAAAGCCGGTCAGCAGCACCACATCGGCATCGACCTGCGCCAGGACCATCGCGGCGGCCAGCACTTGCGCGTCCTTGCCCTGGGTGATGTCACGCAGCAAAAGCCCCGGCCCCTTGCGCGACAGCTCGGCATCAAAGCTCGCGATGCGCAGCGTGGCGGGGTAGGGGGCGCGGGCAGGCGCGGGGTCGGCGAAAACCGCCGCCGCTGGCAGGGCCAGGGCGGCGGCGGCGATCAATGCGGTCAGGCGTCGCGTCAGACCCAAGGCCGCGACTGGCTCGACGCGGCCTCGAAAGCGTCGATGGCGCTGGCCTTTTCCAGCGTCTGCCCGATATCGTCTAGACCGTTCAGCAGGCAATGCTTGCGGTGCGGGTCGATGTCGAAGTGATAGGCAGTCCCATCCGCGCCGGTCACGGTCTGCGATTCCAGATCGACCGTCAGCCGCGCGTTTTCGCCGTTGCGTGCGTCGTCCATCAGTGCGGCCACCGCATCGGCGGGCAGCACCACCGGCAGGATGCCGTTCTTGAAGCAGTTGTTGAAGAAGATGTCGGCAAAGCTGGTCGAGATGACGCAGCGGATGCCGAAATCCAGCAATGCCCAAGGCGCATGTTCGCGCGAGGAACCGCAGCCGAAATTCTCGCCCGCGACGATGATCTGCGCGTTGCGATAGGCCGGCTGGTTCAGCACGAAATCGGGGTTCTCGTTGCCCTCGCGGTCAAAGCGCATTTCGTCGAACAGGTTCTTGCCCAAGCCTGAACGATGGATCGTCTTCAGGAACTGCTTGGGGATGATCATGTCGGTGTCGATATTGACCAGCGGCATCGGGGCCGCGACGGCAGTCAGCGTGTCGAATTTTTCCATGTCTCGTTATCCTGTCTGCCGGCGCTCAGGCCGAGGCGGTTTCGCCCATCATCTCGCGCACATCGACCAGATGGCCGGCGACCCCTGCGGCGGCGGCCATGACCGGCGACATCAGATGGGTGCGGCCCCGATAGCCCATGCGGCCTTCAAAGTTGCGGTTGCTGGTCGCGGCGCAGCGTTCGCCCGGCGCAAGCTGGTCGGGGTTCATGCCCAGACACATCGAGCACCCGGCCAGCCGCCATTCGAAACCGGCATCGGTGAAGATCTTGTCCAGCCCCTCTTCCTCGGCCTGCAGGCGCACAAGGCCAGAGCCGGGGACGACCATGCCGCGCACGCCCGGCGCCAGCTTGCGGCCCTTCAGGATGCCGGCGGCGGCGCGCAGATCCTCGATCCGGCCATTGGTGCAGGACCCGATGAACACCGCGTCGATGGCGATTTCCGACAGCGGCGTGCCGGGGGTCAGGCCCATATAATCCAGCGAGCGCTGCGCCGCTTCGACCTTGCCGCCCTGAAAATCGCTGGCGGCGGGCACGCTGGCGGTGATCGGCAGCACATCCTCGGGCGAGGTGCCCCAGGTCACGACGGGGGCGATGTCCTCGGCCCGCAGGGTGATGACCTTGTCGTAATGCGCGCCCTCGTCGCTGGTCAGGGTGCGCCACCAGTTCAGCGCGGCTTCCCATGCGGCGCCCTTGGGGGCGTGGGGGCGGCCCTTGACGTATTCGAAGGTCTTTTCGTCCGGCGCGATCAGACCGGCGCGGGCGCCGCCCTCGATCGCCATGTTGCAGACCGTCATGCGGCCTTCCATGGACAGGTCGCGGATCGCCTCGCCGCAATATTCGATGACATAGCCGGTGCCGCCGGCGGTGCCGGTCTCGCCGATGACCGACAGCGTGATGTCCTTGGCGGTGACGCCGGGACGCAGCTTGCCGGTGATCTCGACCTTCATGTTCTTGGATTTCTTCTGGATCAGCGTCTGGGTGGCCAGCACATGCTCGACCTCGGAGGTGCCGATGCCGTGGGCGAGCGAGCCAAACGCGCCATGCGTCGCCGTATGGCTGTCGCCGCAGACCACCGTCATGCCGGGCAGGGTCCAGCCCTGTTCGGGGCCGACGATATGGACGATGCCCTGACGGATATCGTTCATCGGGTAATAGTTCAGGCCGAACTCGCGGGCGTTCCTGTCCAGCTCGGCCACCTGGATGCGGCCTTCGGGGTTTTCGATCCCGTCCACGCGGTCGGCGGTGGTGGGCACGTTATGGTCGGGCACGGCGATGGTCTGGTCGGGGCGGCGGACGGTGCGGCCGGCCATGCGCAGACCCTCGAAGGCTTGCGGGCTGGTGACCTCGTGGACCAGATGGCGGTCGATATACAGGATCGAGGTTCCGTCCTCGCCCACATCGACGACATGCGCGTCCCAGATCTTGTCATACAGGGTGCGGGGCTTGCCCGCAGTGTTGGTGCCGGTCATGGCTCTTCTCTTGTTCAGGAATGGCTTGCAGGGTGAACGGGCAGAGGCCGGTCAAAGTCGGGCAGTCACGCACAGGCTTTCGCCGTAAAAGCGCCCCGGCAGCCGGGCGCGGTCGTGAATGTCGAAATAGCGCATCATGGTTGGGCAGGATAAGCCGTGTCGCGCTGCGAAGCAAGGGACGCGGCCCGTCTGACGCGGCTCTGCCAGCGGTTCTGCGCCCGGACTTGCCGGCGGGCTGGCAAAGCGCCAGAACGGGGTGATGCTGATCCTGTTCAACAAGCCCTTCGGCGTGCTGCCGCAGTTTACCGACCGCTCGGCCCAGCCCCGGCCGACGCTGGCCGATTTTATCGAGGTGCCGGGGGTCTATCCTGCCGGGCGGCTGGACATGGACAGCGAGGGGCTGCTGCTGCTGACCGATGACGGGCGCCTGCAGGCGCGCATCGCCTCGCCCCGCCACCGCACGCCCAAGACCTATCTGGCGCAGGTCGAGGGCGACCCGGACGAGGCGCAGCTGCAGGCCCTGCGGCAGGGCGTGGTGCTGAAGGACGGGCCGACTCTGCCGGCAGGGGCCGAGCGGATCGAGGCCCCGGCGCTGTGGCCCCGCGATCCGCCGATCCGGGTGCGGCAGTCGGTGCCCGACAGCTGGCTGCGCCTGACCCTGACCGAGGGCCGCAACCGGCAGGTGCGCCGGATGACCGCCGCCGTGGGCCTGCCGACGCTGCGGCTGGTGCGCTGGTCGGTGGCCGACTGGACGCTGGACGGGCTGGCGCCGGGCCAGTGGCGGCAGGCCGAAGGGCCGGGGCTGGCCCCGCAGGCGCCGCCCCGTCGCACGGTGAAACCGCGCCGCCGTTAACCCTTCCTTAAGATTCAGCATGAGCTGCCGCCGTGTTTGCCTTATGTTCCAAGGCTGTGTGGTGAGGTGGTGACATGTTGATTCTGGCGGGCATCCTGGGTGCCCTTGCGGCAGGCGCCGCGTTTGATCTGATGAGCGGCAGCGCCGAGGACGAGTGGGACGATCCCGACGCCGAGGATCAGGACGACGGCGCGGGCGAACCCCCGGCCAATGCCGATCCCGGCGGCAGCTTGCTGGACATGCTCGATCAGGGCCAGCAAGTGGGCGGCGCGCCCGCGGGCGCGGGTGATCAGCATGGCTCTGGCGGTTGCGGGCCGGACCCGTCGCCGACCGACGCGGTGCAGATCGCGCCGGGCGAGGTGGTCGGCAGTTCCGGCAATGATTCGATTGTCGGCAGCGACGGGAATGACGACCTCAGCGGCGGCAAGGGCGATGACACGCTGCGCGGTCTGGATGGCGACGACCTGATCTTTGGCGATGACGCCTATGACGCGGCGGGCAACGACCTGCTGGACGGCGGCGCGGGCAATGACACGCTGTGCGGCAATGGTGGCGACGATCTGCTGCTGGGCGGTGACGGCGACGACCGGCTCTTCGGGGGCGAGGGCGATGACACGCTGTTCGGCGGCGCGGGCGATGACTGGCTGGACGGCAGCGCCGGCGACGACTGGCTGGACGGCGGTGAGGGCGATGACGATCTCTCGGGCGGGTTGGGCAACGACACGCTGATCGGCGGCGCAGGCGCGGATTCGCTGCATGGGGGCGAGGGCGACGACGTGCTGCATGGCGGGGCCGGTGACTGGCTGGATGGCGGCGAGGGCGACGATCTGTTCGTCGTCAGCTACGAGGTGGGACAGGACGGGCTGGTCCACATCACCGATTACGCCAAGGGCGACCGGATCGAGGTGACGATGCCCGACCGCGACACCGCCCTGACCGTCGCCGATGACGAGGGCGGCCATGCCGTGCTCTCCATCGACGGCGAGCCGGTCGTGCGGGTGATGGATGCGGCGGGGCTGCGGCTTGACCAGATCACGCTGGCCTATCCCCAGCCCTAGGGGCGGTCGGGTCCATGGACAATTGCGCCGACCTGTCCGCTGGCAATCGCCACCCTGGCGCCCGACGCGGGCCGCGATTTTCCTTTCCATCCCGCGACGGATGGTCTATGCGCGCCTGTCCGCTGGTCGATCCGGCGCACACTTCTCCACGGGCCGGCACTGGACGACATCCCGGGCCGCGCCATAACCCGATGTTTCTGAAAGGAGACCCCGATGTCGATTACCGTCGAAGAAAAGAACCGCCTGATGAAGGAATATGCGACCAAGGAAGGCGACACCGGCTCGCCCGAGGTTCAGGTCGCTGTCCTCACCTCGCGCATTTCCACCCTGACCGAGCATTTCAAGACCCACAAGAAGGACAACCACTCGCGTCGTGGCCTTCTGAAGCTGGTCGCGCAGCGCCGCAAGCTGCTGGACTATCTGAAGGGCAAGGAAGAGGCCCGCTATCAGGACCTGATCAAGCGTCTGGGCATCCGCCGCTGATCCGGACCACGGCCTGACCCGGTGCCAGCACGGCACGGGACACGCCCCTGACACCTCGAACGACGCCCGCGCCGCAAGGTGCGGGCGTCCTGCGTTTGCGGCCCGCAGCGGGGCTGTCGCGCGTCATTTCACCCTTGCGCGTGCCCGTCACGCGGCACTTCCCAAGCGGGTGGTTTTGCTGTATGGGCGGCCAATCTGCGACGTGATGCCCTGCCCCGGGGCGACGCTTAAGGATCGGGGCGGCGGCAATGGGGTCGCCATATGCAAAGGGCGCGGCCAGAGGGCTGGCGCGGCCCAGAGGAAACCAGATGTTTGATGAAGTGAAAAAATCGATCCAGTGGGGGCAAGAGACCCTGACGCTGGAAACCGGCAAGGTTGCGCGCCAGGCTGACGGCAGCGTCATTGCCACGCTGGGCGAAACCAGCGTCATGGCCAACGTGACCTTTGCCAAGGAACCCAAGCCGGGCCAGGATTTCTTCCCGCTGACCGTTCATTACCAGGAAAAATATTACGCCGCCGGCAAGATCCCGGGCGGCTTCTTCAAGCGCGAGGCGCGTCCGACGGAAAAAGAGACGCTGACCGCGCGTCTGATCGACCGTCCCGTCCGCCCGCTGTTCGCCCCCGGCTTCAAGCATGAAGTGCTGGTGATGTGCACCGTGCTGTCGCATGATCTGGTCAACGATCCCGACATCGTGGCGATGATCGCGGCCTCGGCGGCGCTGACCATTTCCGGCGTGCCCTTCATGGGTCCGATCGGCGCGGCGCGGGTCGGCTTCTCGGACGGCGATTATGTGCTGAACCCCGAAGTCGCGGACATGGAAAACCTGCGCAACAACCCCGATCAGCGTCTGGACCTGATCGTCGCCGGCACCAAGGACGCCGTGATGATGGTCGAATCGGAAGCCTATGAGCTGACCGAGGACGAGATGCTGGGCGCGGTCAAGTTCGGCCACGAGGCGATGCAGCCGGTGATCGACCTGATCATCAGCTTTGCCGAGCAGGCCGCCAAGGAACCCTTCGACTTCCGCTCGCCCGATTACAGCGCGCTGTCCAAGCGTGTGGCCGAGCTGGGCGAGGCCGACATGCGCGCCGCCTATGCGATCAAGGACAAGGGCGAGCGCCGCGACGCCATCGACGCCGCCAAGACCAAGATCCTCGCCGGTCTGAACGAAGACGAGATGTCTGACGCGAACCTCGGCTCGGCGCTGAAGAAGCTGGAATCCGACATCCTGCGCGGCGACATCATCGGCGGCGGCGCCCGCATCGACGGCCGCGACACGACCACCGTGCGCGCCATCGACAGTGAAGTGGGCATCCTGCCCCGCACCCACGGCTCGGCCCTGTTCACCCGCGGCGAGACGCAGGCGCTGGTCGTGACCACGCTGGGCACCGGCGATGACGAGCAGTTCATCGACGCGCTGCACGGCAACTTCCGCTCGAACTTCCTGCTGCATTACAACTTCCCCCCCTATTCGGTGGGCGAGGTGGGCCGCGTCGGCAGCCCCGGCCGTCGCGAGATCGGCCACGGCAAGCTGGCCTGGCGGGCGCTGCAGGCGGTTCTGCCGGCGGCGACGGATTTCCCCTATACCATCCGCGTCGTGTCCGAGATCACCGAATCGAACGGCTCGTCCTCGATGGCGTCGGTCTGTGGGGGTTCGCTGTCGATGATGGATGCGGGCGTGCCGCTGAAGGCACCCGTCGCGGGCGTGGCCATGGGCCTGATCCTGGAAGATGGCGGGAAATACGCCGTGCTGACCGACATACTGGGCGATGAGGATCACCTGGGCGACATGGACTTCAAGGTCGCCGGGACGCAAAACGGCATCACCTCGCTGCAGATGGACATCAAGGTCGCGGGCATCACGCCCGAGATCATGCAGCAGGCGCTGGCGCAGGCCAAGGATGGCCGGATGCAGATCCTGACCGAAATGTCGAAGGCCCTCACCGAAGGCCGCCGCGAGTTCAGCGAACACGCCCCGCGCATCGAGACGATGCAGATCCCGACCGACAAGATCCGTGAAGTGATCGGCTCGGGCGGCAAGGTGATCCGCGAGATCGTCGAGGTCTCGGGCGCCAAGGTCGACATCAATGATGACGGCGTCATCAAGATCGCCTCGTCGAACGGTGAAGCGATCAAGAAGGCTTACGATATGATCCACTCGATCGTGGCCGAGCCCGAGGAAGGCCAGATCTATACCGGCAAGGTCGTGAAGCTGGTCGATTTCGGCGCCTTCGTGAACTTCTTCGGCAAGCGTGACGGGCTGGTCCATGTCAGCCAGATCGCCAACAAGCGTCTCGGCCACCCCAACGAAGTGCTGACCGAGGGCCAAGAGGTCAAGGTCAAGCTGCTGGGCTTCGACGACCGCGGCAAGGTCCGTCTGGGCATGAAGATGGTCGATCAGGAAACCGGCGACGAGATCACCGAGAAGAAAGACGAAGCGGGCGAGTGATCCTGCTGCGTTGAACCCGAACGGCCGCGAGCGATCGCGGCCGTTTTTCTGTATCCGGGAAGGGGATGATGACCGAGGACTGGCCGATTTTCGTGTTGAGCCTGACGGGCGACGAGGCCCGGCGGCAGCCGCTGCTGGACCGCCTGACCCGGATGGGACTGACGTTCCGGCTGTTTTACGGCGTTGACGGGCGCGCGGGTCTGCCCGCTGACAGCCTGCCGCTGATCGACCGCGAGACCACCGCCCAGCGAATGGGTCGCGTGATGACCGACGGCGGGTTCGCCTGCGCCCTGTCCCATCAGAACATCTATCGAACGATTCTGGATGAGGGCCTGCCCGGCGCGGTCGTTCTGGAAGACGACGCGATACTGACCGACGATTTCGCGGATTACCTGCAGGCCGGACATCACCGGCAACAGGGGTTGACGCTGTTCGATTATCGCTTTGCCCGCGCCCTGCCGTGGCAGCGGGAACGGCTTGGGCGCTGGGTTCTGTTCCGCGCCGCGCAGCAATCCACCCTCGCCACCGCCTATAGCGTGTCGCGCGAGGCTGCCGCATGGCTGATTGATGCCAACAGCCCGGTCAGTTTCGTCGCCGATTGGCCGGTCGATCTGTATCATCACCGGGTCTGGCTGGTGACGCCGCGGATCGTTCAACACAACCAGCCGGGCACGGGTCCGTCGCATCTGCATCAAGAGCGGGCGAAGACCGGCGCCACGGTCATGGGCCTCAGCCGCGGCCAGCCCGGATACTGGCGCAGCTATCTGCGCCGCAAGATCGCGCGGAAGGTGGGCCGCTGAGGCGCGAAGGGCGCCTCAGCGAAAGGGATCAGGCCTGCTCGGGCTGCTTGGCATAGCGCAGATAGGGCAGCTGCTTGTCCAGCTTGCCGTATTTCGCCTCGGCCTGCTCGTCGTCAAGCGACAGCGCCACGATCACGTCCTGACCCGGCACCCAGTTGGCGGGCGTCGCGATGGGCTCGCCATCGGTGGCTTGCACGGCATCCAGCGCGCGAACGATCTCGGCGAAGTTGCGGCCCACCGACATCGGATAGGACATGGTCAGGCGCACCTTCTTGTCCGGGCCGATGATGAACACGGTGCGGACGGTGGCCGAATGGGCCGGCGTGCGGTCGGCGTCGGGCAGATAGAAATCCGCCGGCAGCATGTCATAGGCCTTGGACACGTTCAGCGAGGTGTCGTCGATGATCGCAAAATTCGCCGGCGTCCCCGCGACGGTCTCGATGTCGCGCTTCCATTTGACGTGGTCATCGACCGAATCGACGGACACGCCCAGAACCTTGGTGTTGCGCTTTTCGAATTCCGGCACCAGCTGCGCGACGGCGCCGAACTCGGTCGTGCAGACCGGGGTGAAGTCGCGCGGATGCGAGAACAGGATGGCGTAGCTGTCGCCCATCCATTCGTGGAAGCGGATCTCACCCTCGGTCGAGTCGGCGGTGAAGTCGGGTGCGGTTTCGTTGATGCGAAGGCCCATGGAAGCTCCTTTTCTGAATCATTCAGCCGAAACATAGGCGCTAATCGCGGCTTTCCAAGGGCAAACCTCGGCGCGGCGGACCCTGCAACCCCGCTTGCAGGCCGCCAGAGTAAATGCGACCATTCGGTCAATGAATGGAGGTTTCCCCATGGCAGAACTGTTGGACAAGCGCCAATTCTACATCGACGGCAAATGGGTCGCCCCCGCCGCCGCAGATGATCTTAAGGTCATCGACCCGTCGACCGAAGAGCCGGTCGCGGTCATCTCGCTGGGCGGGCAGGCCGATACCGATGCCGCCGTCGCCGCCGCCAAGCGCGCCTTTCCCGGCTGGTCGCACACCCCGCCCGAGCAGCGGCTGGAATATGTGCGCAAGATCCTGGACATCTACAAGCGCCGGGCCGAGGACATCGCCTGGGCGATCACGCATGAGATGGGCGCCCCGGCCGACATGTCGATCCGCGATCAGGTCGAATCGGGCAGCTCTCACATCCAGAACTTCATCGACGCCTTTGGCGAGTTCGAATTCGTCCGCCGCCACGGGCCAGCGGACGCCCAGACCGTCATCTCGTGGGAGCCGATCGGGGTGGTGGCCCTGATCACGCCGTGGAACTGGCCGATGAACCAGGTGACGCTGAAGGTCATTCCGGCGCTGCTGGCGGGTGACACGATGATCCTGAAGCCGTCAGAAATCGCGCCGCTGTCGTCCATGGTCTTTGCCGAGGTGCTGGACGAGGCCGGGCTGCCGCCGGGGGTTTTCAACCTTGTCAACGGCGACGGGCAGGGCGTGGGCACGCAGCTGACCGTGCATCCCGATGTCGAGATGATCAGCTTTACCGGCTCGACCCGCGCCGGCATCCAGATCTCGCGCGCGGCGGCGGACGGGCTGAAAAAGGTGGCGCTGGAACTGGGCGGCAAGGGTGCGAACCTGATCTTTGCCGATGCCGATGAAAAGGCGGTGGTGCGCGGGGCGCGGCATTGCTTCTATAATTCGGGGCAAAGCTGCAACGCGCCGACCCGGATGCTGGTGCAGCGCGACATCTATGACAAGGCCGTCGACACCGCCAAGGAGGTCGCCGAAAAGACCGCCGTCGCCAGCGCGCACGAGGCCGGGCGTCACATCGGCCCGGTCGTGTCGAAGCAGCAATGGGAAAAGATCCAGGACCTGATCCAGAAGGGCATCGACGAGGGCGCGCGGCTGGTCGCCGGCGGCACCGGCCTGCCCGAAGGCGTCAACCGCGGCTATTTCGTCCGGCCGACGGTCTTTGCCGATGTCAGCAACGACATGACCATCGCGCAAGAGGAAATCTTTGGCCCGGTCTTGTCGATCATCCCCTTCGAGGATGAAGAGGACGCGGTGCGGATCGCCAACGACACCCGTTACGGTTTGACCAACTATGTCCAGACCCAGGACGGCGAGCGCCGCAACCGCCTTGCGCGACAGCTCCGCTCGGGGATGGTCGAGATGAACGGCCAGAGCCGCGCGCCGGGCAGCTTTTTCGGCGGCATCGGCCGGTCGGGCCGCGCCCGCGAGGGCGGCATCTGGGGGATTGAGGAGTTCATGGACTCCAAGGCCATCAGCGGCTGGCACGGCGAGCCCTGACAGCGCAGGGGGCGGCGATCCCGCCCCCTAGACCCACGAAATGTCAGGCAGAAAGATGTAACCCGCGCCATAGATCGTCTTGATCAGCTGCGGGTTTTTCGGGTCCTCGCCCAGCTTCGAGCGCAGGCGCGAGATGCGGACATCCATCGCCCGGTCGAAACTTTCGCCCCCCGCCCGCCCAAGATCTCAAGCATCTGCGCACGCGAGATCAGCCGGCGCGGCTGGTCCAGGAACATCCGCAGCACCTCGGCCTCGGCATGGCTCATCGGGGTTTCGGTGCCGTCGGGCGCGGTCAGCACATAGCTGTCGAAATCGGCTATCCAGCCGGCAAAGCGGGCGCGGGCCCGCTGGTCGCCGCGGGTGCTGGCGGCGGGGCGGCGCAGGCGGGCGCGGATGCGCGCGATCAGCTCGGCCGGCTCGAAGGGTTTGATGATGTAGTCATCGGCGCCCAGTTCCAGCCCCGTCACGCGGTCCTGCACCTGCGCCCGGCCCGAGACGATGATGATCGCCGCCCCGGATTCGGTCGCCAGCCGGTGGACCAGCGCCAGCCCGTCGCGGTCTGGCAGGCCCAGATCGACCAGACAGGCGTCGGGGGTGATCTGGCGCAGCGCGGCCTCGAATTCGGTCGCGCGGGCAAAGGACAGGGTGCGGAAGCCCGCGTTTTCCAGCGTTTCAGCCATGATCCGGCGGATCGCGGCCTCGTCTTCCAGAATCGCGATAAGGGGCGGGTCAGCCATGGATCACCTGCGTCACGAGATCGGCGAAATCCGCCGCGCCAAAGGGCTTGGTCAGGACCGGTCCCGCCACCGTCTCGCGCAGCGGGTCGCCGGGGGGCAGGGCGGTCATCAGGATCAGCGGCGGCCGGTCCTTGGCCGCAAGCTGGGTGCCCAGACCGTCGCCCAATTGCATGTCGGACAGAAGCAACGTCAGCCCCGGCAGATCGGCAAGGTTCTGCGCCTCGGCCAGTGACCCGGCCTCGATCACGGAATGGCCGCTGCCGGTCAGCATCTGGCGCAGCACGCGGCGCAGGTTGTCGTCATCCTCGGCCAGCAGGATCATCTGCGGATCGACCGGGCGCAGGGGCAGCCGCAGCCGCGCCAGCGCCCCGCCGGGGGTGGCGGCGCCGGGCGCGCCGGGCAGGTTCGACAGTTGCAGCGTGCCGCCCGCCAGCCGGGCCTGATCAAAGACCATCGCCAGCCCGAGCCCCGATCCCTGACCCTGCTTGGTGGTAAAGAACGGCTCGGTTGCGCGGGCCAGCGCCTCGGGCGTGAAGCCGTCGCCGGTATCGGTCACCTCGAGATCGAGCCAGGGCGGGTTGGCGCGGGCCGACAGCCGGATCGCCCCGCCGCGCCCCTTCAGCGCGTCGCGGGCGTTCAGGACAAGGTTCAGCAGCGAATCCTGTATCTGTCCGGGATCGAGCATCAGCGGCCGGTCCGGCAGATCGGTCCGCAGCGCCAGGGTGACGTCCGGCCCCAGTGACGGCCGCGCCATGGCCACCAGATCCTGCAGCAGCGGGGCCAGCCTGACGGGCTGGCGCGCGGTGCCGTGCGGCTGCGCGATCTGCCCGATCCGTTCCAGCAATTGCACGCCGCGCCGCGCGGCGGCCAGCGTCGCCGCGACGTCGGCGCTGGCCTCGGCCGGCAGATCGGCGCGCGACAGCCGGTCCTGCAGCCCCAGGATCACCGTCAGCAGATTGCCGAAATCATGCGCCAGCCCCGAGGTGATCTTGGCCGCAAGCTCCCGGCGCGAGGCATGGGTCAGCGCCTCGCGGACCTCGACCTCGGCGGTGACATCGGTGGACAGCACGAACACCCCGTTCCCGCCCCGGTCGGGCGTCAGCGAGATGCGGACCCGCCGCCCCGAATCGCTGTGGGTGACCTCGAACACCTGATTGCGCCCGGCAAAGGCGCGGTCGAGATGGGGTTTCAGCTTGTCATAGGTCTGCGGGTCCAACACCTGCTGGGCGGTCAGCCCCAGAATATCGGCGCGGGTGCCGGGAAAGATGCGCGGCAACTGCCGGTTCGAAAACACATAGCGCCCGTCGCGGTCGAGATGGGCGATATGCGCGGGCACCATCTCCGTCACCTGCCGGGTCCGGGCCTGTGTCTCGGTCACGATGCGCTTGGCCTCTTGCAGGGCGGCAATGGTGGCCTCCAGCTTGCGATTGGCCGCCGCCAGCCGTTCCGAGTTTTCCAGCACCTGCGTCGAAAGCACCTGCGAATGCGACCGCAGCAGGCTTTCCTGCCGCTTGGTTTCGGTGATGTCGGTATAGACCGTGACCCAGCCACCCTGCGACAGCGGCGCGCCCTCGACCGAGATCCAGCGGCCATCGGCGCGCTGGCGTTCCAGATAATGCGGCTGAAAGGTGCGGGCCTGCTCGACCCGGATACGCACGGCCTCGTCGGGATCGCTTTGCGGGCCATATTCGCCGCGCAGGACCAGAAACCGGACGATATCCTCGAAGAAGGCGCCGGGGCGGGTCAGGTTCTCGGGCAGGTCGAACATGGCCTGAAACTGCCGGTTCGCCACCGCCAGCCGCAGATCGGCGTCGAACAGCGACAGCGCCTGCGCGATCAGGTTCAGCCCCGACTGCATCAGATCGGCCCGCGAGGTGCTGTCCATCATCCCGAATTTCCTTGCGCTCTGCCGATGGTTAGCCATCCCGTCGGGCTTCGCAAGCTGTGTAACAATTCGTTAGGTTGCCGACAAACTGCCGCAATACTCAGCGGGAAGGTTAAGCCCATCCGCTTTGTGTCTGGGGAGGCAGAGAAGCGGGTGCGCGGCCGACAGGGCCGCGACGGACAGGGGAAGGGGGGCAGACGCCATGGACGACGCCGACAAGACCGCTTTGGGGCATCCGCAATCCATCCCCGGGCTGGTGGCGCGCAACGCCCAACGTCTGGCCCGCCGGCCTGCCTATCGCGAAAAGGAATTCGGCATCTGGCAAAGCTGGACCTGGGCCGAGGCCGCGGCCGAGATCCGGGCGCTGGCGCTGGGGATGCTGAATCTGGGCCTTGCGCCCGGCGACCATGTCGCGGTGATCGGGCGCAACAGGCCCGCGCATTACTGGTCGATGATCGCCGCGCAGATGTGCGGGGCGGTGCCGGTGCCGCTGTATCAGGACGCGGTCGCGGAAGAGATGGCCTATGTGCTGGGCCATAGCGGCGCGCGCTTTGTCGTCTGCGGCGACCAGGAACAGGTGGACAAGGTGCTCGAGGTGCAGCCGCAAGCCCCGAATATCGAGCAGATCATCTATACCGACCGCCGCGGGATGCGGAAATACGACCACAGCCGCATGAACGCGCTGGCCGATGTGCAGGCCGAGGGGCGCACCGCCGAGCGGCGGCTGGGCCCGGAACTGGACGCGCGCATCGCGGCGCTGGATTACGACAGCATCTGCGTCATGCTGTATACCTCGGGGACGACGGGCAAGCCCAAGGGGGTGGTGCTGTCGAACCGCAACATCATCGAAACTGCCCGCAATACCTGCGATTTCGACGATCTGAACCACCGCGACGAGGTGCTGGCCTATCTGCCGATCGCCTGGGTGGGCGACTTCATCTTTTCCATGGGGCAGGCGACCTGGGCCGGGTTCACGGTGAACTGCCCGGAAAGCGCCGACACCATGATGACCGACCTGCGCGAGATCGGGCCGACCTATTTCTTTGCCCCGCCGCGCGTGTTCGAGGGGCAACTGACCAATGTCATGATCCGGATGGAGGATGCCGGCCGCTTCAAGCGCTGGCTGTTCCATCACTTGATGGGCGTGGCCCAGCGCGTGGGTCCGTCGCTGCTTGACGGGCAGCCGGTCGGGCTGGGGGATCGTCTGGCCTACGGGCTGGGCAAGGTGCTGATCTATGGTCCGCTGAAAAACACGCTGGGCTATTCGCGCATCCGCGTCGGCTATACCGCGGGCGAGGCCATCGGGCCGGAGATCTTTGATTTCTACCGCTCGCTGGGGATCAACCTTAAACAGCTTTACGGCCAGACCGAGGCGTCCGTCTTTATCACCCAGCAGCCCGATGGCGGGGTGCGCGCCGACACCGTGGGCGTGCCGTCGCCGGGGGTCGAGATCCGCATCGCGGAATCGGGCGAGGTCTTCTATCGCAGCCCCGGCACCTTTGTTGAGTATTACAAGAACGCCGAAAGCACCGCCTCGACCAAGGATGCCGAGGGCTGGGTCGCGACCGGGGATGCCGGGTTCTTCGATGATGCGACCGGGCAGCTGCGCATCATCGACCGCGCCAAGGATGTCGGGCGCATGGCCGATGGCAGCCTGTTCGCGCCGAAATATGTCGAGAACAAGCTGAAATTCTATCCCAACATTCTCGAAGCCGTGGTGCTGGGCAATGGCCGCGACTATTGCACCGCGATGATCAATATCGACCTGGGCGCGGTTGGGAACTGGGCCGAGCGCAACAACATCGCCTATGCCTCGTATCAGGAACTGGCCGGGCATCCGCGCGTCTATGCGGCGATCAAGGCCCATGTCGAAGAGGCGAACCGCTCGATCGCGGTCGATCCGATGCTGTCGGGCTGCCAGATCCGACGCTTTCTGGTGCTGCACAAGGAACTCGACCCCGATGATGGCGAGATGACGCGCACCCGCAAGGTCCGCCGCGCCGTCATCAGCGAGAAATTCGCCGATCTGGCGACCGCGCTTTACGACGGCTCGGACCATGTGCAGACGGAAACGCAGGTGACCTATGAGGACGGGCGCAAGGGTCTGATCCGCGCCCGGCTGAAGATCGAGGATGCCGAAATCCAGCCCGGCGCGCCCGTCGCGATGGCGGCGGAATGAGCCGGCGGGCGGGCAGGGCGGCAGCGGCAGGAACCGTCGCGCCGCGCATTTGGGCTGCAAGGACAGGGGGCTGACGATGCTGGACGAGACCCAGGGCCATGTCACCGCGGATGGCCGCCAGATTGGCGGCGTGGTGATGGATCTGCGCAACATCACCCTGCGCTTCGGCGGCGTGGTGGCGATCAAGGACATCAGCTTTGACGTCCGCCACGGCGAGATCCGCGCCATCATCGGCCCGAACGGCGCCGGCAAATCCTCGATGCTGAACGTGATTTCCGGCTTCTACAACCCGCAAGAGGGCGAGGTCTGGTTCAAGGGCTATCGCCGCGGCCCGATGCGCCCCTATCAGGTGGCGCGTCTGGGCATCGCCCGGACCTTCCAGAACATCGCGCTGTTCGACGGCATGTCGGTTCTGGACAACATCATGACCGGGCGTCTGAACATGATGAAGGCGGGGCTGCTGTCGCAGGCCCTGTGGTGGGGCGGGGCCGAGCGCGAGGAGATCGCCAACCGCGCCCAGGTCGAAAAGATCATCGACTTTCTGGAAATCCAGAACATCCGCAAGACCCCGGTCGGCCGCCTGCCTTACGGGCTGAAAAAGCGGGTCGAACTGGCCCGCGCGCTGGCGGCCGAGCCGCAGATCCTGCTGCTGGACGAGCCGATGGCCGGGATGAACGTCGAGGAAAAAGAGGACATGTCGCGCTTCATCCTCGACGTGAACGACGAATTCGGCACGACCATCGTGCTGATCGAACATGACATGGGCGTGGTCATGGACCTGTCCGACCGGGTGGTGGTGATGGATTACGGCCGCAAGATCGGCGACGGCACCCCGGACGAGGTCCGCAACAATCAGGACGTGATCGACGCCTATCTGGGGGTGGCCCATGACTGACCGCGCCCACCGCAACGCGCTGCCCGCGCCCAGCCCCAGGGGGATCGTCTGATGGACCAGCTTTTCTACGCCGCCGAGGTGATCGTGAACGGGCTGATGACCGGCGTCATGTATGCGCTGGTCGCGCTTGGCTTCGTGCTGATCTTCAAGGCGTCGGGCGTGTTCAACTATGCCCAGGGCGTGCTGGCGCTGTTCGCCGGGCTGACGCTGGTGGGGATCATGCAGGGGCAGGTGCCCTTCGCGCATCTGCTGAACGCGGTCTTCGGCACCCAGCTTGACCGCTTCGGCTGGACGGTGCCGGCGCTGCTGGCGATCGTGCTGACCGCCGGTGTCATGGTGCTGCTGGCGATCCTGATCGAAAAGCTGGTCTTGCAGCATCTGGTCGGGCAAGAGCCGATCATCCTGTTCATGGCCACCATCGGGCTGGCCTATTTCCTGGAAGGTCTGGGCGACGTGATGTGGGGCGCCGACGTCAAGAACCTCGACGTGGGGCTGCCGCAGGGCATCAGCGACTCGATCGAGCGGGTGACCGACAGCTGGTTCGGCTATGGCTTCTTCATCGACCGGCTGGACATCTGGGCGGCGCTGATCGCGACCGCGCTGGTGGCGGCGCTGGTGGCCTTCTCGCAATACACCAAGCAGGGCCGCGCCATGCGGGCGGTGGCCGACGACCATCAGGCGGCGCTGTCGGTGGGCATCTCGCTGCGCTTCATCTGGATCATGGTGTGGTCCATCGCGGGCTTCGTGGCGCTGGTCGCGGGCATCATGTGGGGCACCAAATCGGGCGTCCAGTTCAGCCTGTCGCTGATCGCGCTGAAGGCGCTGCCGGTGCTGATGCTGGGCGGCTTCACCTCGATCCCCGGCGCCATCGTCGGCGGGCTGATCATCGGCGTCGGCGAGAAACTGTTCGAGTTCGTGATGTCCAGCCCCGACCTCGCCGGAAGCTGGTTCGGCTTTACCATCGGCGCGACCGAGAACTGGTTCGCCTATGTTCTGGCGCTGGTCTTCCTGGTGTTCCGTCCGCAGGGCCTGTTCGGCGAACGCATCATCGAGCGGGTGTGACCATGACCCGCACACCCCATTCGCCGCGCGACCGGCACTCACTTGACCAAGCGGCGATGGCCGCGATCCCGCAGGAGGGCTGAGGATGTTCTACCGCGAAGCCGGCGATTTCAAGACCACCTATCGCGACGACAGCCAGACCTTTCCCATCCGTCTGGACCGCATCGGCTATTATGTCATCCTTGCGGTGGCGGTGCTGGTGGTGCCCTTCGTCATCAACGATTACTGGGCCAGCGCGGTGCTGCTGCCCTTCCTGATCTATGCCATCGCGGCCATCGGGCTGAACATCCTGACCGGCTATGCCGGGCAGGTCAGCCTGGGCACCGGCGGCTTCATGGCGGTCGGGGCCTATGCGGTCTACAAGCTGATGACCTCTTTCCCAGAGGTCAGCGTCGTCATCCACATCCTGCTGGCGGGGGGCATCACCGCGCTGGTCGGCATCGCCTTCGGCCTGCCCAGCCTGCGGATCAAGGGCTTCTACCTGGCGGTCGCCACGCTGGCCGCGCAGTTCTTCCTGGTCTGGCTGTTCAACAAGGTGCCGTGGTTCTACAACTATTCGGCCTCGGGCCAGATCAACGCGCCGACGCGCACGGTGCTGGGCTGGGCGGTCACCGGACCGGCGGCCTCGCCCGCGGCGAAATATCTGATCTGCCTTGCCTTCGTGATCTTCTCAGCCTGGGTGGCGCGGAACCTGACGCGGGGCATGGTGGGGCGCAAATGGATGGCGATCCGTGACATGGACATCGCGGCCGAGATCATCGGCGTGAACCCCCTGAACGCAAAGATGACCGCCTTCGGCATCAGCTCGTTCTTTGTCGGCATCGCCGGGGCGCTGCTGTTCGCGGTCTATCTGGGCGCGGCCGAGGTGACCGAGGCCTTCGGCATCAACAAGTCCTTCCTGGTCCTGTTCATGGTCATCATCGGCGGACTGGGCAGCATCTTCGGCAGCTTCGCCGGCGCGGCCTTCCTGGTCCTGCTGCCGGTGCTGCTGAAAAACGTGCTGGTCGGCGCGCTTGGCTGGCCCACCGATCTGGCCGCCTATATCGAGCTGATGATCGTGGGCGCCTTGATCATCTTCTTTCTGATCGTCGAGCCGCATGGACTTGCCCGGCTTTGGCTGCTGGCCAAGGAAAAACTGCGGCTCTGGCCGTTCCCGCATTAACAGCAAGAACCGGGCCCGCCGGTCCACATCGCAATAAAACTGGGAGGAAACACGGAATGAAAACGAAACTTGCCGCACTGGCGGCGGCCGGCATGATGGTCGCGGCACCGGCTCTGGCCGATCTGGTGGTCCCCAACCTCAGCTATCGGACCGGCGCCTACGGCGCGAACGGCACGCAATATGCCGACGGCTTCAACGATTACTTCACTCTGCTGAACGAACGCGACGGCGGCATCGGCGGTGAGCGGATCCAGGTGCCGGAATGCGAGACCGCCTATAACACCGAAAAGGGGGTCGAGTGCTACGAGGCCACCAAGGCCGAGGGGCTGGTCTATAACCCGCTGTCGACCGGCATCACCTATCAGCTGATCCCCAAAGTCGGCGTCGACAAGAAGGTGCTGTACACCCCCGGCTATGGCCGCACCTCGGCCAAGAACGGCAAGGTGTTCGAATGGGTGTTCAACGCGCCCGCGAACTATTGGGACGGCGCCTCGGTCGCGGTCAAGCATCTGCTGGACGTCAATGGCGGCAGCCTTGAAGGCAAGAAGATCGCGCTCGTCTATCACAACTCGGCCTATGGCAAGGAACCGATCCGCACCCTGCAGGATCTGGCCGAAAAGCACGGCTTCACCCTGATCGAACTGCCCGTCGACGCGCCCGGTCAGGAACAGAAATCGCAATGGCTGCAGATCCGCCGCGACAAGCCCGACCACGTCATCATGTATGGCTGGGGGGTGATGAACCAGGCCGCCATTCAGGAAGCCGCCAACATCAACTTCCCGATGGAGAACTTCATCGGCATCTGGTGGTCCGGCTCGGACATCGACGTGCTGCCCATCGGGGCCAAGGCCGACGGCTACAAATCGCTGGCCTTCCACGGCGTCGGCACGGATTATCCGCTGTATGAGGACATGCAGAAATACGTGATCGAGCCGGGCAAGGCGTCGCAGGGCGGCCAGCATGTCGGCAGCGTGCTGTATTCGCGCGGCATGTATGCCTCGCTGGTCATTGCCGAGGCGATCGCCAAGGCGCAGGAACTGGCCGGCACCTCGAAGATCAACGGCGAGCAGCTGCGCGAGGGCTTCGAGGCGCTCGAGATCACGCCCGAGCGGCTGGCCGAGCTGGGCCTGCCCGATTTCGGCCCCGAGATCGAGATGACCTGCGCCAACCACGGCGGCAGCGGCATGGCGCGCGTCCAGCAATGGGACGCCAATGCCAAGAAATGGAACCTGATCACCGAGTTCACCGAACCTGATCAGGACATCCTGAACCCGCTGATCGCCGAGGATTCCGAGGCCTATGCCAAGGAAGCCGGCATCACCCCGCGCGACTGCAACTGATCCAGACCCCGGCGGCCCATCGGGTCGCCGGGGATTTTGCCTGACAGGGGGCCGCCATGACGGACACCGTAGCGACCGAAGACAACCTTCTGGAAGTGAACAACATCGAGGTGATCTACAATCACGTCATTCTGGTCCTGAAAGGCGTCAGCCTCGCGGTGCCCAAGGGCCGGATCACGGCGCTTCTGGGCGGCAACGGGGCGGGCAAGACCACGACGCTGAAGGCGATCTCGAACCTGCTGGCCTCGGAACGGGGCGAGGTGACGAAAGGCTCGATCACCTATCGCGGGCAGCGGGTGGCCTCGCTCGACCCCGCCTCGCTGGTCCGCAAGGGCGTCATTCAGGTGATGGAGGGGCGGCGCTGTTTCGAGCATCTGACGGTCGAGGAAAACCTGCTGACCGGCGCCTATACCCGCAGCGACGGCAGCGCCGCGATCCGGCAGGATCTCGAGATGGTCTACAACTATTTCCCGCGCCTGCGCGAACGCCGCCGCAGCCAGGCGGGCTATACCTCGGGCGGGGAACAGCAGATGGTGGCGATGGGCCGCGCGCTGATGAGCCGGCCCGAGACCATCCTGCTGGACGAACCCAGCATGGGCCTTGCCCCGCAACTGGTCGAGCAGATCTTCGAGATCGTCAAGGCCGTGAACGAGGGCGAGGGCGTGACCTTCCTGCTGGCCGAGCAGAACACCAACGTGGCGCTGCGCTTTGCCCATTACGGTTATATCCTTGAAAACGGCCGGGTGGTCATGGACGGCACCGCGCAGGCGCTGCGCGAGAACCCGGACGTGAAAGAGTTCTACCTCGGCATGTCCGACGAAGGCCGCAAGAGCTTCCGCGACGTGCGATCCTACCGACGGCGCAAACGCTGGCTGGCGTGACCGCACCCGGCCCCCGACTTCACCCGACACGCAAGGAATAACGCCATGGTCGACTATTTCGATGAGCTGGAAACCCGCGACGCGGAACAGCGCGCCGCCGATCTGGCCGAGACCCTGCCCGCTGCCATCGGCCGCGCGCGCACCGCGCCCGCCCTGGCGCGGCTGCTGCGCGAGGTCGACCCGGCGACCATCCGCGACCGCGCTGCCCTGGCCGCGCTGCCGGTGATCCGCAAGGCCGACCTGACCGAGGCGCAGCGCAAGAACCCGCCCTTTGGCGGCTTCGCGACCCGGCTGGCGGCCGAGTTCGACCACATCTTCCAGTCCCCCGGCCCGATCTATGAACCGGGCCGCCATGCCGGGGATTTCTGGCGGCTGGGGCGATTCCTGCACGCCGCCGGCATCGGCCGGGGCGATATCGTGCAGAACTGCTTCGGCTATCACCTGACGCCGGCGGGGATGATGTTCGACAGCGCCGCCCGCGCCGTCGATGCCGCCGTGCTGCCCGCCGGCACCGGCCAGACCGATCTGCAGGTCCGCGCCGCCGCCGATATCGGCTGCACCGCCTATGCCGGGACGCCCGACTATCTCAAGGTGATCCTCGACCGCGCCGACGAGATGGGTGAGACACTGTCCTTCCGCAGCGCGGTGGTGGGCGGCGGTGCGCTGTTCCCGGCGCTGCGTCAGCATTATGCCGATCGTGGCATCCAGACCCGGCAATGCTATGCCACCGCCGATCTGGGCAATATCGCCTACGAATCCGACGCGATGGAGGGGATGATCGTCGATGAAGGCGTCATCGTCGAGATCGTGCGGCCCGGCACCGGCGATCCGCTGCCCGATGGCGAGGTGGGCGAGGTGCTGGTGACGACGCTGAACCCGGACTATCCGCTGGTGCGCTTCGCCACCGGCGATCTGTCGGCGGTGATGCCCGGCGTCTCGCCCTGCGGCCGCACCAACATGCGGATCAAGGGATGGCTGGGCCGGGCCGACCAGACGACCAAGATCAAGGGCATGTTCGTGCGCCCCGAACAGGTCGCGGCGCTTGTCGCGCGCCACCCCGAAATTGCCCGCGCCCGCGTCATCGCCGACCGCGACGGCGACATGGACGCGATGACGGTCCAGATCGAAAGCCCGCGCGAGGCGGTGGCCGAATACGACGCCTCGGTGGTCGAGGCGCTGAAGCTGAAAGGCCGCGTCGAGGTGCTCGCTCCCGGCTCGCTGCCCAATGACGGCGTGGTGATCGAGGACCGCCGCCGCTACGACTGACGCGGCGGGGGAGGCGGAGAGGGTTCGCGCGGCCGGGCGGGCGGCGGCAGGGCATCTGCCGCCGTTTCATGAAAGCATTGGCGAGGGTTGTTAAGCAGTCTCGCTGCTGTCTATCCCAACCATCTGGCGCTTCCACTTGCGCCGTTTGGGAGGATCTAGCGACATAGAAGAACTGCACCTGACGGCGCCGGATAAAACGGGAACCGCTCCGATGGCCGCAGCTCGGGCGGTCCCGCAACGACGACCGCAACCTGATCGCCGCAGTTTGGCACCGCACCCACCCGTGCCCCGCAACGCCCTTTACCTCGCTTGTCACCGCAGCGCTTTCGCGGCAAGGTTTCGCCATGTCGCACCCGCCTTTGCACCATCCTCAGCGCTATCCGCGTATGCAGCTTCGGCTGTGGCTGGCGCCGGGGCTGTGGCTGGGGCCGGGCAAGGCCGATCTGCTGGAACTGATCGGGCGGACCGGCTCGATCTCCGAGGCCGGGCGGCAGATGGGGATGAGCTACAAGCGTGCCTGGTCGCTGGTGACCGGTATGAACGCCATGTTCGCGCAGCCTCTGGTCCTGTCCGAACGCGGCGGGGCCGGCGGCGGCGGGGCCACCCTGACCGCGACCGGCACCGAGGTTCTCGCCCGCTTCCGCCGCATCGAGGCCGAGGCGGCCCAAGCGACCGCCGAGGACATCGCAAAGCTGCAGGCGTTGCAGACCACGCCGGCAGCCGACGCACCACCTGACGATACCGCAACGGATTAGGCCGAGGCGTCGCGCGCCGCCGCCGAGGGCTTGGCAGGGGTGCTGGCGGTGCAGAAAGCGACGTCGCGGGTCAGCCGAGTCTCCTCTGGCAGCCCTCAGACCCCTACAACCAATCCTGGATCATCGGGATCAGCGGGACATCCGCCGGGGGCATCTCGTAATTGCGCAGGTCGCGGGCGCGCACCCACGCCAGGCGCTGGCCCTCGCGCGGCTGGACGATGCCTTTCCAGCGGCGGCAGGCGAACAGCGGCATCAGCAGGTGAAAGCTGTCATAGCTGTGGCTGGCAAAGGTCAGCGGCGCGAGGCATGAGGCGTGGGTGTCGATGCCCAGTTCCTCGTGCATCTCGCGGATCAGCGCCGCCTCGGGCGTCTCGCCCGGCTCGACCTTGCCGCCGGGAAACTCCCACAGGCCGGCCATGGGCTTGCCCTCGGGGCGTTGGGCCAGCAGCACCCGCCCGTCGGCGTCGATCAGCAGCACCGCCGACACCAGAACCATTCGCAGCGTCATCCTGTTTCCTGTCTGTCTGCAGCCCTGTCCGCCTGCGGAACCTGTCTGCCGGGGCTGGCGCAAGACGCGGCCCCGGCCCGGATCACGACCGGTAATCGGCGTTGATGTCGATGTAGCGATGGGTCAGATCGCAGGTCCAGACCGTCCGGCTTGCCTCGCCCAGACCCAGATCGACCGACAGCAGCAGGTGATCGCGCTTCATATAGGCGCTGGCGGCGGCCTCGTCATAGCCCGGCGCGCGCCAGCCGTTCTCGGCCAGCACCATGTCGCCGAAACGGATGGTCAGCCGGTCCCGGTCCGCCGTGGCGCCGGACTTGCCGACTGCCATGACCACGCGGCCCCAATTCGCGTCCTCGCCCGCGATGGCGGTCTTGACCAGCGGCGAGTTCGCGATCGCCATCGCGACCTTGTGGGCATCCGCGCGGCTGGTGGCGCCGGTGACGCGGATCTCGACGAATTTCGTCGCGCCCTCGCCATCCTTGACCACCTGCTGCGCCAGATCCAGCATCACGCCGCGCAGCGCCGCCTGGAACTTGCGGCCAAGCCCGCTGTCGGCGTCGCGGATCTCGGGCGCGGGCGAGCGGCCGGTCGCGGCCAGGATCACCGCGTCCGAGGTCGAGGTGTCGCTGTCCACCGTGATCGCGTTGAAGCTGTCCTCGACCTCTTGCGACAGCATGGCCTGCAACTGCTCTGCCGCAATGCGGGCGTCGGTGAAGATATAGACCAGCATCGTCGCCATGTCCGGCGCGATCATGCCCGAGCCCTTGGCGATGCCGGCGATGTGGATCGGACCCTTGTCGGTCTCGATCTCGGCCGAGGCGCCCTTGGCGAAGGTGTCGGTGGTCATGATCGCGCGCGCGGCCTCGGCGATGCCGCCCTGATCCAGCGCGGCGACGGTGCGGTCGATCACGTCGGTGATGCGGGCCACCGGCAGCGGTTCGCCGATGACGCCGGTCGAGGAGGAGAACACCCGCTCGGCCGGGATGCGCAGCGCCTCGGCCACGGCGCCGGTGACGCGGCTGACCGCGTCCTGCCCGTGCTTGCCGGTAAAGGCGTTGGCGTTGCCCGAGTTCACGATGATCGCCGCGCCCTGCGTCTGGTCCTGCCGCCCGGCGAGCTTGGCCTGACAGTCCAGAATGCTGGCTGCCCGCGTCGATGAGCGGGTGAACACGCCCGCAATCGAGGTGCCGGGGGCGAGGCGGGCCAGCATCACGTCGGTGCGGCCTTTGTATTTGATGCCGGCTTCGGCGGTGGCGAATTCGACCCCCGCGATCACCGGCAGGTCGGGGAAGGCGGCGGGGGCGAGGGGCGAGACGATGGCCTCTTGCTTCTGGGCAGCGGGACGGGCGGCGATGGCCTGCGCGATCCGCGCCGAGCCGGGCAGCGTGTCGCTGGCGGGCTGCTTGTCCGCGCCCTTGTCGCCGGGCTTTTTCCCGGCTTGCTTGGCGCCTTGCTTGTCCTTACCCGGCTTGCCGCCCGCCGGCATCGCTGCGCCCTTGTTCTTGTCCGGTTGCTTGTCGCCCTTGCCTTTACCGGGCTGCTTCTCACCCTTCTGCGTCAGCTTTTCGGCGTCTTTCCCCGCCGTCTTCTCGGCCTTGCCGGGCTTGTCGGCCCCGGTCACGCCTGCGCCACCCGAGTCGGCGGCGCGGGCGGCCTGGTTGGCCTCTTTCCGGGCGGCCTTGCGGGCGAGGCGGGCGGCCTCTTTCTCGGCCTGTTTTTCAGCCTGCTTGGCCGCCTTGCGGGCGGCGATGTCCTCGGGATCGCGCGGCATCAGTTGCTGTCCTGCCCCAGAATGTCACGGTCCAGCAGGGTCGGGTCGATGCCTTCGGTCCGCTCGATCTTGGCGGCTTTGGTAATCTTTTCGATTTCGGCCTCGACCTTGTCGCGGCGGATCTGCTGGATCAGCGGCTCGCGCACATCGGCGAGGGCGGGCGGTTCCTGCACGCGGCTGTCATTCAGCTTGATGACATGCCAGCCGAACTGCGACTGCACCGGCTCGGACGAGACGCTGCCCTTTTCCATCTCGGCCACCGCGTCGCCGAATTCCGCCACCATGCGGTCGCGGGTGAACCAGCCCAGATCGCCGCCATTCAGCCCCGACGCCGTATCGACCGAGCGTTCCTCGGCCAGCTTGGCGAAGTCGGCGCCGCCCTTCAGCTCTTCGATCACCGCCTTGGCGGCCTCTTCGGTCTGCAGCAGGATGTGGTCGGCGTCATATTCCGTCACCGGCGCGTCGGCCGGGAAGGCCTTTTCATAGGCGGCCTGAATCTCCTCATCCGTGGGTTCGAAATCGGCCAGCCGCTCGATGGCGGCGCCGGCCAGATAGGCGCGGCGGTCGATGGTCAACGCGGCCTCGTCGCGGGGGGTCATCGTGGCCTCGCCCTGTTCGGCCATGGCGGCCTGCCGGATCATCTGGTCCAGCATCAGATCCCACAGCTCGGCCGAGGGGATCTGCGCCATTTCCGGCGGCAGGCCCAGCTTCATCGCCGCCATATGACCCAGCGTGATTTCGGTGTCGTTGACCTTGGCGATCACGGTGTCGGCGTCCTGCGCGGCCAGCGGAAGCGCGATCGCGCTGGCGAGGAAGGTGGCAAGGGCGGTGCGTAGAAGCATGGGTTTTCCTTGATATGCGGCCCCCCGATGGCGTGTGAAAGGGGGCAAAGCGTTGACACTGCTGGGACGCGGGCCTACATCCGGCGCAACCGAAAAGGCGCGCCCGCGCCGTTTTTTCCTTTGCCCGTAGATACGGCAGGACGGACGGTCCGGGCAAGGGCCACGCGCCCCAGTCTTTCCCGAAACATGACGACCGGAGTGATGATGCTGGGTCTAGGCAATTTGGCGAAGAAGGTCTTTGGCACCCCCAACGACCGCAAGATAAAGTCCGCCCGTCCTCTGGTGGCGCAGATCAACGCGCTGGAAGCAGAGGTCAAGGCCCGCTCGGATCAGGAGCTGATCGACTTTACCCGCGCGCTGCAGGCCCGGGCGCAGGGCGGCGAAAGCCTGGATGCGCTGCTGGTCGAGGCGTTTGCCAACTGCCGCGAGGCGGCGCGCCGCGCGCTTGGGCTGCGGGCCTTCGACACGCAGCTGATGGGCGGGATCTTCCTGCATCAGGGCAATATCGCCGAGATGAAGACCGGCGAGGGCAAGACCCTGGTCGCCACCTTCCCGGCCTATCTGAACGCGCTGGCGGGCAAGGGCGTCCATATCGTCACGGTGAACGACTATCTGGCCAAGCGTGACGCCGAATGGATGAGCAAGGTGTTCTCGCAGCTCGGCATGACCACCGGCGTCGTCTATCCGTTCCAGGAAGACGGCGAAAAGCGGCAGGCTTACCGCGCCGATGTGACCTATGCGACGAATAACGAGCTGGGCTTCGACTATCTGCGCGACAACATGAAATCCTCGGTCGATCAGATGGTCCAGCGCGACCATTTCTACGCCATCGTGGACGAGGTCGACAGCATCCTGATCGACGAGGCGCGGACGCCGCTGATCATCTCGGGTCCGTCGCAGGACCGCAGCGAGCTGTATGTGACGCTGGACCAGTTCATCCCCCGGCTGAACGATGCCGACTTCAATCTGGACGAGAAAAGCCGCAACGCCACCTTCACCGAGGAAGGCAACGAGCATATTGAACGCCTGCTGTCCGAGGCCGGCGTCCTGCCGCCCGGCCAGACGCTGTATGACCCCGAATCGACCACCATCGTCCACCATGCCAACCAGGCGCTGCGGGCGCACAAGCTGTTCCACCGCGACCAGAACTATATCGTCAAGGATAACGAGATCGTCCTGATCGACGAGTTCACCGGCCGTATGATGAAGGGCCGCCGCCTGTCGGACGGTCTGCATCAGGCCATCGAGGCGAAAGAGGGCGTGCCGATCCAGCCCGAGAACGTGACCCTCGCCAGCGTCACCTTCCAGAACTATTTCCGGCTTTACGACAAGCTGTCCGGCATGACCGGCACCGCCGCGACCGAGGCCGAGGAGTTCGCCGACATCTACAGCCTCGGTGTGGTCGAGGTGCCGACCAACCGCCCCATCGCCCGCGTCGACGAACATGACCGCGTCTATCGCACCGGGGACGAGAAATACGCCGCCGTGCTCGAGGCCATCCGCGAGTCCCATGCCAAGGGCCAGCCGATCCTTGTCGGCACCACCAGCATCGAGAAATCGGAAATGCTGTCGCAGATGCTGGATCAGGCCGGCATCCCGCATAACGTGCTGAACGCCCGCCAGCACGAGCAGGAAGCCTATATCGTGGCCGAGGCCGGCAAGCCCGGCGCGGTCACCATCGCCACCAACATGGCCGGTCGCGGGACCGACATCCAGCTGGGCGGCAACGTCGAAATCAAGGTGATGCAGGCGCTCGCCGCCGATCCCGAGGCCAACCCCGACGAGCTGCGCGCCCGCATCGAGGCCGAGCACGCCGCCGACAAGCAGGCGGTTCTGGAAGCCGGCGGGTTGTTCGTTCTGGCCACCGAGCGCCATGAAAGCCGGCGCATCGACAACCAGCTGCGCGGCCGCTCGGGCCGGCAGGGCGACCCCGGCCGCTCGCTGTTCTTCCTGTCGCTGGAAGACGATCTGATGCGGATCTTCGGCAGCGAAAGGCTGGATGCGGTGCTGTCGCGTCTGGGCATGAAGGATGGCGAGGCGATCGTGCACCCCTGGGTGAACAAGTCGCTGGAACGCGCCCAGGCCAAGGTCGAGGGCCGCAACTTCGACATCCGCAAGCAGTTGCTGAAATTCGACGATGTGATGAACGATCAGCGCAAGGCGGTGTTCAGCCAGCGGCGCGAGATCATGGACAGCGACGAGGTGGGCGAGATCGCGCAGGACATGCGCCATCAGGTCATCGACGATCTGGTCGATCAATACATGCCGCCCCGCGCCTATGCCGAGCAATGGGACACGGCCGAACTGCAAAAGGCCGTGGCCGAAAAGCTGAACATGAACCTGCCGATCCCCGAATGGGCGGCCGAGGACGGCGTCGATCAGGCGGCGGTGCGCGAGCGCCTGATCGCCGCGACCGATGCCTATATGGCCGAGAAAGAGGCCGGTTTCGGCGCCGAGACCATGCGCCAGATCGAAAAGCAGATCCTGCTGCAGGCCATCGACCAGAAATGGCGCGACCACCTGCTGACGCTGGAACATCTGCGCTCGGTCGTGGGCTTCCGCGGCTATGCGCAGCGCGACCCGCTGTCGGAATACAAGACCGAGGCGTTCCAGCTGTTCGAGACGATGCTGGACAGCCTGCGCGCCGACGTCACCCAGCAGCTTGGCCGCATCCGCCCGCTGACCGAGGAAGAGCGCGAGCAGATGCTGCGCCAGTATCAGCAGCAGCAGGCACAGCAGCAAAGCCAGATGAGCACCCGCCACGACGACGCCGATGGCGCGGCACCCGACGGGGCCAGCGTGACGGCGCAGGCGACCGGCTTTGACGAAAACGACCCGGCAAGCTGGGGCAACCCCTCGCGCAACGACCCTTGCCCCTGCGGCTCTGGCAAGAAGTTCAAGCACTGCCACGGCCAGTTGACCTGACCAGCATGGCCGGCCCTGTCGCTAGGGTCGGCTACAGCGCCTTTCGCAGGATCAGCGCGTCGATGCCGGGCGCGTAATAGCCCGGCCTGACGCCCGCCTGCTGCCAGCCGTCGCCGTGGTAAAGCGCCTGCGCGGGTTGGTTGTCCGCCGCCACCTCCAGAAACCCCCAGACGGCGCCGCGTTGGCTTGCGGTGTCGGTAAATCGCTGCAGCAGCGCCCGCGCGTGGCCCTGACGGCGGGCGGCGGGGGCGGTGGCGAGGGTCAGTAGTTCGGCCTCATGCAGCACGATACGGCCCAGCAGGAAGGCGTCTGGCTGGGTCAGCAGAAAGACCGACGGGTCATGCAGCAGCGCCCCGAACTCTGCCGCCGACCATGGGCGCGGGCGGGTGAAACATGCGGCATGGATCCGGGCAAGGTCGTCCGGCGTCACGGCAGTATGACCGGCCCGCGATCCCGCGCCGGCGCGGCATCGGCGGAACGCAAATAGATCGGCGCGGGGCGGGGCAGCGATTGGCCGGTCATGGCGCGAGCGCGGGCGATGCGGGCAATTCCTTCGGCGATCCTAACCTCGGGCGCGGCCACGGGCGGACCGGGCGGCAGCGCATCCAGCGGCGATTGCTGCGGGGTGATGTCCTGCGCGTCGTCGGCGTGAAAATCCTGCCAGATCGCCAGATCACGCCGCCCCGGAATGACGATCCGGCAGGGCCGGGGCAGGCCCCATGCCAGCGCCTCGGTCGCGCTGACGCCGATGGCGGGGATACCCAGCGACAGCGCCAGCCCACGCGCCGCCGCGACCGAGATGCGGATGCCGGTGAAATTCCCCGGCCCGGTCCCGACCCCGATCAGCGCCAGATCGCGCCATGTCGCGTCGCAATCGGCCAGCAACTCCTGCAGCAAGGGCATCAGCCGCTCGGCCTGACCTTTTGCCATGTCTTCCTGCACCGAACCCAACAACCGCTCGCCGCAGAGCAAAGCGGCCGCGCAATGCGCGGCCGATGTGTCAAAGCCGAGGGTCAGGCGCGATGCGTCCTGACCCGGCTGCGCGTCGCTGTCAGGCAAGGGGCCGGACCTCGGTCACCTCGGGGATATAGTGGCGCAGCAGGTTCTCGATCCCCATTTTCAGGGTCATGGTCGAGGACGGGCAGCCGGCGCAGGCGCCCTGCATGTGCAGATAGACGACGCCCTTCTCGAAGCCGTGGAAGGTGATGTCGCCGCCGTCCTGAGCCACCGCCGGACGCACGCGGGTGTCCAGCAGTTCCTTGATCTGGCTGACGATCTCCTGATCCTCACCGGTGTGTTCGGCATGGCCCGAGGCCTGCGCGCTGCCCTGCATGACGGGCGCGCCGGACTGGTAATGCTCCATGATCGCGCCGAGGATGGCGGGCTTGATGTGGTCCCACTCGATCTCGTCAGCCTTGGTCACGGTGACGAAATCCGAGCCGAGGAACACGCCGGTCACACCCTTCACGCCAAAGACCCGCTGTGCCAGCGGCGAGGCGGCGGCGGCTTCGGCATCGGTGAAATCGGCAGTGCCGCTGTCCAGCACGTTCTGGCCGGGCAGGAATTTCAGGGTGGCGGGGTTCGGGGTGGTTTCTGTCTGAATGAACATCGGGCGCTCCTTTGCTGTCTCATATGGGCTGCAGAGGGGGTTCGGTCAAGCCGGGGCAGGGGGCCAAGACCCCGGCGGAACCGCCCATCCCGGCCGCGTCACGAGATCGCTTCCAGCCTCTCGCGCGACATATCGCCGGGAATCAGGGTGATGGCGCAGGAGAGCGCCCCCAGATCGCGCAGCAGACGTGTGACGATCGGTCCCGGCCCGGCCTTACCGGTGGCGGCCCCCAGCACCAGCACGCCGATGTCCTTGTCGCCTTCCAGATGGGCGAGCAGTTGTGCCACCGGCTCTCCCTCGCGGATCACCAGTTCCGGGTCGATGCCCTGGGTGTCGCGCATCCAGCGAGCAAAGATCTGATATTGCGAGGTGATCCGGTCCTCGGCCTCTTGCCGCATCAACTCGGCCACGCCGATGCCGTGCTGGATGGCGTCGGGGGCGATGATCGACAGCACCACCACCTCGCCCTGCGAGCGCGACGCCCGCATCGCGGCAAAGCGCATGGCATTGCGGCATTCGGGCGACTCGTCCAGAATGACCAGGAATTTCCGCATCTGTCAGTCCTTTTCGGCGGGAAGCCGCGTATAATCTGCCCGATTTGTGGCTTTCCGGCAACCAGCCCGCGCAGCCGGCGATCTGCCGGTTCAAACCTGCGCAGGTTTATGTTAATCCGTTAACCATTAGAGAGCATTTCTTTTATCTACACTGGTTGATCCTAGCCGAATTTCGCCAAGCTCGTTTCCATGGGGGCCATGTCCGTGACGCTGCACCAGAACTGGGACTACGTCGATCACGGGCCGGCCCTGGCCAGCCGCACCGCCCTTTCCAAGCCTGAAATCTGGCATCTGCACTCTGCCCCGGTCAAGGACAGCTTCTATCGCCGCCATTGCAAGCGGGCGGTCGATCTGGTGCTGGCCGTGGTCCTGCTGGCGGTGCTGCTGCTGCCGATGGCGGTGGTGGCGCTGTGCCTGCTGATCGCACAGGGCCGGCCGCTGATCTATTCGGGCGAGCGGATGCGCGCGCCGGGGCGGCCCTTTCGGCAATACAAGTTCCGCACCATGGTCTGCGACGATGACGATGGCGGCGCGACCGGGGCGCACAAGCACTGGCGCATCACGCCGCTTGGCCGCTTTCTGCGCCGCACGCGGCTGGACGAATTGCCCCAGCTTTTCAACATCATCGCCGGCGATATGAGCTTTGTCGGCCCGCGCCCGCCGCTGCCGGAATATGTCGAGCGGTTCCCCGCGCTGTATGCGTCCGTGCTGCAGATCAAGCCCGGCGTCACCGGCCTTGCGACGCTGATCTATCACCGGCACGAGGACCGCATCCTCGCCAATTGCAGCACCGCGGCCGAGACCGACCGCGCCTATTACGCCCGCTGCCTGCCGACCAAGCTGCGGATCGAGCTGGTCTATCGCCGCGTCGCCTCGCCCTGGCTGGATTTCTGGATCATGTGGCGGACCTTCCTGGCCGTGATCCCCGGCCTCGACCGGCCCCGCAAGCGTCGCGGGGCGCGGGCTATTCGGCAGCCGGTTCCTGCAACAGCACCGGAACGGTCGAGATAGACATCTTGGCCGAGCCCTCGGTCAGCTCATTCGCGTGGGCCAGATAGATCAGCACCTGATTCTCTTCATCCCAGATCCGCTTGACCCGCAGCGACTTGAACAGCAGCGAGCGGCTGGCGTTGAACACATCCTCGCCATTGCGGCCCTTGCGGATATCGCCCAGCCGGATCGGCCCGGTCTGCGTGCATTCGATGGCGCTGTTCGAGGGGTCCTCGAACCAGTTGCCCTGGCTCAGCCGGTCCAGAACCGAGCGTGAGAAATAGGCGAGGTGGCAGGTCACGCCCTCGACCTTGGGGTCGTGGATCGATTCGACCACGATGTCATTGCCGACCCAGTCGACGCCGATCTTGGCCACCTGCTCGGCACTCGCCGCCCCTGCCGGCAGCAGCAGCGCCAGACCCAGTATCATTGCCCGCATCTTCTTTCCTTTCACAGCGCCGCCTGCCAGTCGCGGATGAATTCGACCGGCCAGAGCAGCATCAGCACGTTCAGCAGCAGCCCGTCGCGGATCAGCCAGATCGTCGCCGCCTCGGCCAGCACGAAGATCAGCACCGATGCCCAGACCGGCAGCACCCGCGCCAGCCAGAAACCCAGCAGCATCGCCAGCATGTCCGCGACCGAATTGATCACGCTGTCGCCGTAATAGTCCAGCGAGATCGTCACCGCGCGATAACGCTCGATGACCGCGTCGAGGTTCTCGACGATCTCCCACGCCGCCTCGATCAGCGTCGCGATCACCAGCCGCGCCGACAGCGGCAGCCGCCGGGCGACCAGCCACAGCAGCGCATACAGCACCAGCCCATGCAGCAGATGCGAGGGCGTGTACCAGTCCGTCAGATGCTGCGAGTTCTCGCTGCTCAGCTTCTGCCCATGCCACAGCTTGACGCTGCCACATTCGCAGATCGGCACCCGCCCCATCAGCAGCAGGATGACCGCCGCCGCCGCGATGATCGCCAGCGCGACAGGCAGGCCGCGCCTCATCCCGCGCGCTCGGTCGTCATGCGCTGCGGCCCGTCGGACCCCAGCAGCCAGACCCCGCTGGCGTCCAGCCGCGCGACCGAGGCCGGCCGCCCATAACCCGCCCCGCTGTCAAGGTTCAGCCGGTTCGGATACAGCGCCGCCCGCCGCAGCGCGGTGTGACCATGCACGACCAGCGCGCCGTGATCCTGCCTCGACTCGAGAAAGGGCTTGCGGATCCACATCAGATCGGTCGGCGATTGCGCCGACAGATCCACCCCCGGCCGGACCCCGGCATGGACGAACAGAAACCCGCCCGGATGCAGCAGCCACGGCCGCAGCCGGTCCAGCCAGTCGACATGCGCGCGCGGGATGGCGCGCACCGCCCGCCGATGCAGCTCGGCCAGCGGCATCTCTAGCGCCCCCGCAATGCCATAGGACGCAAAGGTCGCCTCGGCCCCGTTTCGCTCGTCCCCGGTCCAGGTCAGCCCGCTGGTCGAGCCGGGATCGATCCATTCCGGGTCCTCGATGAAACGCGGCAGCTTGTTGTCATGATTGCCCTTGATCACCTGCCAGTCGCGTCCCTGCGCCTGACCCTCCATCAGATAGTCGATGACGCCGCGCGAGTCCGGCCCGCGGTCGATCAGATCGCCCAGATGCACCACCCGCGCGCCCGCACCGCCATCCTGCGAGATCAGGTCATGGACATGGCGCAGCGCGTCCAGATGGCCGTGGATATCGCCGATGGCATAGACCGGCTGGAACTCATCCGTCATCGCATTTCCTTTCGTCGCCCGTGAACGGCAAACGGCCCGGCGCGCGCATCGCTGCCGGGCCGTCCCGTCGCAAGAGCCTTGGATCAGACCTCGAAATGCAGGGCGCGGGCCTGCAGGAACTTGCCGGTCTTGTGCAGCGCCTCCAACACCGGCTCGGGCAGGGCCTCGTCCAGATACAGGATCGCGATGGCATCCTCGCCCGAACTGGTCCGCCCCAGCTGGAAGTTCGCGATGTTCACGCCCATGTCGCCCAGCGTCGTCCCCAGCGCGCCAATGACGCCCGGCACGTCCTTGTTGCGGGTGTACAACATGAACTCGCCGATCTCGGCATCGACATTGATCCCGCGGATCTGGATAAAACGCGGCTTGCCGTCGCTGAACACGGTGCCCGCGATCGACCGCTCGCGGTCCTCGGTCACCACCGTCACCTTAATATAGCCGTCATAGGTGCCGCTGGCCTCTTGCCGCGTGGTCGCCAGCTGAATCCCGCGCTCCTTGGCGATGGTCGGGGCCGAGACCATGTTCACATCCGGGTTCGCCGCCTTCATCACCCCGGCAATGACCGAGGCATTCAGCGCGCTCACATTCATCTCGGCCACGCTGCCATCATACAGCACGTTGATCGACTTGATCGGCGCGTCGGTCATCTGCCCGATGAAGCTGCCCAGATGCCCGGCCAGCTTGATCCACGGACCCATCACCTTGGCCTCCTCGGCGGTGACCGAGGGCATGTTCAGCGCATTGGCGACCGCGCCGGTCAGCAGGTAATCCGACATCTGCTCGGCCACCTGAATGGCGACGTTTTCCTGCGCCTCGCTGGTCGAGGCCCCCAGATGCGGCGTCACCACCACGTTGGGCAAGTTGAACAGCCGGCTTTCGGTCGCCGGCTCGACCGCAAACACGTCCAGCGCCGCTCCGGCGACGTGCCCCGTCTCCAACGCATCCGCCAGCGCTTCCTCGTCGATCAGACCGCCACGGGCGGCGTTGATGATCCGCACACCCTTCTTCAGCTTGGCGATGTTCTCGCGCGACAGGATGTTGCGGGTCTTGTCGGTCAGCGGCACATGCAGGGTGATGAAATCGGCCTTGGCCAGCAACTCGTCCAGCTCGACCTTAGTCACGCCCATCTGGGCCGCGCGCTCTTCCGACAGGAAGGGGTCATAGGCCACCACCTTCATCTTCAGCCCCAGGGCGCGGTCGGCGACGATCGAGCCGATATTGCCCGCGCCGATCAGCCCCAGCGTCTTGTTGAACAGCTCGACCCCCATGAAGCGGTTCTTCTCCCACTTCCCGGCATGGGTGCTGACCGAGGCCTCGGGCAGTTGCCGCGCCACCGCGAACATCAGCGCGATGGCGTGCTCGGCGGTGGTGACGCTGTTGCCGAAGGGCGTGTTCATCACGATCACGCCTTTCTTCGACGCGGCCGGAATATCGACATTGTCGACCCCGATCCCGGCCCGCCCGATGACCTTCAGATTGCTGGCCGCCTGCAGCAGCTTCTCCGTCACCTTGGTGGCCGAGCGGATCGCCAACCCGTCATATTGTCCGATGATCTCGGCCAGCTTTTCCTTGTCCTTGCCCAGATCGGGCAGGTAATCGACCTCGACCCCGCGGTCGCGAAAGATCTGGACGGCGGTTTCCGACAGCTTGTCGGACACAAGAACCTTGGGCATGTGATGCTCCTCGCAAGCGCCTCGGCGCTTCTTCTTTGGGAAAATACTCTGGGGGTCCGGGGGCAACGCCCCCGGGCGTGTCAGGACCGGGTTTGCGCGGCCAGTTCGGCGTGGAACGCCCATTCAATCCAGGGCAGCAGGGCCTGAACATCGGCCAGTTCCACCGTCGAGCCGCACCAGATCCGCAGCCCGGCAGGCGCATCGCGATAGGCGCCGATATCCAGCCCCGCGCCTTCGGTCTCCAGCCGCTTGGCCACCGCCTTGGCAAAGGCCGCGCCGTCCTCGATCCGCGGATCGGTGAATTTCAGGCAGACGCTGGTGGTCGATGCCGTGGCCGGGTCTTGGGCCAGGTTCTCGATCCAGTCGCGGGTGGCGCAGAAATCCCAGACCGCCTGCGCATTGGCGCTGGCCCGTCCGATCAGCCCTTGCAGCCCGCCCACCGATTCCGCCCAGTCCAGCGCCACCAGGTAATCCTCGACGCACAGCATGGATGGCGTGTTGATCGTCTCGCCGCGGAAGATGCCCTCGATCAGCTTGCCGCCCTTGGTCATCCGAAAGATCTTCGGCAGCGGCCAGGCGGGGGTATAGCTTTCCAGCCGCTCGACCGCGCGGGGCGACAGGATCAGGACACCATGTCCGCCTTCGCCACCCAGCACCTTCTGCCAGCTGAAGGTGACCACATCCAGCTTGTCCCAGGGCAGGTCCATCGCGAATGCCGCGCTGGTCGCGTCGCAGATGGTCAGCCCGGCGCGGTCGGCGGGGATGGCGTCGCCATTCGGCACCCGCACGCCCGAGGTCGTGCCGTTCCAAGTGAACACCACGTCGCGGTCAAAATCGACCGAGGCCAGATCGACGATCTGCCCGTAATCGGCGGTCTGCACCTTGGCATCCAGTTTCAGTTGCTTGACCACATCCGTGACCCAGCCCGCGCCAAAGCTTTCCCAGGCCAGCATCTCGACCGGGCGCGCGCCCAGCAGCGACCACATCGCCATCTCGACGGCACCGGTGTCCGAGGCCGGCACGATGCCAATGCGGTAATCGTCGGGAACGCCCAGGATCTCGCGCGTCTGGTCTATGGCACGGGCGAGCTTCGCCTTGCCGACAGCGGCGCGATGCGAACGGCCCAGGGGGGCGTCCGCCAGCATGTTCAGATCATATCCGGGGATCTTGGCACAGGGGCCAGAGGAAAAGCGCGGATTGGCCGGCCGCGCGGCCGGTTGCGTATTCGCCATGTGTTACCCTTTCAGGCAAAAGCTCCTCGTTGGGGAGGAGTGTCCCACTGACGCGCCTAGCGCAAAGCCGCGCCGCTGGCAAGACGGAATTGATCCGCCTTTCAACCCGTTCCGCCGGCGGCGAGCGGGGCTGCCTGCATCTCGACCCCGTCCAGATTGCCGTCGGTGAACTGCAACCGGGCCAGCCTTGCATACAGTCCGCCCTCGGCCACCAGCTCTTCATGGGTGCCTTGCGCGACGATGCGCCCGTCCTCGAACACCACGATGCGGTCGGCCTTTTTCACCGTCGCCAGCCGGTGCGCGACGATGATCGTCGTGCGGCCGCGCGCCAGCCGGTCGACCGCCTGCTGCACCGCGAATTCCGATTCGGCATCCAGCGCCGAGGTCGCCTCGTCCAGCAGCAGCACCGGCGCGTCGCGCAGGATGGCGCGGGCAAAGGCGATGCGCTGCTTCTGCCCGCCCGACAGCATGACGCCGCGCTCGCCCACCTGGCTGTCATAGCCCTGCGGCAGCGCGGTCAGGAAGTCATGGGCATGGGCGGCACGGGCGGCCTCTTCCACCTCTGCATCGCTGGCGCCGGGGCGGCCAAAGCGGATGTTCTCGCGCGCGGTGGTGCCGAAGATCACCGGGTCCTGCGGGACCAGCGCGATCTGGCCGCGGAATTCCGACCGCGTCATGTCGCGCAGATCGACCCCGTCCAGCGTCACCCGGCCCTGCGCCGGGTCCCAGAAGCGCAGGATCATCTGGATCACCGTCGTCTTGCCCGCGCCCGACGGGCCGACCAGCGCCACAGTCTCGCCGGGGCGAATGGTCAGATCGACGTCGCGCAGCGCCGACTGATCAGGCCGCGAGGGATAGGAAAAGGTGACGTTCTGCAGGTCGATGGCGCCCTGAACCGGGACCGGCACCGGCACCGGATCGGCGGGGTCGGTGATGCTGTCGCCGGCGGCCAGCAGTTCGGCCAGCCGCTCGGTCGCGCCGGCGGCACGCTGCAACTCGCCCCAGATCTCGGACAGCGCGCCCACCGCACCCGCGACCAGCACCGCATAGATGACGAACTGCACCAGCTCACCAATGGTCATGGTCCCGGTCTGCACATCGCGCGCCCCGATCCACAGCACGCCGATCACGCCGGAAAAGATCAGGAAGATGACGATGACGGTCAGGATCGCCCGCGTCGCGATGCGCTTGCGGGCAGAGATGAAGCTTTCCTCGGTGACGCGGCCGAACTCGGCCCGGGTCGGGGCCTCATGCGTGAAGGCCTGCACCGTCTGCGCGGCCTGCAGCGCCTCGGACGCGGCCCCGGACGAGGCCGCGATCCAGTCCTGGTTTTCGCGCGACAGCACCCGCAGGCGCCGCCCCAGCCCGATGATCGGGACCAGGATCAGCGGCACCAGCAGTAGCACCAGCCCGGTCAGCTTGGCCGAGGTCAGCAGCAGCATCCCCAGCCCGCCGACCATCAGCAGCATGTTGCGCAGCGCGACCGAGACCGACGAGCCGATGACCGACTGGATCACCGTGGTATCGGTGGTGATGCGGCTAAGGATCTCGCCCGTCATCACGCGTTCATAGAATTCGGGCGACAGGCCGATGACGCGGTTGAACACCGCCTTGCGGATGTCGGCCACGACACGCTCGCCCAGCCGCGTCACCAGATAATAGCGCAGCCCGGTGCCCACGGCCAAGGCCACGACGATGATCATGGCCGCGCCGAAATATTCGTCCAGCAGCGCCGCGCGCTCGCCAAAGCCGTCGACGACGCGGCGCACCGCAAGCGGCAGGATCAGGCTGATCGTCGCCGTCAGCGCCAGCGCCAGCAGCGCCGCCACCGCCAGCAGGCGATAGGGCTGCACAAAGGGCCACAGCGCGGACAGCGCCCCAACGCGGCGGCTGGCGGGACGGTCGGGGCTTGATTGGGGAACGCGTGCCATGACTGCCTTTGCCTCTTGATCCGGTCTACGGGCCGCAGCATTAGGCACCCCCGACCGGGGCGGCAACCGTTAAAGCCGGATTTTCCCGGATGACAAAGCGTCGCGCAAGGCGTCCACCGCCGCCGCCAGCCGCGCGTCGATCGCCCCCAGCAGCCGCGTCCAGTCGCCCAGATGCGCCAGATCTGCCGCGCCGTCGCTGATCCCGCGCAGCGCGATCAGCGGCAGGCCGAACCACTGGCAGGCGCGCAGGACGGCGAAGCTTTCCATATCCACCATGTCTTGCGCGATGGCCTCATAACCCCGCCCCGAGACGATATTCGCACCCGTGGACAGCGTCGCCTGCGGGATGCCGGGGATCACCAGCGGCAGCGCGATCTGCGCCGGCAGGTCCAGAAACGGCGTCACCCCCCGCTCGAACCCCAGGGCCGAGGCATCCATGTCCCGCCACGCGACCGCCGTGGCCTGATAGACCGCCCCCTGTTCCAGCCGCGCCGACCCGGCGGACCCCAGCGACACCACCAGCCGCGGCAACCGCGCTTGCGCCTGCAGCATGTTCAGCGCCATGCCCATCGACAGCGCGGCCTCGACCGGGCCGACGCCGGTCATCAGCGGCGCGAAACGGCGGCGCAGTTCCGGGCCGTACTCCGCCTCGGCCGCCATGACGAACAGGACGGGTACCCCGGCCATGTCGGTGGGCGTGGCCTGTAATGGGTCGGAAAGGTCGGTCATGCGGGGCCTGTGCAGGGGATGGTACGGGCGGCGGGACTCGAACCCGCACGGCCTTGCGGCCCAGAGATTTTAAGTCTCATGCGTCTACCATTCCGCCACGCCCGCGCCTGTCGGGCCAGCCGGCCCAGAGGCGCGGAATCTAGCAGCTTGAGGCGCGGGGGCAAGCGGCCAGATGCGCGAAAAACCGGGGCATCAGCGGCGGGGCGGGGGCCTGCGCCGTGACCCGTTTCGATATGGCCCATGGGGAATAACGTGCTGCGTTTCCGCCCGCAAACCCCGATCCGGCGCAAGATTCGACCCCGCAAGGGGCGTCGGCGGAAATATCTTCCCTGCCAGCCCCTTGATCGTTCGGTTCGCGGCTGTCACCATGAGCCAGAAATCGACTGCGCGGATTTACCGCATTGCCATGCCCGTCGCGCCGTTTCCGTGCCACGCAAGGGAGATCGCCATGTCCGACCACATCACCGATCCTGACACCCCGACACCCAAGGAACCCGAAGCCGATGCCCCCGTCTCGGGTGCGCGGCGCAGTTTTCTGCGGGCGACGGGGGCCTCGGCCGTGGGGGCGGCGCTGGGGATGACCATCCCGTTCGAGCGCAATCTGGGCGCCGGGATCATCCCGCTCGCCTTCGCGCAGGACAGCGGGCAGGAACTGATGTCCGAGAAATCCGGCCTCGTCGTGCTGAGCGACCGGCCCCTGAACGCGGAGACGCCGGCGCATCTGCTGGATGACGACATCACCCCGGTCGAGCATATGTTCGTGCGCCTGAACGGGCTGGTGCCGCAGAGCGCGCTGGATGCCGACGCATCGGGCTGGACGCTGACCGTCGATGGCGAGGTCGATACCCCGCTGGAACTGACGCTCGACGAGCTGAAATCGAAATTCGAGAATGTGACCGTGCAGCTTGTCGTGGAATGCGGCGGCAACGGGCGCGCCTTTTACAACCCCGGCACCTCGGGCAACCAGTGGTCGACGGGCGCGGTCGGCTGTCCGCAATGGACGGGCGTGCGCCTGACCGACGTGCTGAAGGCGGCCGGGGTCAAGGAAAGCGCCGTTTATACCGCGCATTACGGCAATGATGTTCACCTGTCGGGCGAGGACAAGCTGCCGATCTCGCGCGGGGTGCCGATCGAAAAGGCGCAGGAACCTGACGCGATCATCGCCTGGGCGATGAATGGCGAGCCGATCCCGGCGCTGCACGGCTTTCCGCTGCGGCTGGTCATCCCGGGCTATCCCGGCTCGGTCTCGCACAAGTTCCTGACCCGGATCTGGATTCGCGATCAGGTCCATGACGGCCCGAAGATGACCGGCTATTCCTATCGCCTGCCCGCCTATCCGGTCGCGCCGGGGACCGAGGTGCCGGAAGAGGACATGGTCATTCTGGAACAGATGCCGGTCAAGTCGCTGATCACCTTCCCCCGCACCGGGACCGAGGTGCCCCACGACCAGCCAGCCGAGGTGCGCGGCCATGCCTGGGCCGGCAGCGGCGATATCAGCGCGGTCCATGTCTCGACCGATTTCGGCGTGACCTGGCACGAGGCCGAGCTGGACCCGCCGCCGAACCGCTATGCCTGGCAGCGCTTTCGCGCCAAGGTCGATTTCCCGCAGGCCGGCTATTACGAGGTCTGGGCGCGGGCGACGGATGCCAACGGCGTCACCCAGCCGCCGGTCTCGCCGGGCTGGAACCCGCGCGGCTACGCCAACAACCTGCAACACCGCATCGCACTGGTCGCGACATGACCGGCGCGTTCCGGGCCGCGATCCGCGCCCCGCTTGGTCCGCTGATGGCGCTGTCCCTGCTGCTGTCGCTGCCGGCGGCGGGGGCCTGGGCCGAGATCGACCCGATGCAGGCGCTGGCGGATCACAAGACCACCACCTCGCGTCATCTGGACCCGATGTCGGCGCTGCGCTCTCGTTCCGGCGCCACGACCGAAGGGCCGGCGCCTGACCCGGAACTGGGCGGGCTGCCGGACGCGCCGGGGGCAGAGGAGACGTTCTATCAATGCGTCGCCTGCCACTCGACCGAGATCATCAAGCAGCAGCATGTCACCGACGCCCGCTGGGACGATCTGTGGCACTGGATGATCGAGGAACAGGGCATGATCCCGCCCGATGACGAAACCCGCGACCAGATCCTGAGCTATCTCAAGACGCATTTTTCGTCAGAGCGCTGATTGCGGAAACCTTTGGCTTTTAGACGGGTTGTCCATCGAAACGCGCCGGTTGCTATGGCCGGGCGGCGGGGGTTTCGTTACCCTGCCGCCGAAATGTCCCCAATATGAGGCTGCCCCATGCATATCCTTCCCAAGCTCGCCCTGGCTGTGGGCGCCTCGCTGATGTCGCTTGCGGCGGCGGTTCCGGCGCTGGCGCAGGCCGATCCCTCGGCGATCATCCGCATCGGTTCGCTGTACGAGCCGCAGAACCTCGACAACACCGCGGGCGCGGGGCAGGGCATCAACGAGGCGTTCAACGACAACGTCTATGAGGCGCTGTTCCGGCTGAACGATGACGGCTCGGTCGAGCCGGTGCTGGCGGCCGATCACACCGTGTCCGAGGACGGGCTGACCCACACCTTTACCCTGCGCGAGGGCGTGACCTTCCATTCCGGCGATCCGCTGACGGCGGCGGATGTGAAGCACTCGATCGAGCGGGTGACGGCCGAGGATTCGAAATCCTCGCGCAAGCACAGCCTGGCCACCATCACCGGGGTCGAGGCGCCCGACGACCGCACCGTGGTCGTCACGCTGTCGTCGCGGTCGATCTCGCTGCCCTATAACCTCAGCTATGTCTGGATCGTGAACGACGCCGCGCAGGATATCTCGGCCAGCGAGGACGGAACCGGACCCTATGTGCTGGACAACTGGAAGCGCGGCTCGGCCATCTCGCTGAAGGCCTTCGACGATTACTGGGGCGAGGCGCCCAAGAATGGCGGCGCGGTCTTTACCTATTTCACCGAGGCCGCGGCGCTGGACAACGCGCTGCTGACCGACGCGCTGGACATTGTCACCTCGATCCAAAGCCCGGATGCGCTGGCCCAGTTCGAGGACACCGACCGCTATACGATTTCCGAGGGCAAATCGACGGTCAAGGAGATCATGGCCTATAACGACCGGGTCGCGCCCTTTGACAACGTCAAGGTCCGCAAGGCGCTGGCCCGCGCCATCGACAAGCAAAAGCTGTTGCAGGCGATCTGGGGCGACCGCGGCATGGTGCTGGGCAGCTTCGTGCCGCCGACCGATCCCTGGTACGAGGATCTGACCGGCGTCGACCCCTATGACCCCGAAAGCGCCAAGGCGCTGCTGGCCGAGGCCGGGCTGGGCGACGGGTTCACATTCACCCTCGACACCCCGAATTACGACCCGCACCCGATCACGGCCGAATTCATCAAGGCCGAGTTGGCGCGGATCGGGGTGACGGTCAACATCAACATCATCACCTCGAACGAGTGGTATACAAAGATCTATCAGGCGCATGATTTCCAGGCGACGCTGCAAGAGCATGTGAACCACCGCGACATCGTGTTCTATGGCAACCCGGATTTCTACTGGGGCTATGACAACCCCGAGGTGACGCGCCTGATCGAAGAGGCCGAGCAGGCCGAGACCGAGGCGGCGCAGACCGAAAAGCTGCGCGAGGCGAACCGCATCATTGCCGAGGACGCGGCCTCGAACTGGCTGTTCCTGTTCCCGCAGATCGTCATCGCGGATGCGGATGTGACCGGCTATCCGGTGAACGGGCTGAACTCGCAATTCTTCCTGCGCGACATCCAGAAGACGAACTGACCCCGCGCAAGGAAACGCCTGCCGCATGACCCGCTATCTACTGCGTCGGACTTTGGTGCTGGCCCTGTCGCTGATCGCGGCGGGGCTGGTTCTGTTCGTGCTGCTGCGTCTTCTTCCCGGCGATCCGGCGGCGGCGCTGCTGGGCGTGGGCGCGGACGAGGCGCAGATCGCGGCGGCGCGCAAGCAGGTCGGCTCGGACCAGCCGGTGCCGGTGCAATTGCTGCACTTTCTATCCGATCTGGCGCGGTTCGATCTGGGCCGCTCCTTCGTGTCGAACCAGTCGGTGCTGCCCGAGATCCTGACCCGGCTCACCATCACCCTGCCGCTGACGCTGCTCAGCTTTCTGCTGGCGCTGGCGCTGGCGCTGCCGCTGGGCATCATTGCCGCCGTGCGCGCCGACCGCTGGTATGGCGCGGCGATTTCGGGGCTGTCGCAGCTGGGGCTGGCGGTGCCGGTGTTCTGGGTCGGCATCCTGCTGGTCTGGCTGGTCGCGGTCGAATGGCGGCTGCTGCCGGCCTCGGGCTTTCCGATTTCGGGCTGGGCCGACCCGGTCGCGGCGATCCGGGCGCTGGTGCTGCCGGTCGTGACGATCGCGATCGTCATGGGCGCCTCGCTGATGCGCTATGTCCGTTCGGCCACGCTGGACGTGCTGGGCGCGGATTATCTGCGTAACGCGCGCGCGCTGGGCGAGACCCGCGCCGGCGCGCTGATCCGCCACGGCATCCGCAACGGGGCGGTGCCGGTGATCTCGGTTCTGGGGATCGAGCTGGCCTCGACCCTGCTGGGCGCGGTGGTGGTGGAACGGGTGTTCGCGCTGCCGGGGCTGGGTTCGATGCTGCTGCTGGGAATCCAGCAGCGCGACTATCCGAGCGTGCAGGGCGTGTTGCTGGTCAGCACGCTGCTGGTGCTGCTGATCGGCTTCGCCGCCGATATCGCGCAGCGGCTGATCGACCCGCGCCTGCGTGACCCGGCGGGGCGGGCAAGATGAGCAGCCGGCGCAACCTGTGGATCGGCGCGGTGCTGGTCGGGCTGAATGCGGGCGTGGCGCTGCTGACGCTGGTCTGGCTGCCGCATGACCCGACCGCGATGGCGGGCGGGCGGCTGGCGCCGCCGTCATGGGCGCATCCCGCCGGCACCGACCGGCTGGGGCGCGATTACCTGACGCAGGTGATGATCGGCGCGCGCATCGCGATGAGCGTGGGCATCGGCGCCGCCCTGCTGGGCGGGATCATCGGCACCACGCTGGGGCTGCTGGCGGCCTTTGCCCGGCGCGGCGCGGATGACGCCATTGCCGCCAGCCTCGATATCCTCATCGCCTTTCCGACCCTGCTGCTGGCGATGCTGGTCGTCGCCGCCAGCGAGGGCGCGAGCCTGGGCACCGCGATCCTTGCCATCGGGCTTGCCATGTCGGCCATTGTCGCGCGGCTGGTCCGCATCCTGTCCAAGCGCGTGCTGGCGCAGGACTATATCACCGCCGCGCGCTGTTCCGGGCTGGGCTGGGGGCGCATCACCTTCAGCCATGTGCTGCCCAACATCCTGCCGACCGTGCTGGTGGTCATCGCCCTGCAATTCGGCCTCGCCGTCATTGCCGAGGCGTCGCTGTCCTATCTGGGCCTTGGCACGCCGCCCCCGAATGCAAGCTGGGGGCAGTTGCTGCAACAGGCGCAATCGACCGTGTTCCGCGCGCCGATGGGGGTGATCGCACCGGGGTTGGCGCTGATCTCGCTGGTCTTGGGGATCAACTTCCTCGCCGATGGGCTGCGCGATCTGCTGGACGCGGATGCGGTGCCCGAGCCGGTCGAGGTCAAGCCATGAGCCTGCTGCGCGTCCAGGGCCTAAGCGTCGCCGCCGGCAACCGCCCGCTGGTCCACGGCGTCAGCTTCGATCTGGCGCCCGGCGAAAGGCTGGGGCTGGTGGGCGAAAGCGGATCGGGGAAATCGCTGACCGCAATGGCCTCGGTCGGGCTGCTGGCGCCGGGGCTGCGGGCCGAAGGCTCTGTCCTGCTGGATGGCCAGCAGGTGATCGGCCAGCCAGACCGCGCGCTGGTGCCGCTGCGCGGTGCGGTGGCGGCGGTGGTGTTTCAGGACCCGACGGCGGCGCTGGACCCGCTGATGCGGCTGGGCGACCAGCTTGCAGCGCCCATCCGCCGCCGCGCCCGGCGCGAGGGGCGCGACCTGTCCGCCGCCGCGCTGCGCGACGAACAGACCGCGTGGCTGGACCGGGTGGCGATCCCCGACCCGGCGCGCATCCTGCAAGCCTGGCCGCATCAGGTGTCGGGCGGGCAGCGGCAGCGCGTGGCGATTGCCATGGCGCTGGCTTGTGGGCCGCGCCTGCTGATCGCAGACGAGCCGACGACGGCGCTGGATGTCTCGACCCAAGCCGAGGTTCTGTCCCTGCTCGACCAACTGGTGCGGGACGAGGGGCTGGCGCTGCTGTTCATCAGCCATGACCTGCCGGTGGTGTCGCGCATCGCCGACCGGGTGCTGGTCATGCGGCAGGGCGTGGTGGTCGAGGAAGGCCCCGCCACCCGCGTCTTTACCGCGCCCATCCATGACTATACGCAATCGCTGGTCGCCGCCGCACGCCGCTTGCAGGCCGCGCTGGATGGCGCGACCCCGACCCCGCAGGTCGCACCATGACGCTGTTTTCGCTGGAAAATCTCAGCTACGGCTATGACCGAGAGACGCGGGTGCTGCACGATATCTCGCTGTCGGTGGCTGCGGGGCAGAATCTGGGGATTCTGGGCGAAAGCGGGTCGGGCAAATCGACGCTGCTGCGGCTGATGCTGGGGCTGGCCGCGCCGGATCAGGGGCGGCTGCTGGCGGATGGTGCGCCGCTGGACATCCGCTCGCGGGCGCGGATGCAGGCCCACCGCCGCTTTGCCCAGCCGATCTTTCAGGACCCCTACGGCTCGCTGGACCCACGGATGCGGGTGGGCCGCGCGCTGGCCGAGCCTCATGCCGCGCTGGATCTGCCGGGCGACCGGCAGGCGGAAATCGCGCGGGTGCTGGCGCAGGTCGGGCTGCCGCAGGACAGCGTCCAGCGCCGCCCGCGCGCCTTTTCCGGGGGTCAGCGGCAGCGCATCGCCATCGCGCGGGCGCTGATCGCCCGCCCCCGCGTGCTGCTGGCGGATGAGCCGGTCAGCGCGCTGGATCTGTCCACCCGCGTCCGCATCATCGACCTGCTCGCCGATCTCTCGCAAGAGGTGACGCTGGTGCTGGTCTCGCATGACATCGCCATCGTGGCCGCGCTCTGTCCGCAGCTTGTGGTGCTGCAACAGGGGCGCGTGGTCGAGGCGGGGCCGACGCGGCGCATCCTGGACGCGCCGGAACATCCCTATACGCAGATGCTGCTGTCCAGCCTGCCGCGCCTGCCCGCCATCGCAAAGGACATGACATGACCGACCCCTATCACCGCGAGATCGAAGACTGGCGGGCCGAGCGTCTGGCCGCGCTGACCGCCGAAGATGGCTGGCTGAACCTGACCGACCGGGTCGAGATCGCGCCGGGCCGGATGCGCGTTGGGCGGGACGGGGGCAACGATGTCGTCATCTCTGCCGGGCCGGCGCATCTGGGCGTGCTGGACCTGACGGCGGATGGCCGCGCCACGTTGGATCGCGGCGACGGGCCGCAGGTCTTTCAGCCGGTCCCCGACAACCCGCCCCGGCTGATCGCCGGCGGGCTGCTGCTGGAGGCGACGCAGGTCGAGGGCGTCTTTGCCCTGCGGGTCCGCGATATAGACGCGCCTTCGCGGCAGAATTTCCCCGGCATCGACAGCTATCCCATCGACCCGGCATGGCGGATCGAGGCCGCGTGGCAGCCCCTGCCGTCACCGCAAGAGCTGACGATCGAGCTGATCACCGGCGCCAGCGACACCGTCCGCATCACCCATCAGGCAATGTTCCGCCATGACGGCAACGACGTCGCTCTGCTGCCCACGCATCAGAAATCGGGCAAGCCCATGTTCGTCATCCGCGACGCGACAGCGGGGACCGAGACCTATGGCGCCGCGCGGTTCCTGATCGGAGAGGTGCAGGGCGACCGGGTGGTGCTGGACTTCAACAAGGCGTTCAACCCGCCCTGCGCCTTTACCGAACACGCCGTCTGCCCGCTGCCGCCGCGCCAGAATATCCTGCCCTTTCCGGTGCGCGCAGGCGAGAAGAAGCCGAAACCTTAGCCCCGCCTCGCATCCGGCTGCTGGAGCCAATCCCGCCACGCGTCCAGCACCGCCGAGAGGCGGAAGGCCGGGTTCGCCCCGCACTCGGGCGGCTTGTCGCGCCAGCCCGCTAGCGCCGTCGCGATGGCGTCGATATCGGTGACGTCGATCAGCGCCGAGCCGGGGCAGGCGACCTCGTCATTCGCGCCCAGACCGGTCTGCAGCAGGGCGGGGCAGCCCACGGCGTTCGCCTCGGCAATGACAAGGCCGAAGGTCTCGGCGAAGGTCGTCTGCGGCATGAACAGGCACAACGCGCGGCGATAATGGCGGAACAGCTCGTCCTGACGCAGCGTGCCCAGCCAGACCAGCCCCTGTTCGACCTCGTGCGGGACCGGCCATTCCATATAGCCGGGGTCCGCGATTTCCAGCCGCAGATCGGGAAAGCGGTCGAGCAGCTTGCCGAACCGCGCGATCACCTGATCCAGCCCCTTATGCGGCGCGCTGGCGAACAGCAGCAGGTTCGGGTCGCGCGGTGTGTCGTCCGGGGCCAGATCGTCGGGGATCGGGTTGTAGATGGGGTGGATGCGCGGCGCCTGATCGGGGCAGAAGGCGCGCAGCCAGTCGCCATGGCTGTGCGAGACGGGAATGACGGTGACATCGGCCTGATGCAGGGCGTTGCCAAGCTCTCGATTATGCTTGCCGGGAAAGACATGCAGCCAGACCGCGATCCGCGCGTCGGGGCGTTCCTTGCGCAGCTTGACGGCGAGCTTCCACGAATTGATCACGATCAGCGTGTCAAATCCGGTGGTGTCGGTGGGAAAGGGCAGGAACGCGACGCCGTCGCGGGTTTCGGCCGTCTCGCGCTGCGACTGGGCAATGGCGACGCGCAGATCGGGCGCGAGGCCAAGCGCGATGTGCATGATCGTCGATTCCGTGCCGCCCAAGCCTTCCATATCGGACAGGCTGTCATAGGCGCGGGGCGCGAAGCTGTCGATGAACATGACGCCGTCAGCCATGGCGCTGGCCCTGCGACGACCGTAGGGCCGCCGTGATGCCGTCGCGGGTGGCGTCGGTGGCAAGTGCGGGCGAGAGGGCGAGGCAGGCCGGATTGGTGATCTCGGCAATTGCGCCCTCGGGCAGGTCGACGGGGCAGGGCTGGACCTGCCGGGTCTGCAACCAGTCCTCGACCTGCTGCCAGACGCGCTGGCGGTCCTGCTTGCGGCGCTCGCTTTGGTAATCGGTGCTGCTGTCCTGGGTCAGCGCGCCCTCGGTCTCGATCTTGGTCAGCAGAAGGTCGGGGATGGTCCAGACCACCTCGCCCGACAGGATGATGCGGTTGCGCAGCTCGCGATCCTCTTCGATGCAGTCGGAAAAACCGCCGAGCCGCTGGAACAGTTGCGGGTGAAACAGGCCCGAGTTCACATGCGTCCACTCGCCCGGCACCGTGCTGCCCATCTGCAGGTTCGGGAAGACGTCATCGACCAGCGACAGGTCGCGACGGATCTCGAACCGCCGCCCGTCGGGCATCAGCAATTCGTGATGCGTCAGCACCAGCCCGATCTGCAGCCGGTCGCCGGGCTGGTGATGGGCCAGCGGCCAGTTCAGGCAGGGATCGGCGCCGATATTCGGCTGCGCCATGACCCGGGCCTGCCGCAGCACCTTGTCGCGATGCGGCAAATCGTCGGAGTCGTGAAAGGTCACCGCGCGCTGCCCCGCCAGCATGATGCCGACATTCTTGGCGCGCGCCGTGCCCATGTTCCGCGCCAGCCGGACCAGACAAAAGCGCGGGTCGTCGCGAAACTGGGCCACCGCCGCGTGGGTGTCGTCCTGCGAGCCGTCATCGACGACGATCACCACCTTGTCGATATGGCTCTGGCTCAGCGCCGCCCGGATCGCCTGCGGCAACAGATGCTGCCGGTTATAGCTGGGAATGACGACAGCGACGGGCAGGGTCATGGGCGAACCTCTTGGGTGATGGATCTGGCATAGCGTTGCAGGGCGCGGTGGCTGACATCCTGCACGAGGCACCAGCCCAGCATCAGCGCCAGCAGCAGCGACAGCCCCAGCGTCATGGCACCGCCGCCCATCAGCACCAGCAGCGCGGCCGTCGCCACCGCTAGCAGCAGCAGCATCAGGGTCGAGCGTCCGGCGACGCCGTTACCCGCCGCGATTGTCTTGGGGGTCTTGGCAAAGCTCTGGCTGCGGTGCAGCAGCGCGTCGATGGTCGACCAGGCGGTGGTCGGTTGCAGCGACAGCCGCGTGGCGAGGGCCGTCCGCGTGGTCAGCGGATGCCAGCGCTGGCGGCGGGCGCGGGCCAGCATCGGCGCCAGATCGGTCAGCATGGCCACCACGATGGTCGCCATGGACAGCGCCAGCACCCAGATCGCGGCGCGTTCCGCCCCCCAGACCCAGATCAGCGGCGCAAGGGCGGCCAGCAGCAAGGCGGGCAGCATCAGGTTCGCCCAGGCGGTCAGCTGCATGGCGATCAGGAACAGCTGGCGATTGTCCAGCCGGCGCTGGCGCAGCTCGCTTTGCAGGGTCAGGATCAGCATGCGGACATTGCCCTTGGTCCAGCGCGAGCGCTGCTTTTTCAGCGAGGTCAGGTCGAACGCCATCAGCCCGCGCCCGACGATCCGGTCGACATAGCGCCCGCGAAACCCGGCGCGCAGCAGGCGGACGCCCATCTCGGCGTCCTCGGTCGCGGTCTGCGCGCTCCACCCGTTCACGGCGCGCAGGGCGGGGACCGAGATCACGCTGAGCGTGCCGGTCAGCAGCATCGTGCCGCCGCCATCGGCCAGCCTTGCATGGCGGCGGAAGTAATCGACCAGTTCCTTGGCCAGACCGAGATCGACCGGATCGACGGCGGCGAAGGCTTGCGGGAATTGCAGGAAATCGGCATCGCAGACGCGCAGCGCGGTATCGACGGTGCGCAGGAAATCGGGTGTGACGCGGTAATCGGCATCGACCACGACGACATGGGTGCTGCGCGGATCGGCCTTGGCCAACGCGATGTTCAGCGCCCCGGCCTTGGCCCCGCGCACATTCTCGGCATGGAAAAAGCGGAAGGGCGCGCCGTGCCGCTGACACCAGTCGCGCAGCGGCTGCCAGACCTGCGGGTCGGCGGTGTTGTTGTCCAGGACGATGATCTCATGCGGGGGCGCGGATTTCTGGCGGGCGAGGGCCTGAAGCGTCGCGATCACCATTTCGGGCGGCTCGTTATGGGTGGGCACATGGACCGACAGAAACACCTTGCGGCCGGGGCAGGGGGCGCTGGCGGCCGCGGCCTCGCGCAGGCGCAAGCCGATGGCGGGCATCGCCGCCATGGCAAGCTGCACGGTCAGCACCGCAACGGCCAGAACCACCGCCAGCACCGGCAGCCCGACGACGGCCACCAGCAGCGCCAGCAGCAGCACCCACAGCGCCGGGACCAGCCAGGCGGGCGGGCCTGCGGCGGTCTCGTTGCCGTCCACCGGATGCGGAAAATCCATGTTCGAAAACCCTCTCTGACAAAGGTGTTGCGGCCAATCGCCAAGGGGAAGCCGTGGGTCTGAACGACCAAGGCATAAATAGAACCTCTGCCGGGGCTGCTTGGTTCCAGAACGCTGGGTCTGTCCGGCGCCGCGTAAGCCCGCTTTGTCGGCCCCTTTCTGGAACCCTGCGGCCCGTCGCCGGTTTCCCGGTCACAAGCGCCTGCCGTTCCGGCGGGCGGATGCAGCGTTACGGAGGTTTTCATGCCCGACTATCCCAAGCCGCCCTTCCCCAAGCAGCAGCAGGAACTGCCCGGCAGTTTTCAGGACATGGACCCGGTTCCCGACCACGGCGAGGACAGCTGGCGCGGCGCCAACCGGCTGGAGGGGAAGAAGGCCATCATCACCGGCGGCGACAGCGGGATCGGTCGGGCCGTGGCCATCGCCTATGCCCGAGAGGGCGCGGATGTGGCGCTGATCTATCTGGAGGAGACCGACGACGCCCGCTCGACCGCCAAGCTGGTCAAAGAGGCGGGGCGCAACTGCGTGACCATCGCCGCCGACCTGTCCAAGGCGCAAGAATGCCGCGACGCGGTCAAGAAGGTGGCCGACGAGTTCGGGCAGATCGACATTCTGGTCAACAACGCCGCCCATCAGCAGACCTTCGACGATCTGGAACAGATCAGCGACGAGGAATGGGAATACACATTTGCCACGAACATCCATTCGATGTTCTACATGGTCAAGGCGGCGCTGCCGCATATGCAGGAAGGGTCCGCGATCATCAACACCGCCTCGATCAACTCGGACGATCCGAACCCGACGCTGCTGGCCTATGCCACCACCAAGGGCGCGATCCACAACTTTACCATGGGTCTGGCGCAGTTTCTGGCGGAACGCGGCATCCGGGTGAACGCGGTCGCGCCGGGGCCGGTCTGGACGCCGCTGATCCCGGCCAGCATGTCGCCCGACACGGTGCAGAAATTCGGCCAGAACTACCCGATGGGCCGCCCCGCGCAGCCGGTGGAACTGGCCTCGGCCTATGTCATGTTGGCCGAGCCGATGTCGAGCTATGTCTCGGGCGCGACGATCGCCGTGACGGGCGGCAAGCCGATGATGTGACGCAAGGCCCGGAACCGCGCCTGCGGCTGCGGGTTGGGCCGCAAGCTGCACAGGAAAAGACGGGCACAGGAAAAAACATGGCACCGCGCGTCTATTGGAAAGGCTATCTCAAGCTGTCGCTGGTGACCTGTCCGGTGACGATGATGCCGGCCACCTCGGACGCCGACAAGATCCGTTTTCACACGCTGAACGCCAAGACCGGCAACCGCATCGCCAGCCAGTATGTCGATGCGGTGACCGGCAAGCCGGTCAAGGACAGCGACGAGGTCAGGGGCTATCCCCGGTCCGAGGACGACTATGTCATGCTCGAGGATGACGAGATCGAGGCGGTGGCGCTGGACAGCACCCGGACCATCAATATCGAGAAATTCGTCGAGGCGGATTCCATCGCCTGGGTCTGGTATGACAAGCCGCATTACCTGATGCCAGGCGACGAGGTCGGGGCCGAGGCCTTCGCCGTCATCCGCGACGCCATGCAGGCGACGGGCACAGTGGGCATCTCGCGGCTGGTGATGTATCGGCGCGAGCGGGCGGTGATGCTGAAGCCACGCGGCAAGGGGATCGTGCTGTGGACGCTGCGCTATGGCGACGAGGTCCGCGACGAGGCCGAGTATTTCGGCAAGCTCGACACCCAGACGCCCGCGCCCTCGCTGATGAAGATGGTGACCAAGCTGATCGGGCAGAAGACCGGCGAGTGGTCCCCCGACATGGTCAGCGATCCGGTGCAGGAAAACCTGGCCGAGATCATCGCCGCCAAGAAGAAGGCGCGCAAGAAGCCCGGCAAGAAGACCAAGGCAGAGCCGGAAGCCGAGCGCGGCAATGTCGTGAACATCGTGGATGCGCTGAAGAAAAGCCTTGCTGCCGAGCGGGGGAAATAGCCGATAGGTTTCGTGGTGCAGCGGCAGATCAGCGCCGCCACCCGGTCGCGTCAGCAGCGGCAGGACAGGGTTGTTTGCCCCCCGTGTCCGGCAGCCGGTCAGCAACCGTTACCGGTCAGCGGCAGATCAGCCGCCTTGTGCTAAGGGTCAGCGGCAGGTCACGCCGATTGATCTCGATTACCGGTCAGTCAGCTTTCCCCTTGCCCGCAGGCAGCGGCACGGCAGCAGCCAGAAAATCCTGCCACGGATCGGCCACCAGCCCGTTCAGGCGGGCGGTGGCGTTCAGCACGGTGAAGTGATCCGGCCCGATCTGGGGGCTCAACTCTTCCCACGCCAGCGGCATCGAGACCGGCGCGCCTTCGCGGGCGCGGCTGGAATAGGCGGCGACGGTGGTCGCGCCCCGCTGGTTGCGCAGATAGTCGATCAGGATGCGGCCCTTGCGCTTGGATTTCGTGATCGTCGCGACAAAGCGCTCCGGCTCGTCGGCCGCCATCTGCGCGGCGATGGCCTTGGTGAACGCCTTCAGCGCCGTCCACGACGCCTTGGGCTTCAGCGGTGCCACCACATGCAGCCCTTTCCCGCCCGAGGTCTTGACGAAACAGTTCAGCCCCGCCGCCTGCAGCCGCGCCCGCACCTCTTGCGCGGCGTCGATCACTGCCTGCCAGCCCACCCCCTCGCCGGGATCGAGGTCCATCGTCAGGCTGTCGGGCTTGTCCAGATTGGCGTTCATCGCGCCCCAGGGGTGGATTTCCAGCGCGCCCGACTGGACCAGACCGATCAGCCCGTCCAGATCGTCGATCGAGATCAGCTTTTCGCCGCCCTTGTCCTTGGGATCCGTGACCTGCCGCACATGCTTGTTCAGCCCGCTGCGCGCGTGCTTCTGGAAAAACCGCTGCCCGGTGATGCCACTGGGCGCGCGCACCAAGGCCAGCGGGCGGCCCACCACCAACGGCGCCATATAGGGCCAAACGTCGGTATAATAATCCGCCAACCCCTCTTTCGTGACCCCGGCCTCGGGCCAATAGATGCGGTCGGGATGGGTCAGCGTCACCCGTCGGCGCGGCGCCTCAGGGGTCTTGCGCTGCGATTCCTGCACCACCTCGGTCGCCGGCTTGTCCTCGCGCAGCCCCCGAAACGAGGCGTGGCGCAGATGCCCGTCGGCGGTCCAGGCGCGGAACTCGACCTCGGCCACCAGCTTCGGCTGGACGAACTGGACGCCGCGCCGCTGCGTCGCGTCCAACTTGTCGGCAAAGGGGCTGTCGGGCGTTTCCAGCGCCTGCAACTGCCGGAACAGATCGCGCGCGACCTGCGCCTTGAACCCGGTCCCGACCCGGCCGACATGGTGCAGCGCCCCGTCGCGGTAAACCCCCAGCACCAGCGAGCCGATGGCCTTGTCCGTGGCCGACGAGGGCACATAGCCCCCCACCACGAACTCCTGCCGGTCCGAGCATTTCGACTTGATCCAGCTTTTCCCGCGACCCGAGCGATAGGGCGCGTCCAGCCGCTTGGACACGATCCCTTCGAGGCTCAGCCGGCAGGCATGGCGCAGCACCAGGTCGCCGCTTTCGGTGAAATCGCTGCTGAACCGCACCGGCCCCTGATCGGGCAGGATCGCCGCCAGCCGCGATTTGCGCGTCTGCAGCGCGGCTTGCCGCAGGTCGAAGCCGTCCAGATACATCAGGTCGAAAGCATAGAAGACAAAGCGGTCGGTCCGCCCCTCGCTCAGATCCGCCTGCAGCGCGGAAAAGCTCGAGGCGCTGTTGCCCCCCTCGACCACCACCTCGCCATCGATCAGCGCGGTGGTGACGGGCAGGGCCTTCAGCGCCGCGATCAACCCGTCGCCGAAGCGGTCGGTCCAGTCGAGCCCGCTGCGGGTCAGCAGCTTGACCTGACCCTCGGCGATATGGGCCTGCAGGCGATAGCCGTCGAACTTGATCTCGTGTATCCAGCCCTCGCCCTCGGGCGCCTTGGCGCGAAGGGTGGCGAGCGCGGGCTGGACGAAATCCGGCATCTTCGCCTTCTTCGCGCCGTCCATGTCGGGCGCGGGCTTGGCCTTGGCGGCTTTGGCCTTTGGCTTGCGCTTCGGCGCCGCGCCTTTCTCGGCCTCGGCCGCGACCTCTTCGACGCTGCGGCCGCTTGCCACCGACTCGGGCCGCTCTTCCAGAATGTCCGGCGCATCCTCGCCGCGGGCGGCCTCGTCATCGGCTTTGATCAGCAGCCAGTTCTCGCGCTTCTCATTGGGCTTCTTCTGCATCCGCACCAGGTGCCAACGCCCGGTCAGCTTCTCGCCCTGCAATTCGAATTCCAGATGCCCCTTGGCATAGCCCTTGTCCGCGTCGCCCAGCGGCTGCCACTGACCCCGGTCCCACAGGATGACCGCGCCGCCGCCATATTGCCCCTTTGGGATGTTGCCCTCAAAACCGCCATAATCCAGCGGATGATCCTCGACATGGACCGCGAGCCGCTTTGCGCCGGGCACGAGGCTTGGACCCTTGGTCACGGCCCAGCTTTTCAGCACCCCGTCCATTTCCAGCCGGAAATCGTAGTGCAGCCGCCGGGCGGCGTGTTTCTGGATCACGAAGGACCGCCCAGGCGTCTGCGCGACCTTCCCCTCGGGTTCCGAGGTGATGGTGAAGTCGCGCTTGCGGCGATAGGGGTCCAGCTTTGCCATGATCAACCGGCCTTCTTGGTCTTGCCCTTGGCCGGAGTCCTGGCCGCCGCTTTGGTCTTGCGCGGCTTGGCCTTGCCCTTGCCCGCAGCGCCCGCGCTTTTCCGCAGCGCCTGCATCAGATCGACGACATTCGACGGCGCCGCCCGCTTGGGCGCAGCGATCTTGCGCCCCTCGATCTTGGCCTTCACCAGCTCGGCGAGGGCGGCATCATAGCGGTCGTCGAAATCGGCCGGATCGAAACTGCCGCGCTTGGTGTCGATGATATGTTCGGCCAGATCCAGCATCTCGCCGCTCAGCTTGAGGTCGGGCACATCGTCGAACGCCTCTTCGGCCGAGCGCACCTCATAGTCGAAGTTCAGCGTCGTCGCGATCAGCCCGTCACCATGCGGGCGCACCAGCACCGTGCGGCAGCGCCGGAACAGCACCGTCCGGGCCAGCGCCGCGACGTTCTTCTTGCGCATCCCCTCGCGGATCAGCGCGAACGCCTCGTGCCCGCTGGGGTCCGAGGGCAGCACGTAATAGGGCTTGTCCAGATACAGGTTGTCGACCTGCGCGCAAGGGATAAAGCTGCTGACATTCAACGCCTTGTCGCTGTCCGGCACGGCCGAGGCGACCTCCTCCGGGGTCAGCACGACGTATTCGCCCGGCGCGACCTCGTAACCCTTGACCTGATCGTCACGCTCGACCGGCTTGCCGGTGTCGCTGTCGACATATTGGCGCCGCACCCGGTTCCCCGTCGCGCGGTTCAGCGTGTGAAACGACACCCGGTCCGAGGTCGAGGTCGCGGTGTAAAGCGCCACCGGACAACTCACCTCGGCGATCTTCAACACGCCCTTCCAGACCGCCCGTGCCGCCATGCGCCCACCCCTGAACCGGTTGACAGGCAAAACGGCTGCGGGAGCGGAATCGTTCCACGGCCCTGGCGGTGCAATTCTGACAAGGGCAGAGGTTTGGAGCGGGTGATGGGAATCGAACCCACGTATTCAGCTTGGAAGGCTGCTGCTCTACCATTGAGCTACACCCGCATCGCTGCCCTTTTACGTCGGGCAGACCCGCAGCGCAAGCATCACGCCAGCCGCTCGGGCAGGGTCATGCCGCGCAGGAACTCGCTGGCCAGCATCGGCCGCTTGCCCTGCCGCTGCGCCTCCAGCACCCGGACAGCCCCCTCGCCGCAGGCAATGTCAAAGCCCTGCAGGACCTGCCCCGGCTCCCCCGATCCGTCTATCACGACCGAGCGCAACAGCTTCACCCGCTCGCCTCCGATTTCGCACCAGGCGCCGGGAAAGGGTGACAGCCCGCGGATCAGCCGGTCGATCACCGGCGCGGGCTGCGTCCAGTCGATCCGCGCCTCGGCCTTGTCGATCTTGGCGGCATAGGTCACCCCGTCTTCCGGCTGCGGCACCGCCGGCAGCGGCAGACGCGCCAGCACATCGACGATCAGCCCGGCCCCCATCTGCGCCAGCCGGTCATGCAGATCGGCGGTGGTGTCCTCGGCCCCGATCTGCGTCCGCGCCTCGGCCAGCACCGGGCCGGTGTCCAGCCCCGCCTCCATCTGCATGATCGCCACGCCGGTCTCACGATCCCCTTCCATGATCGCGCGGTGGATCGGCGCCGCCCCCCGCCAGCGCGGCAGGATCGAGGCGTGGATGTTCAGACACCCCAGCCGCGGCGCCTGCAACACCGGCAGCGGCAGGATCAGCCCATAGGCCACCACCACCGCCACATCGGCGCCCAGAGCGGCGAAGGCTTCCTGCGCCTCGGCATCCTTCAGGCTGCGCGGATGGCGCACCGGCAGACCCAACTCCTCGGCCACCCGATGCACGGGCGCGGGACGGGGCTTCTGCCCGCGCCCGGCCTCGCGCGGCGGCTGGGTGTAGACCGCGACCACCTCGTGCCGGGCGGCGATCTGGCGCAGCGCCGGCATCGAAAACTCCGGCGTTCCCATGAAGATCACGCGCATCGCCCTGCCTTCTTCTTTGCCCAAATACTCGGCTGCCTCAGCCACGCCGGGACAGCTTCGCCGATTTCGCGACCAGCATCTTGCGCCGCAGGGGCGACAGGTGGTCGACATAGAGCCGCCCGTTCAGATGGTCGATCTGATGCTGGACCGAGGTCGCCCACAGCCCGACGAAATCGCGATCCTCGACCTCGCCCCGGTCGTTCAGGAACCGCACCGTCACCGCCCGTGGTCGCGAGATCCGCGCCGACACGCCGGGCAGGTTCGGGCTCGCCTCGTCATGGTCGCGCAGCTTGACCGATTCGTGCAGGATCTCGGGGTTGGCCATCCGCACCGCCTGCCCGCGCTTGTCCGAGGCGTCGACCACCGCCAGCCGCAGCATGATCCCGATCTGCGGCGCGGCCAGGCCCACGCCGGGCATCGCCTCCATCGTGTCGATCATGTCGTCCCAGATCATCCGCACCGTCTCGGTCACCGCCTCGACCGGTTCGGCCGGCTGATGCAGCCGGCGGTCGGAATAGGGAAGGAAGGCGCGGACGCTCACCGCGCTAATCCGGATCGCGGGCGCGTTCGCGCTTCAGCTTGATCATGCGGCGGGTGATCATCTGGCGGCGGACGGCGCTGATATGGTCGATGAACAGCACCCCGTCGAGATGGTCGATCTCGTGCTGGGCGCAGGTCGCCCACAGCCCGTCGAACTCGTCGCTGTGCTGCTTGCCGTCCAGACCCAGCCACGCGACGCGAACCTGCGCCGGGCGGGTCACCTCGGCATATTGCTCGGGGATGGACAGGCAGCCTTCCTCGTAGACGTTCAGCTCGTCCGACTTCCATGTGATCTCGGGGTTGATCATCACCGTCGGGCGCGGCTCGGCCTCGGGGTCGCGCTGCGCGTCCATCACGAACAGCCGGCGCAGCACGCCCACCTGCGGCGCAGCCAGGCCGACGCCCGGCGCGTCATACATGGTGGCCAGCATGTCGGCGGCCAGTTTCTCGATCTCGGGCGTGACGCGGTCCACGGGGGCGCAGGCCTTTTTCAGGCGCGGATCGGGATGCAGGATGATCGGTCGTATTGTCATGACGGTGATCTAGGCGAAGGCTTGGCGCGGCGCAATAAGGCGCCTATCCATGCCCCGGACAGGAGGCATCACATGACCACACCCGATTTCGACGAGATCATCGACCGGCACGGCACCAACTGCACCAAATGGGACGACATGCAGGCTGCCTGCGGCGTCAGCCCCGATGACGGTCTGGCCATGTGGATCGCCGACATGGATTTCCGCCCCCCGCACAGCGTCCAGCAAGCGGTCGAGCGTTGCGCCGCGCATGGCATCTATGGCTATCCCGCGCAGCACCCCGATTACCTGCCCAGCATCCGCTGGTGGATGGAAAACCGCCACGGCTGGCGGGTCGATCCCGACTGGATCGTGACCGCGCTGGGGCTGGTCAACGGCACCGCGCTGGCCGTCGCGGCCTTCACCCAGCCGGGCGACCGGGTGATCCTGATGACGCCGGTCTATCACGCCTTTGCCCGAATCATCCGCGCCCAGGGCCGTGAAGTGGCCGAGTTTCCGCTGCGCCGCGAGGGCGAGCATTACGCGATGGACTGGTCCGCATGGGAAAGCCTGCTGACCGGGCGCGAGCGGATGCTGATCCTGTGCAGCCCCCACAACCCCGGCGGCCGGGTCTGGACGCCAGAGGAACTGCGGCAGGTCGCGGATTTCTGCAAGCAGCATGATCTGGTGCTGGTCAGTGACGAGATTCATCACGATCTGGTGATGCCGGGCCATCAACACACGGTCACGGCGCTGGCCGCGCCCGACATCGCGGACCGGCTGATCACGCTGACGGCGGCGACGAAGACCTTCAACATCGCCGGCGCCCATGTCGGCAATGCGATCATCAGCGACCCCAAATTGCGCGCAGCCTATACCGCGCAGATGGCAGGGATGGGGCTTTCGACGGGAATGTTCGGGATCGACATGGCGACCGCCGCCTATTCGCCCGAAGGTGCCGCATGGCTGGACGCGCTGATCCCCTATCTGGACGCCAACCGCCGCCTGTTCGATGAAGGCATCGCCCAGATTCCCGGGCTGCGCTCGATGCCGCTGCAGGCGACCTATCTGGCCTGGGTCGATTTCGAAGGCACCGGCATGGCCGCGCCCGAGTTCCGTCAGCGCTTGACCCGCGACGCGCGGATCGCGGCCAATAACGGCAGCAGCTTCGGTCTGGGCGGCGAAAGCTTCATGCGCTTCAACCTCGCCACGCCCCGCGCCAATGTCGAACGCGCGGTGGCGCGGCTGAAGGCGGCGTTTGCCGACCTGCAATAGCGGCCGGAGAGCCGATTTCCCGGCGCGGGGCGGTTTGCCGCGCGTCTCGCCCCTTTCCGCCGTCACCGCCACGGACTAGGTTAGTGCCATGCAATGGAACGTGCCCAACATCCTGACCATCATGCGGCTGCTGGCCGCGCCCGGCGTTCCGGTCATGTTCCTGTATTTCCACCGGCCCTGGGCCGATTGGGCGGCGCTGACGCTGTTTCTGCTGGCGGCGATCACCGACTGGTTCGACGGCTACCTGGCGCGGGCCTGGAACCAGCAAAGCCATTTCGGCGCGGCGATGGACCCGATCGCGGACAAGGCGATGGTGGTCATCGCGCTGGTCGTCATCACCGGCTATTCGGGGATGAACCCGTGGCTGATCCTGCCCGCGACGCTGATCCTGTTTCGCGAGGTCTTCGTCTCGGGCCTGCGCGAGTCGCTGGGCGACCGGGCGACTCAGCTTGCGGTGACGCGCGTGGCCAAGTGGAAGACGACGACGCAGATGGTGGCGATCTCGGTGCTGTTTCTGGGCACCGGGCTGGCCTTCGTCGAACATGGGCGGCCGCCGCGCGTGGGGGAAACCGCGCTGCCTGGCGGCACGACCTGGGCCGATCTGGCGACCTTCGCCGGGCTGGTGCTGATCTGGCTGGCCGCCGGTCTGACGGCATGGACCGGCTGGGATTATTTTCGCAAGGCGATGCCGTTTCTGAGGGGGCCGAAATGACTCTGGATGTGCTGTATTTTGCCTGGATCCGCGAGCGGATCGGAAGCGCGAAAGAACGGGTCGAGACCGCCGCGCCGACCATCCGCGACCTCGTGGCCGAGCTGGTCGCGGGAAACGAGCGTCACGCCGCCGCGCTGTCCGACCTGTCGGCGGTGCGCGTCGCGGCCGATCAGGAGATGGTCGATCTGGATCACCCGCTGTCCGATGTCCGCGAGGTGGCGTTCTTTCCGCCGATGACGGGCGGCTAAGGCGATGCTGATCCGCATCCAGACCGAGGCCTTCGACCTGGCGACGGTGCTGCAGGGCTTCGGCACCGGCGCCGGGGCCATCGTGACCTTTTCGGGGCTGGTCCGCGACGACACCGGCCGCATGACCGCGCTGGAACTGGAACACTATCCCGGCATGACCGAAAAAGCCGTGACCGACATCGCCCGCCGCGCGGTCGAACGCTGGTCGCTGATCGACTGCGCGGTGATCCACCGCCACGGCCGGCTGCCGGTGGGCGCGCCGATCATGATGGTGGCCACCGCCGCCCGCCACCGCGCCGACGCCTTCGCCGCGGCGGAGTTCCTGATGGACTATCTGAAATCCCGCGCGCCCTTCTGGAAACGCGAGATCGGCCCCGACGGCCCCGGCGACTGGGTCGAGGCCAAAGACGCCGACGAGGCCGCGCTGTCGCGCTGGGACCGGCCGGCATGATCCGCCCCGAATTGCGGCGCTGGCTGATGCCGCGGCGCGAGCTTCTCAGCGCGATCGCCGGCATCCTGCTGGGGCTGTGGATCGCCACTCGGGGCGGTTGGCTGCTGGGCGGGATGGGGCTAGTCGTCACCCTCAGCGCCGCCGTCTGGGCAGTGGGCAGCTGGCGGCGGCTGGCCTTTCGCCGCGATATCGGTGCGCCCGGCGTGCTCGAGGTCGATGAGGGCGCGATCCGCTATTACGCCGCCCGCGCCCTTGGCGGCACCATCGCGCTGCGCGATCTGGTCGAGATCCGGCTGCTGCGGCTGGACGGCCGCGACCATTGGCGGCTGCGCACCCGCGACGGCCAGGCGCTGCTGGTGCCGGTCGATGCGCGCGGCGCCGATCAGCTTGCCGATGCCTTCGCGCAACTGCCGGGGCTGGATCTGGGCCATGTCTCGGCCGCGCTGTCGCAAAAGGGCGGGCCGTCGCTGCGGATCGTGTGGACGGCCAAGCCGGGTTGACTTAACCGGCGCGCCAAGCCACCTGTCTCGGGTCATTAGCAAAGGGCCTGATATGTCCATACCCCAGCAGGGCGGCGGCCCGATCGAACGGCGCGAGCAGCTTGCCGAATACATCGCGTCCGGCGAAAAGCCCCGCGAGGATTGGCGCATTGGCACCGAGCACGAGAAATTCGGCTATTGCCGCGACAACCTTCTGCCGCTTCCCTATGACGGGCCGCGCTCGGTCAAGGCGGTGCTGGAAGGGCTGCAGCAGCGCTTTGGCTGGCAGCCGGTGCTGGAACAGGACAAGATCATCGGCCTGCAGCGCGGCGACGCGAATGTCAGCCTGGAACCGGGCGGGCAGTTGGAGCTGTCGGGCGCGCCGCTTGAAACGATCCACCAGACCTGCGACGAGGTGAACCAGCATCTGGCCGAGGTCAAGCAGGTCGCCGACGAGATCGGCGTGGGCTTCATCGGATTGGGCGCCGCGCCGATCTGGTCCGAAGAGCAGATGCCGATGATGCCAAAGGGGCGTTACGCGCTGATGACCCCCTATATGCGGCAGGTCGGCACGCTGGGCACCCAGATGATGTACCGGACCTGCACGGTGCAGGTGAACCTGGATTTCGCGTCGGAAGCCGACATGGTCCGCAAGCTGCGCGCCAGCCTGGCGCTGCAACCGGTGGCGACGGCGCTGTTCGCGAACTCGCCGTTCCTGGACGGCAAGCCCAACGGCATGAAATCCTGGCGCGCCCATATCTGGCAGAACCTCGACGACGCCCGCACCGGGATGCTGCCCTTCGTCTTCGACGAGGGCTTCGGATACGAGGCATGGGTGGACTATGTCCTCGATGTTCCGATGTATTTCGTCTATCGCGACGGGAACTACATCAACGCGCTGGGGCAGAGCTTCCGCGACTTCATGAATGGCCGCCTGCCCGCGCTGCCGGGCGAGGTGCCGACGCTGTCGGACTGGGCCGACCACATGACGACCGTCTTCCCCGAGGCGCGGGTCAAGAAATATCTGGAAATGCGCGGCGCCGATGGCGGGCCGTGGCGGCGGCTTTGCGCGCTGCCGGCGCTGTGGGTCGGGCTGCTGTATGACGAAACCTCGCTGGATGCGGCGCTGGATCTGGTGAAGAACCTCGACGCCGAAACCCGCGAGGGGCTGCGCCGTGCCGCCGCCCGCGACGGGTTGCAGGGGCAGGCGGGCGGCGTGCGCCTGCACGATCTGGCGCGCGAGGCCGTGGCCATCGCCGAGGCCGGGCTGAAGGCGCGCGCGCGTCCCGGCTCGGGCGGGCTGGTGCCGGACGAGACGCATTTCCTGAATGCGCTGAAGGAAAGCGTCGAGACCGGGCGCACCCCGGCGGATGAGTTGCTGGACCATTATCACGGCGATTGGCACGAAGATTTGACTCGCATCTATGCCGAGTATTCGTACTGATCCGGGCATGATTTCGCAGCTTCGTCACCGCCTCATCCAGATTGTCGAGTTCTTGCTGTGGCTTGGCGCCGCGGTCGCTCTGGGCGCCGTCTTGCGCGACGCGCTGTCGCAGCGCGAGGCGGGCTGGCGGGCGGTGCTGGACGTCGCCGCACCGGGCCTGTTGGCCGTGAGCGCGGTCATGGGCGCGCTGCTGATCGTGACCGGCATCTACCACAACACCCGCCGCAGCGCCGAGGCGATGGACCGCCTTGCCCGGCAGGGCGCGGGCAGCATCCGCCGCCTGTCCGGGGCGACGCGGCTAGAGACGCCGGTCGCGGCTGACCTGCCGCCGGCAGCGCCGCAGGCGGGACCGCCGAACTGGCCGCAGGCGATGCCGATGCAGCCCGCGCCGCAGCCGGTTGCCGCGCCTGTGTCCGAACCCGCGCCTGCGCCAGCCGCTCCCGCTTGGGTCGCTGCACCTGCGCCGCAAGCAGCCCCCGCTCGGCCACCCGAGCACCCGTCTGAACCCGCAGCCCACACCGCCGCCGATCCGTCGCCCGAAACCTTCCCCGTCGCCCCGCCCGATCCGGCCCCCGCCGCCGCCCCGAACGCCGCCAATGACGCCGCACCGCAGCGTCGGCGCGAGGCGATCCGGCGGCTCGGCCCGGCCTCGTAGTCGGCGCGGGAAGCCTGTTCTAAAGCCCCAGCTTCGCGGCCAGCGACAGCAGGTCCGCCCAGGACTCGCGCTTGGCGACCGGGTTTCGCAGCAGATAGGCCGGATGCGTCATCGGCAGCGCCGGGCGGTCAAACGCCGTGGTCCAATTGCCGCGCAGACGCAGGATGCCCTCGCGTCCCAATGCCGCGGCGCAGGGCGTATTGCCCATCAGCACCAGGAATTCGGGGTCGGCAAGCTCGACCTGCCGGCGCAGAAAGGGCAGGGACAGCGCGATTTCCTCGGCCGTGGGGCGGCGGTTGCCGGTCGGGCGCCATTTGATGACATTGGTGACATAGAGCGCGCGCGTCGCGTCGGGATCGGCGCGGCCCATGCCGATGGCGGCGAACATCTGGTCCAGCAACTGCCCGGCACGCCCGACAAAGGGCAGGCCGCGCGCGTCCTCCTCTTCGCCCGGCGCCTCGCCCAGGATCATCACGCGGGCCGCCGCCCGTCCATCGGCAAAGACGAAGTTCCGCGCCCCGCGCTTCAACTCGATCCCGTCGAAGCCCTGCTGCGCGGCAGCGAGGGCGTCCAGAGTTGCCGCCCCGGCCGCCAGCGCCTCTGCCTGCGCCAAAGCCTCCGCATGGTCATCACCCAGCAGGCTTTGCTGCGCCCCGACCGGCGGCGCGGCCTGCGCTGCGGCTGACACGCCCGCCGCCGGGGCAGCAGGCGCAGGCGGGGCCGCTGCCACCGCGGCAGGCGCGGGCAGGTCGGTGCGGTCGAGCGCTGCGTCCAGCATCGCCTCATCCGCGCCCATCTCGCGCTGCCATTCAAGCAGCGCAAGCGCGGTCGGGCCGTCGATCTCGACCCCCTGCCATGTCAGACGCGATTCCATGCCGCGACCCTAGGGCCGGGGCATGGCTGCGGCAAGGCCCGCGCCGCCCGCACTTGCCGCATCCCGCGCGGTTTGCGATAGAGGAACCGCACCGGACCAGCGAAGGGGTTCCTGATGACGTTCCGCGCCCGACATCTGCTGGGGATCGAACCGCTTTCGCCCTCGGACATCACCTCGATCCTCGATCTGGCGGACAGCTATGTCGCGCTGAACCGGCGCACGATCAAGCGCGCGGACGCGCTGGCGGGGATGACGCAGATCAACATGTTCTTCGAGAACTCGACCCGCACCCAGGCGAGCTTCGAGCTGGCCGGGATGCGGCTGGGGGCGGATGTGATGAACATGTCGATGGCGCAATCCAGCCTGAAAAAGGGCGAGACGCTGATCGACACCGCGCTGACGCTGAACGCCATGCGGCCCGATCTGCTGGTCGTGCGCCACCCGCAATCCGGCGCGGTCAACCTGCTGGCGGAAAAGGTGAATTGCGCCGTGCTGAACGCCGGCGACGGGCGGCACGAGCATCCGACGCAGGCGTTGCTGGACGCGCTGACCATCCGCCGCGCCAAGGGGCGGCTGCACCGGCTGACGGTCGCGATCTGCGGCGACATCGCGCATAGCCGGGTCGCGCGTTCGAACCTGCTGCTGCTGGGCAAGATGGAAAGCCGCCTGCGCCTGATCGGCCCGGCCACACTGATGCCCGCCGGCGCCGCCGAACTGGGCTGCGAGGTCTATGAGGACATGCGCGAGGGGCTGCAGGGCGCCGATGTGGTGATGATGCTGCGCCTGCAGCGCGAGCGGATGGATGGCGGCTTCATCCCGTCCGAGCGGGAATATTACCACCGCTGGGGGCTGAACGCGGACAAGCTCGCCTGCGCCGCGCCCGACGCCATCGTCATGCATCCCGGCCCGATGAATCGCGGCGTCGAGATCGACGGCACCATCGCCGACGACATCAACCGCAGCGTCATTCAGGACCAGGTCGAGATGGGCGTCGCCGTCCGCATGGCAGCGATGGACCTGCTCGCGCGCAACCTGCGCGCCGAGCGCGGGCTGGCGGCGGCCGGTGGGCAATATGTCTAGAACCGCCACCCTGTCGGGCGAGACGCCCGGTCCGGGCTGGCAGGGCATCCTCGATCCGGGCGAGCGCATCCTGTGGCAGGGCCAGCCCGACAGCCGCCCGCATATCGGACTGGCGGAGATCAAATCGGCGACGCCGGGGCTGATGATGTCGGGCTTCGCGCTGATCTGGATGCTGATGGCGGCGCAGGCGAGCCTGCTGTTCGCCATGTTCGGGCTGCTGTTTCTGGGCAAGGGCGTGCTGGACGTGGCGCAACGGCTGATCCTGCCCTCGTTCACCCGCTCGCGCAGCTGGTACACGCTGACCGACCGCCGGGCCATCGTCGCGACCGACCTGCCGTTCCAGGGCAGGCGGCTGAAAAGCTGGCCCATCGGCCCCGCCTCGCTGGTCGAATATGTCGCCAGCGAGCCGCCCAGCGTGCTTTTCGGTCCCGAGACCATCGACCGGCGCGAGCGCGCCGGGTTCCACTTCATCCCCGAGGCCGACCGGGTCATGACGCTGCTGCGCCAGATCCAGTCCGGCCGGGCCGCCACCGCGCCAGAGGAAGGCTTTCGATGATCCTGCATTTCGACAATGCGCGCCTGATCGACCCCGAACAGGACCGCGATGCGCCGGGCAGCCTGACGGTCAGCGACGGTGTCATCACAGCCCGCGACGGCGCCGCGCCCGACGGGGCCAAGGTGATCGATTGCGGCGGGCGCTGTCTGGCGCCGGGGATCGTCGACTGGGGCGTCAAGGTCGGTGAGCCGGGCGAGCGGCACAAGGAATCCTATGCCAGCGCCGGGCGCGCGGCGGCGGCGGGCGGCATCACCACCATGGTCGTGCGGCCCGACACGAACCCGCCGCTCGACACGCCCGAGGCGCTCTCCTTCGTCATCCGCCGCGCCGCCGATGATGCGGCGGTCCGCGTCCGCCACATGGCCGCGCTGACCCGGCGCCGCGAGGGGCGCGAGATGGTCGAGATGGCGTTTCTGCTGGATGCGGGCGCCGTGGCCTTCACCGACGGGGTTCGCGTGGTCGCCGATACGCGGCTGATGAGCCGCTGCCTGACCTATGCGCGCGGGCTGGGCGCGCTGATCGTCGGCCACCCGCAAGAGCCGATCCTGTCGCGCGGCGCGGCGGCGACCAAGGGGAAATTCGCCTCGCTCTACGGCATTCCCGACGTCTCGCCGCTGGCCGAGCTGATGGGCCTTGAGCGTGATCTGGCCCTGGTGGCGATGACCGGCGGGCGCTATCACGCCGACCAGATCACCACGGCGGCGGCCTTGCCCGCTCTGGCCCGCGCGCGCAAGGCGGGGCTGGACGTCACGGCGGGCGTCTCGATCCATCACCTGACGCTGAACGAGTTCGACGTCGCCGGCTATCGGACCTTTTTCCGCTTCACCCCGCCGCTGCGGACCGAAGATGACCGGGCGGCAATGGTCCGGGCCGTGGCCGAGGGCGAGATCGACGTCATCGCCTCGTTCCACACGCCGCAGGACGAGGAATCGAAGCGCCTGCCCTATGCCGAGGCCGCGCCGGGGGCGGTGGGGCTTCAGACCCTGCTGCCGGCGGCGCTGCGGCTGCATCATCAGGACGGGCTGACGCTGGCGCAGCTGTTCCGGGCGCTGTCGCTGAACCCCGCGCGCCGGCTGGGCCTGCCGGGCGGGACGCTGGCGGTGGACGCGCCGGCCGATCTGGTGCTGTTCGATCCCGGCGCGCCCTTCGTGCTCGACCGCTTCGCGCTGCTGTCGAAGTCCAAGAACACGCCCTTTGACGGGGCGCGGATGCAGGGGCGGGTGCTGGGCACCTGGGTCGGCGGCGAGAGGGTGTTTGGATGATGGCGGCATTGTGGGCGTTTGCGGGGTATCTGCTGGGCTCGATTCCCTTCGGCATCGTGATCACGCGGCTGCTGGGGCTGGGCGATCTGCGCCAGATCGGGTCGGGCAATATCGGTGCGACGAACGTCCTGCGCACCGGGCACAAGGGCGCGGCGCTGGCGACGCTGCTGCTGGACAGCGGCAAGGGCGCGATCGCGGTGCTGCTGGCCCGCTGGCTGGGCGGCGACATCGCGGCGGTGCTGGCCGGGGCGGGGGCGATCCTGGGACATTGCTTTCCGGTCTGGCTCGGCTTTCGCGGCGGCAAGGGGGTGGCGACCTTCCTCGGGACGGTGATCGCGCTGTCGTGGCCGCTGGGGTTGATGTGCTGCGCGATCTGGCTGGTGGCGGCGGCGATCTTCCGGATCAGTTCGCTCGCCGCGCTGATTGCGGCGACGGCGTCGCCGCTGATCGCGGTGGCGATGGGCCAAAGCCTGATCGCGGCGGCGGTGGCCTTCATGGCCGCATTGGTGATCTTTCGCCACCGCGAGAATATCGAGCGGCTGCGCGCCGGCACCGAACCCAGGATCGGCCGCAAGCGATGATTGAGCGTCCATTGGGCGTTCGTGTTGCACTGTGATCCGGTTGCCGCCGGCCATGGGATCAACTCTCACGCATGGCACGGGCAAAGTAATCCGTGAACGGCTTCAGCAGATAGGCGGCAGGGCTGCGCAGGCCGGTCTGGATGTGGATCTCGACCGGCATCCCGGGCAGCAGCGGCAGGTCGCCAGCGCCGCCCGCCGAAATCGCGATCTCGGCGCGGTAGAAGATGCCGCGCGTCGTCTCGTCGGTCAGCGCGTCGGCCGAGATGCGATCGACCACCGCCTCGATCTGCGGCGTGAGGCGGGTGTTGAAGCCGGGCAGATGCAGCCGGACCGGCTGCCCCGGGCGCACCTCGTCGATGTGGATCGCGGCGATGCGGGCCGCGACGACCAGAGGCCGGTCCTGCGGCACCAGATACAGCACCGGATCGGCGGGCCGCAGCACGGCGCGGGGCGTGGTGATCTGCAACTGATGCACGATCCCGGCGACCGGCGCGGTGATGTCCAGCCGCGCGATGCGGTCGCGCAGCGCCTGACGCCGCTCGGCCAGTTCCAGCTCGCGATAGCCGAGGTCGCGCAGCTCGCTCTCGGCCTGCTCGCGCCGCTCGCCCTGCCGCTGCAGCCGCGTCATGGCGATCTCGGCCTTGCGCGCCTCGGCCTGCGCCTTCAGCGCCTGCAGCTCACCGATCTGTCCCTCGATGGCCGCCGCTTCTCGCTCCAAGGCCAGGATGCGCGGCATCTGGGCCAGCCCCTTGTCTAGCAGGCTGCGCTGATTGGCCAGTTCTTCCGCGATCAGGCCACGCTGCGTTCGGACGGCAGCCGCCTGCGCGTCGATCCCGTCGATCTGGCTGGTCAACTGGTCAAGCTGGATCGCAAGCTGGTCCAGCGACTGCTGAAAGCCCAGCAGACGGGCCGCGAACAGGCTCTCCTGCCCCGCGAGCACGTCGCGCAGGCGCGGGTCTGCGCGCGCGGCGGCTGTGAGCGGGTCCGGAAACCGGATCTCGGCGCTGCCGTCGCGTTCCGCCTCGAGCCGGCCACGGCGGGCGAGAACCTCGTGATACTGCCCCTCAATGATGGTCAGTTCGGTCTGCAGCAGACTGCCGTCGAGGCGGATCAGCACCTCGCCCTGTTCGACCGGCTGGCCATCGCGCACGAGGATCTGCGCCACCACCCCGCCATCGGGATGCTGGACGATCTGGCGATGCTGCTCGACCTCGATCTGGCCGCTGGCGACGATGGCGCCGGCGATGCGGGCGCTGGCGGCCCAGACGCCGAAGCCCGCGACCAGCACGAACAGCGCCGCCAGCCCCATGATCAGCGGCCCGCGCGCGGACGCGCGACCGGTGGCGCCCCGGCTCATGCCACACCCCCGGCCATGCGCGCATTGCGGATCACCTGCGCGTTCTGTACCACCGATTTCAGCACCTCGTCGCGCGGCCCAGAGCGCCGGACCACGCCGCGTTCCAGCACCAGCAGCAGGTCGCATTCGGCAATCGCGGCCGGGCGATGCGCCATGATCATCACCGCGCCGCCCTGCGCCTTGAGGCGCCGAATGGCGCTGTTCAGCGCCATCGAGCCCTCATTGTCGAGGTTCGCGTTGGGCTCGTCCAGGACCAGCAGCACCGGGTCGGTGTAGAGCGCCCGCGCCAGACCGATCCGCTGGATCTGCCCGCCCGACAGCTGCGCGCCCGCCTGCGACAGCGGCGTGTCGTAGCCGTCCGAGAGGTCGAGGATCATCTGGTGGGCGTCGGCGGCGCGGGCGGCCTGAACGACGCGCTCGGCATCCGGCTGCGGGTCGAGCCGGGCGATGTTCTCGGCCACGCTGCCGTCGAACAGCGTCACCTGCTGCGGCAGATAGCCGATCAGCCGGCCCAGCGCATCGGGCGCATATTGATCCAGCGCGGCACCACCCAGGCGGATCGACCCCGCCGCCTGCGGCCAAGCGCCGATCACCGCGCGCGCCAGCGTCGATTTGCCGGCGCCAGAGGTGCCGATGACGCCGACCGCCTGTCCCGGCTCCAGCACCAGGTCCAGCCCGCGCAGCGTCGGCAGCCGCCGGCCCGGCGGGATAACGTCGAGGCGGTCGATCTCGAGCCGCGCGACGGGCCGGGGCAGGGCGGTGCGCGCCGGGGCCTGTGGGCAGCGCGAGAGCAGCGCCGCCAGATCGCGCCAGCCGTCCTGCGCGCGCTGCACGCGCGGCCATTGCGCGACCAGCACCTCGACCGGCTGCAGGGCGCGGCCCATCAGGATCGAGGCCGCGATCATGGCGCCGGGGCTGAGCTGCCCGCGCAGGACCAGCCACGCGCCAACCGCGAGCATCCCGCTTTGCAGGAACATGCGGAAGCCGCGCGAGATGGTGGCGTAAAGCAGGCCGGTATCGCCGCTTTGCAGGGCGGCTTCCGCCGCGCGGTCGCGCAGGCGCAGCCAGCGCGTCAGGCTCGCATCGCGCATCCCGAGCGCGGCGATCAGCTCGCCGTCATGCCGGAACAGCTCTGACATGCGGTCGGCGGATTGGCCGGCGCTGGTCAACTCGCGCAGCGCCCGGCGACCGGCGAGCTGGTTGAGCCATGTCGTCAGCACCAGCACCGCGCCGCCAATCAGGGCGACGCCGCCTAGCAACGGGTGGAACACGAAGACCGCGCCCAGATAGATCGGCGCAAAGGGCAGGTCGAACACCGCCAGCGCCACCGGAGAGGCGATCAGCCCGCGCACCGCGTCCAGATCGCGCACGCCGCCGCGCGGGGGCGCGTTGTCCGGCCCCCGCGACAGCGCCGCATCGAAGACCCGCGCCTGCAATCGGTCCTGCCAGCGCAGCGCGATGCGTTGCATGATCCGGCCGCGCGCCAGATCGACGATGCCGAGGATGATGAACAGGAACACCACCAGCAGAAACAGCGCCGCGAGGGTCTCGACCGAGTGCGACACCAGCACGCGGTCATAGGTCTGCAGCATGAACAGCGGGCCGGTCAGCATCAGCAGGTTGACGGTCAGCGAGAACAGCGCGACGCAGGCCAGCAGCCCGGTGCTGCCCTGTCCGGCCCGGTGCAGCTCGGCCCTGCCGTCACGATCAGCCATGCCCAACCCCCATCTTTGCCCGTCGCCCCGGTTCGGGCGAATCGCGCAAGATCGGGTATAGGGCAGAAAGATTACCAACCGCTTGCTGCGGGCCGGTGGGGGCGGGGCGCCATCGCGCCCCGCAGGGTCAGTTGAGGCCTTCGATGCCCCGCAGGACGTCGCCCAAGGGGTCGCTTTCCCCCGCATCGGGCGCATCGGTGACGCCGCGACCGGCATCGAGCGAGGTGAAGGTCTGCTCGGCCGAGCGGGGCGGGCCGCCACTGCCGCCCTGTCCCAAGGCCTGCGACAGCGCGTCGGCCAGCGGCTCTGCGCTGCCGCTGACCAGCGGCTGCCCGGCAGGCGCACCGGCGGAATCGCCCTGCATGTCGCTTAGCGCCGCCGACAGCGCATCGGCCAGCGCGTCGTCGCCGCGCACCGAAGGCGCCACGCCGTCGCCGATCCGCGAGCCCTCGTCGCCGACGAAGCGGCCCAGAGGCTCGGCCGGAAGGCCCTCGTGGATGTCGGTCATCACCGCCTGCCAGATCTCGGCCGGAAGGCCACCGCCGGTCACACCGCTGAGCGGGGTGTTGTCGTCATAGCCCATCCAGACCCCGGTCACGAACTGGTCGGTGAAGCCGATGAACCACGCGTCGCGATAGGACGAGGTGGTGCCGGTCTTGCCCGCCGCCTCGCGTCCCGCCAGTTTGGCGCGGGTGCCGGTGCCGTTCTGGATCACCTGCTGCATCATGTAGATCAGGTCGCGCGCCGCCTGCTGCGAGATCACCCGCTGGCCCATGCCGCCGGTCTTGGCGATCATCGGGCTGTTGTCGCCGCGCACCCGCAGCTCGACCACGCCGTAAGGCCGCACGGCGCGGCCACCATTGCGGATCCCGGCATAGGCGCCGGTCATTTCCAGCAGCGTCGTGTCGAAGACGCCCAGCCCCAGCGAGGGCACGTTGGGCAGGTTCACACCCACGCCGAATTCTTCCGCGATGCGGCGGACCGAGGCGCGGCCGGCTTTCTCCTGAATGCGGATGGTCGCCGTGTTCAGCGATTTCGACAGCGCGGTGGTCAGGGTGACATCGCCGGAGAAGCGGCGGCTGTAGTTCTGCGGCGACCACGGGCGGCTGCCCTTGATGTTGATGGTCAGCGGGCCGTCATGGATGATGCTGTCGGGCCGCATCCCCTGATCCAGCCCGGCCGCAAAGACGAAGGGCTTGAAGCTGGACCCGGTCTGCCGCTTGGCCTGGGTGGCGCGGTTGAACACGCCCGAGACCTTGCTGTCGCGCCCGCCGATCATCGCCCGCACCGCGCCATCGGCGGACAGCACCACGACCGCGGCCTCGGCCTTGGAGCTGTCCTTGACCTTTTCGTCGAAGATCCGCTTCAGCCCGCGCTCGGCCGCCGCCTGCACCTTCTGGTCGAAGGTGGTCAGGATGGTCACATCCTCGGTCGTTTCGGTGGTCAGAAAGCCGGGCCCGGATTCCATCAGCCAGTCGGCGAAATAGCCGCCCGCACGGGCGGCGGCGGCGGCCGACAGCACGGCGGGATTGGCGCGAGCCTGCTGATACTCGGCCTCGGTGATCCGGTCCTGTTCGCGCATCAATTGCAGCACCACGGCGGCGCGATCCTGCGCGCGCTGGATGTCGGAGGTCGGCGCGAAATAGCTGGGCGCCTTCAGCAGCCCGGCCAGCATCGCCGATTCGGCCACGCTGATGTTGTCGGCGTGACGGCCGAAATACCGCTCGGCCGCGGCCTCGAAGCCGCGCGCCCCGCCGCCCAGGTAAGAGCGGTTCATGTAGATGTTGAGGATCTCGTCCTTGCTGTATTTCAGTTCCAGCGCGAAGGAGAACGGCACTTCCTTGATCTTGCGCCACAGGCTGCTTTCGCGGCACTCGGCCTCATAGGCGGCCTCGTCCTTCCAGCGGGTCGGGTCGAAGGTCTCGCCCAGGCACAGCAGTTTCGAGACCTGCTGCGTGATGGTCGAGCCGCCATGCCCGTCCAGCGGCCCGCGCCCGGCGGCCATGTTGATTCGGATCGCGCTGGCGATGCCGCGCGGGTCGATGCCCAGATGCTGATAAAAACGCCGGTCCTCGGTCGCGACCACGGCGTCGCGCAGCGAGGGCGCGATCTTGTCCGGCGTGACGGTGCCGAAGGTCTCGCCGCGCCAGGCAAAGACCTTGCCCTCGCGGTCGAGCAACGTCACCCCGCCGCGCGCGCGCCCGTCGAACAGCGCCGCGGCCTGCGGAAGCTGCGAGTAGTAATAAAAGGTCGAGACGCCGATCAGCAGCAGCACGGTGACGATCGTGGCCCAGATGGTGCCGAAAAAGGCGCGCCAAAGCAGACGGAAGAACCCGCTCACCCCCCGCGTCAACGCATTGCCGCGCCGGACCGGGGCGCGGCGGCCGGACTTGCCGCGCGGGGTCTGTGCCGAGGGCTTGGTCGGGTTCGCGTATCGCCGTTCGGCCACGACCCGACGGCGCTTGCGAGGTGGTTCTGCCATGTGCTGCCTGTATTCCTGCGCGGCCGGTTCCCCCGGCCTGATTGCCAACAGCATACACAAGGCATCCGGGGATGCGAAGTCAAATGACCAGTCCGTGTAGGCCGCGTGGGTGCGGATATGCGCGGAAATCCGCGAATGGGGATGGTCGCGGTGGGGCCGTCAGGACAGCCGCGCGACCACGAAATCCGCCAGATCGGACAGGATCGGCCGCAGCGGGTGGTCGGGCAGGGGCTTCAGCGCCTGACGCGCCCGGTCGGCCCAATGCAGCGCGTCGTCGCGTGACGCGGCCAGCGTGCCGTGGCGGGCCATGATCTCAAGCGCCTTGGCCAGATCGCCCTCTTGCTGGTCGCCGCGTTCGATGGTGCGCTGCCAGAAGGACCGCTCTTCCGGCGTGGCAAGGGCGATGGCCTTGATGACCGGCAGGGTCAGCTTGCGCTCGCGGAAATCATCGCCGGTGTTCTTGCCGATGGCGGCCGTGGTGCCGCCGTAATCCAGCAGATCGTCCGCGATCTGAAAGGCGATGCCCAGCGCGTCGCCGTAATCGAACAGCGCCTGCACCCGCTCGGGCGGGGCGCCGGCGATGACCGCGCCGACCTCGGTCGCGGCCGAAAACAGCGCGGCGGTCTTGCCGCGGATGACCTGCAGATAGATGTCCTCATCCGTGGACAGGTCGCGCGCGGCGGTCAGTTGCAGCACCTCGCCCTCGGAGATCACGGCCGAGGCGTTGGACAGGATCTCGAGCACGCGCATGACGCCGGTTTCGGTCATCAGCTGAAACGCGCGGGCCAGCAGATAATCGCCGACCAGCACGCTGGATTTGTTGTCCCACAGCAGGTTCGCGGTGGGTCGCCCGCGCCGCTGGCTGCTTTCATCGACGACATCGTCATGCAGCAGGGTCGCGGTGTGAATGAACTCGACCGTGGCCGCCAGATGGACGTGATAGGGCCCGCCATAGCCGCACAGCCGGGCCGCCGCCAGCGTCAGCATCGGCCGCAGCCGCTTGCCGCCGGCCTCGACCAGATGGGCGGTCACCTCGGGGATGCGGGGCGCGTGGCGCGAGGCCATGCGTTCGCGGATCAGCGCGTTCACGGCCTCCATCTCGGCGCCCAAGGCTTCCGCCAGTTGATCCATCGGAGTGTCAGTCACAGAAACGTCCATGGCAAATCCCTTTCGCCTCATGCCATTGCCACGCGATTTACAGCGGCGCAACTGCCCGATACCCTCTGGCCCATGAAAGAGCTGTTGCGAACCACCGATCCGCTGCGCCTGATGCGCGCCCAAGACGTCCTGCGCGCCGACGGGATCGAAAGCTTTGCCTTCGACCAGCATATGAGCGTGCTGGAAGGATCGCTGGGCATCCTGCCGCGCCGCCTGATGGTCGCGGATCGCGACCTGTTCATGGCGCGGGCGATCCTGCGCGACCACGACCTGCATGATTGAGACGCGAATCGACGCCTTTCTGGGCGGCGCCTTGCAGATCGAACAACCGCTGCGCGGCTATCGCGCCGGCGCCGATGCGGTGATGCTGGCGGCGGCCTGCGCGGCCCGACAAGGCGAGAGCGTGCTGGAACTGGGTTGCGGGGCAGGGGTCGCGGCGCTTTGCCTCGCCTCGCGGGTGCCGGGGGTCGATCTGTGGGCGGTCGAGCGGGATGCGCGGTTCGCGGCACTCGCCCGTGACAATGCGGCGCGGAACGGGGCGAGCCTGTCGGTGGTGCAGGCCGATCTTGCCGATCTGCCGCCGGACCTGCGGGGGCGGAACTTTGACCATGTCATGCTGAACCCGCCCTTTTTCGCCGCCGGCACGCCCTCGCCCGACAGCCTGCGCGCCCATGCAAGGCACGAGGAGACGCCGCTGACGACATGGCTCGACTGCGCGCTGCGGCGGTTGCGGCCGGGCGGGCATGTGACGCTGATCCATCTGGCGTCGCGGCTGGACAAGATCCTGACGCTGCTTGCCGGACGGGCCGGGGCGGTGGCGATCCTGCCGATCTCGGCACGGCGCGGACGGGCGGCGGGGCGGGTGATCGTGCAGGCCCGCAAGGGGTCGGCGGCGGGGTTGCGGCTGCTTTACCCCTTCATCATGCATCAGGCCCCTGGCCACGCGGGCGATGCCGAGGATCTGACCGCCGAGGCGCAGGCGGTTCTGCGTCACAATGGCGCCATCTCGCTTATTCAGCCCGAATGAGGGTGACAGAATCGGGGATCTGTGGTGCAATCCGGATGTTCGACAAGCGCACAGGAGGACTTAAATGTCGGTTGACGCTCACATCGAGAAGCTCCGCGAAAAACATGAAAAGGTTTCCAGGGCCGTAGAGCAGGCGCAACGCGCGCCTGGCGCATCCGATTTGGAGATTACCGAGATGAAGCGCGAAAAGCTTCGTCTCAAGGAACAGATAGAGCGGCTGAACGCCTGACCCGATCTGCAAAGAAAGGCCCGCGATCACGCGGGCCTTTTGACGTGTTGGTTGGCCCGCCAATGGCGGGCCTTGGCATGTCTAGCTGAAGAACTGCGCCCCGTTCGCCGAAATCGTCGAACCCGAGATGAAGCCCGCATCGTCCGAGGCCAGGAACACCACGCAGCGCGCGATTTCCTCGGGCTCGCCCAGCCGTCCGACCGGGATCTGCGGGATGATCCGCTCGTTCAGCACCTTTTCGTCGATGGCCCGCACCATTTCGGTGCCGATATAGCCCGGCGCGATGGCGTTGACGGTGATACCGGCGCGCGCACCTTCCTGCGCGAGGGCGCGGGTAAAGCCGATGTCGCCGGCCTTGGCGGCGGAATAGTTCGCCTGCCCGGCCTGACCCTTCTGCCCGTTGACCGAGCTGATATTGACCACCCGCCCGAACTTGCGGTCGCGCATCCCGGTCCAGACCGCGTGGGTCATGTTGAACAGCCCGGTCAGGTTGGTGTCGATGACCTCTTTCCACTGCTGCGGCGTCATCCGGTGGAACATGGCATCGCGGGTGATGCCGGCATTGTTGACCAGCACGGCGACCGGGCCCAGATCGGCCTCGACCCGGCTGATCCCGTCGGCGCAGGCATCATAATCCGCGACCGACCATTTATAGGTCTTGATCCCGGTTTCGTCCGAGAACGCCTTGGCGGCCTCGTCATTGCCGGCATAGTTGGCCGCGACGGTGTATCCTTCATCCGCCAGGGCTTTCGAGATCGCGGCGCCGATGCCGCGCGTTCCCCCAGTGACCACTGCAACCTTGGACATGTCATTCCCCCCATTTAAACGCGCTTCTGAAATAATCTTAGGCGGTCAACGCGGCCGCGCGCAACAAGATTGCGCGCGGCCGGTCAGTCTCAGCGCTCGACGCAGAGCGCGACGCCCATGCCGCCGCCGATGCAAAGGGTGGCGAGACCCTTCTTGGCGTCGCGGCGGGCCATTTCGAACAGCAGCGTGTTCAGGATCCGCGCGCCCGAGGCACCGATCGGGTGGCCGATGGCGATCGCGCCGCCGTTCACGTTGACGATGTCGGGGTTCCAGCCCATCTCCTTGTTGACGGCGCAGGCCTGCGCGGCAAAGGCCTCGTTGGCCTCGATCAGGTCCAGATCGGCGGCTTTCCAGCCGGCCTTTTCCAGCGCCTTGCGGCTGGCCGGGATGGGGCCGGTGCCCATGATGGCAGGGTCGAGCCCGGCCGAGGCGTAAGAGGCGATGCGCGCCAGCGGGGTCAGGCCCCGGCGCGCGGCCTCGTCCTCGGTCATGACCATCACCGCGGCGGCGCCGTCGTTCAGCCCCGAGGCGTTGGCGGCGGTCACGGTCCCGTCCTTGGTGAAGGCGGGGCGCAGCTTTTGCATGGTCTCGATATTGGCGCCGTCGCGGATATATTCGTCATCCTCGATCACCACATCGCCCTTGCGGCCCTTGACGGTGAAGGGGACGATCTCGTCCTTGAAGCGGCCTTCCTTCTTGGCGGCCTCGGCCTTGTTCTGGCTGGCGACGGCGAAATTGTCCTGCTCTTCCCGCGTGATCGACCATTGGTCGGCCACATTCTCGGCCGTCTGGCCCATGTGATAGTTGTTGAACGCGTCCCACAGCCCGTCGCGGATCATGGTGTCCAGCATCTTGACGTCGCCCATCTTCTGCCCGGCGCGCAGATAGGCGGCATGGGTCGACATCGACATGGATTCCTGACCGCCGGCCAGAACTACCTGCGCGTCGCCCAGAATGACCTGTTGGGCGGCAATCGCCACCGCGCGCAGACCCGAGCCGCAGACCTGGTTCAGAAGCCAGGCCGGCGCTTCCTTGGGCAGACCGGCATTGATATGGGCTTGGCGGCCGGGGTTCTGACCCTGCCCGGCGGTCAGCACCTGCCCGAGGATGGTCTCGCTGACCTCGGCCGGGTCGACGCCGGCGCGGCGGACCACCTCGGCCAGGACGGCGGCGCCCAGATCATGGGCGGGAATATTCGCGAAAGAGCCGAGGAAACTGCCGACAGGCGTGCGGGCAGCAGAGACGATAACGGCTTTTGTCATGGGCGTGTTCCTTCGGGTGTTCGGAGTTTGCCGGCGCGAGGCCGTGCTGGCTTCAGAATGCCGAACTGCGACGCCGCGTCAAGGCGAAGCCCTGTCGCGGCCCGCTGGCGGGGCCTGCGCAGGCTGTGGAACCGCGCCTTTCGCCGTCCCCAGTGAGCAGGCCGGGGGCACTCTGGCGTCGGCAGCCGCATGGGCATCCCCGCGTGCCATGGCCGCTCCTCGGCACCCTTCCACAGACCCTATCGCCGCGCCGCCTGCGGGCTGTGCCAGGGCGGGGTCAGGGTCGGCGCGCCGAAGTAATAGCCTTGCAGGCAGTCGATCCCCATCTCGATCAGGAAGGCCGCGTCTTCAGCGGTTTCGACGGATTCCGCGACGGTGAACATGTCGAAGTGATGCGCGATGGCCTGCAGCGCGGTTGTCAGCACCTGATTGTCGGGCATCTGGGCGATCCTGCGGATGAACTGCCCGTCGATCTTGATCATGTCGAAGCTGAAATCGCGCAGATAGCGGAACGAGGTATAGCCCGCGCCGAAATCGTCGAGCGCGAAGCTGACGCCGCGTTCCTGCAGCTCGCGCATGAAGGGGACCATGATCTCGGGCAGGTCCATCGCCGAGCTTTCCGTCACCTCGAGGATCAGGCGTTCCGCGATCTGCGGGTCGCCAGCGGTGCCCAGCCGCAGCGTTTCCATCCAGGCCGGGTGGCCGATCGAGCGCGCGGACATGTTGACCGACAGGCGCAGCCCCGGGTCCTGCTGCAGCGCCTGCAGCCCCAGCGACAGCGCCACCGAATCGATGCGGCGGCCCAGTTCGGTCTTTTCCGACGCCGGCAGGAAATCGCGCAGCGGCACGAAGCGCCCGGAGTCGTCGGTGACGCGAATCAGCCCCTCGTAGAACGCCACATGCTGCGGGCGGTCGGCGGGCACGACGGGTTGATAGGCCAGCATCACCTGTCCCGTGGCCAATGCCCGTTCGACGACATCCATCGTCATCAACGCCTTCTGCTCGATCACGTAATCCAACGCCGAGCCGTCCTGTGTGTCCGCTTCCTGATCCGTCATGGCCGCATCCTTGCTGTCTTTCCGCATCCTCGCGATGATGGCTTAACATCGGGTGAAGCCCGACCGTTTTTGCCATTAAGGATTAACCCCATGACCGAGCGTTGCGGATGGTGCGGCAGCGATCCGCTTTATGTTGCCTATCACGACTCCGAATGGGGCGTGCCCGAGCGTAACCCCCGCGCGCTATGGGAAAAGCTGGTGCTGGACGGGTTTCAGGCGGGGTTGAGCTGGATCACGATCCTGCGCAAGCGCGAGGCGCTGCGGGCCCAGTTCGACGGTTTCGACCCCGAGCGTGTGGCCGGCTGGACGGAGAAAAATATCGAAAATGCGATGCAGAATCCCGCGATCATCCGGCATCGGGGCAAGATCGCGGGCGCCGTCACCAGCGCACGTCTGTTCATCGAGATCGAATCGCGGCAGGGATTCGCGCCCTTCCTGTGGTCCTTCGTCGATCACGCGCCGATCCAGAACCGATGGGCGACGCTGGCCGATGTGCCCGCCGCCACCGCAGAATCGAAAGCCATGGCAGCGGCGCTGAAGCGGCAGGGCTTTGCCTTTTGCGGGCCGGTGATCTGCTATGCCTTCATGCAGGCGGTGGGCATGGTGAACGACCACCTGACATGCTGTCACCGGCACCAGCCGGTCAGGGCGCTGTCAGCTGGGTGACAATGGCCTGCGCGGTTTCGGAATCCCATTCCGCCGGACCCATCATGCGCGCCACCTCGTTGCCCTCGGCGTCGATCAGGATGGTCGCTGGCAGCGCCACGACGCCGAAATCGCGGGCCAGCGCCTGCCGCGAATCGAGCAGGATGGGCAGCGCGTCCAGTTCGGCCTCGGCATAGAACTTGTCGATGGCCTTGGGCGGGTTGCGGCCCGCGGCGATGGTCAGGACGGCGAAATCCTCACCCCCGAACTGCTTTTCCAGCGCGTTCAGGGCCGGCATCTCTTCGCGGCAGGGCGCGCACCAGGTCGCCCAGAAGTTCAGCAGCAGCGCCTTGCCCTGATGATCCGACAGCCGATGCTCGCCGCCGTCGGGGTCGGTATAGGGCGTGTCCGAGACCGGCTTGCCATCGCCTGCGGCCAGTTCGATCCCGCCTGCGCGGGCGGCGTCAAGATCGACCTCGCCCGCCATCGCCATGTTTGCACCGGCAGCAAGCGCCGTATAAAGGATCAGCATACGCAGCATGTTAACCTCTTGGACGTGATCATGACCGACGCCTCGACCCCGAACGACACCGCGAATGCCATGTGGGGCGGGCGTTTCGCCGCGGGACCGGACGCGATCATGACGGCGATCAACGCCTCGATCGGGTTCGACCGCAGGCTGTACGCCCAGGATATCCGGGGCAGCCGGGCCCATGCCGCGATGCTTGCGGCGCAGGGCATCATCACCTCTAGCGATGCCGAGGCGATCCGGGAAGGGCTGCTCACCGTTTTGTCAGAAATCGAGGCCGGCGGATTCCCCTTCAGCGAGGCGCTGGAAGATATTCACATGAACGTCGAGGCCCGGCTGAAGGAACTGGTGGGCGAACCGGCGGGGCGGCTGCACACGGGGCGGTCGCGCAACGACCAGGTGGCGACGGATTTCCGGCTGTGGGTGCGCGACCAGTGCGATGCGGCCATTGACGGGCTGCGGGCGCTGATCGGTGCGGCGCTGAGCCAGGCCGAGGCCGGGGCGGATTGGGTGATGCCGGGCTTTACCCATCTGCAGACCGCGCAGCCGGTGACATGGGGTCATCACATGATGGCCTATGTCGAGATGTTCGGCCGCGATCTGTCGCGGTTTCAGGATGCGCGCCGGCGGATGAACGAATCGCCTTTGGGCGCGGCGGCGCTGGCCGGCACCGGCTATCCCATCGACCGCCACGCGACGGCGGAGGCGCTGGGCTTTGACGCGCCGATGGCCAACAGCCTCGACGCGGTCAGCGACCGGGACTTCGCGCTCGAGTTCCTGTCGGCGGCCTCGATCTGCGCGGTGCATCTGTCGCGGCTGGCGGAAGAGCTGGTGATCTGGTCTTCGGCCCAGTTCCGCTTTGTCGCCATGTCGGACAAGTGGTCCACCGGGTCCAGCATCATGCCGCAAAAGCGCAACCCCGACGCGGCCGAGCTGATCCGCGCCAAGATCGGCCGGATTCTGGGCGCGACGGTGGCGCTGTTCACGGTGATGAAGGGCCTGCCCTTGGCCTATTCCAAGGACATGCAGGAAGATAAAGAGCAGGTCTTCGACGCCGCCGACCACCTGCTGCTGGCGCTGGCCGCCATGGCCGGGATGCTGTCGGACCTGACCGCCGATCCGCAGCGGCTGGAACAGGCGGCGAGTGCCGGGTTCTCGACCGCGACCGATCTGGCCGACTGGCTGGTGCGCGAGGCCGGTCTGCCCTTCCGCGACGCCCACCACGTCACCGGCTCGCTGGTCGCCATGGCCGAGGCGCGGGGCGTCGATCTGCCGGAACTGACGCTGGACGACATGCAAAGCGTGCATGGCAGCATCACCGAGGACGTGTTCGGCGTGCTGGGCGTTCACAATTCCGTCGCGTCGCGGCAAAGCTATGGCGGCACGGCGCCAGATCAGGTCCGGGCGCAGATCGCCCGTTGGAAGGAAAAACTATGAAATATGTGGCTGTTGCCTCGGCGCTGTTGCTGACCGCCTGTGGCGTGGCGGGCGCGCCCGAGCGTCCCGTCGCCTCGGACCCGCCGGGCCTGAGCGTGTCGGGCGATGCGCGGGTCGGCCTGCGGGTGGATGGGCTTTGATCTGACGCCGCTGCGGCTGGTCTGGCTGGGGCTGGCGCTGCTGGGCGCCGTGCTGGGTCTGCCGCCGGGGCTGCCCGACGCCTCGGGCGCGGTTGCGGCGCTGACGCTGGCGCTGTGGTCGCTGATCGAGACCACGCTGCGCCGCAACTGGCCGGGGCTTCTGACGCTGCCGGCGCTGACGCTGGGGCTTGGCTGCGCGCTGCCGCTTTATCTTTTCCTTCGCTCTCGCAGGATCGTCTGATGGATCATTTCAACTACCGTGACGGCGTTCTGCATGCCGAGGATGTGCCCCTGACCCGCATCGCGGCCGAGGTCGGGACGCCCGTCTATGTCTATTCCGCCGCCACGCTGACCCGGCATTTCAACGTCTTTCAGCAGGCGCTGCACTGGGCGCCCGACTATCTGATCTGCTACGCGGTCAAGGCCAATTCCAACATCGCGGTGCTGAAGCTGCTGGGCGATCTGGGGGCCGGGATGGATGTCGTCTCGATCGGCGAATATGCCCGCGCCCGCACCGCCGGGGTGCCGGGCGAGCGGATCGTCTTTTCCGGGGTCGGCAAGACGCGCGACGAGATGCGGCTGGCGCTGGAAGGCGGCATCCGCCAGTTCAACGTCGAATCCGAACCCGAATTGCTGGCGCTGTCCGAGGTTGCGTCCGGCATGGGTGCCGTCGCGCCCATCGCGGTGCGCGTGAACCCCGATGTCGACGCGAAGACGCATGAAAAGATCGCCACCGGCAAGGCCGAGAACAAGTTCGGCATCCCGCTGGCCCGCGCGCGCGAGGTCTATGCCCAGGCCGCCCGTCTGCCGGGGATCGAGGTGGTCGGCGTCGACATGCATATCGGCAGCCAGCTGACCGATCTGGAACCCTATCGGCAGGCCTATGCCAAGATGGCCGATCTGACCCGCGCCCTGCGCGAGGACGGGCACGTCATCAGCCGCCTCGACATGGGCGGCGGGCTGGGCATCCCCTATCGCCGCGACAATAACGCGCCGCCTCTGCCCATCGAATACGGACAGGTGATCCGCGAAACGGTGGGCGATCTGGGCTGCTCGATCGAGATCGAGCCGGGCCGCAACATCGCCGGCAATGCCGGCGTGCTGCTGAGCCGGGTGATCTATGTGAAGAACGGCGAGGACCGCGATTTCCTGATCGTCGATGCTGCGATGAACGATCTGATCCGCCCGGCGATGTATGGCGCCCATCACGACATCGTGCCGGTCATCGAGGCCCCGCCGGGGGTCGAGCGGCAGCCTTATGACGTGGTCGGGCCGATCTGCGAATCGGGCGACACCTTCCGCAAGGGGGCCGAACTGCCGGCGCTGTCGGCAGAGGATCTGGTCGCCTTCCGCTCGGCCGGGGCCTATGGCGCGGTGATGTCGTCGGAATACAACACCCGCCCGCTGATCCCCGAGGTGATGGTCGATGGCGAGCGTTTCGCCGTCATCCGCGCCCGCCCGACGCTGGAAGAGATGCTCTCGCGCGAGACGCTGCCGGATTGGTTCTAGCCCCGGTTGCGGGCGCGTGTTCGCTGACCGGCGACGTCCCGTCTTAGCGCTTGCCGCTGCGGCTTCGAACCCGCAGGATAAGCGGTGAACACGCCATGAACGACAACGCCGCCCCGCCCCAAGACGACGCCGCGCAGCCGCAGGACCGCGCGCGCATCGCCCTGTCCGACAGCGGCGGCTTTCCCGCGCCCACCGCGCGCGCGCTGCGCCTGACCCGCTGGGGCCTCTGGTGGGAGGCCTCGATCCGCGCCTTCTGGCCGCTGCTGACCCTTGCCGGTTGCGGCGTGGCGGCGCTGTCGCTGGGGCTGGTCGAGGCGCTGCCGGCGGCGCTTCAGCGCATCACCCTATGGGGTCTTTCTGGCCTGCTGCTGGCGGCGCTGCTTTGGGGTCTGTGGCGGTTTCGGCGGCCGCGGCGCGAGGACGCCTGGGCGCGGCTGGATGACAGCCTGCCCGGCCGTCCCCTGACCGCGCTGCGCGACACGCCTGCGCTCGGCACCGATGGCGCGCTGTGGCAGGCGCATCTGGCGCAGATGGCGGCGCGCGCCGCCGCTGCTCGTCCGGTGCCGCCCGACGCGCATCTGACCCGGCGCGACCCCTTTGCGCTGCGGCTGGCCGGGCTGACGGCGGCGGTCATGGCGCTGCTGTTCGGCAGCGCCGGCAATCTAGGGCAGGGGCTGGCGGCCCTCGCGCCGCTGCGCCCGCTGACCGGCATTGAGCCGACCACCCCCACCGGCCCCGGCTGGGAAGGCTGGGCCGAGCCGCCGCCCTATACCCGCAAGCCGACGCTTTACCTGAACGCGCAGCCGCAGGGCGCGGTGCTGGACCTGCCCAAGGGCAGCACCATCAGCTTGCGGCTTTACGGTGACACCGACGGCGTCACGCAGGACATCGGCACGCCGCTGCCGACCGAAGGACAGGACCGCGCGCCGCGCTTTCGGGTCGAGCAGGATGGCAGCCTGACCATCGCCGGCACGCGCTTCGACATCAGCGTGCGGCCCGACGCGGCGCCCTCGGTCACGCTGGGGCCGGCGGCAGAGCGGCGGGCGGATGGGCGGCTGGTCCAGACCTTCGCCGCAAGCGACGATTACGGCGTGACCGAGGGGCAGGCGCATATCACGCTGGACCTGGACCGCGTCCCGCGCCGCTTCGGCCTTGCCACCCCGCCCGAGCCGCGCGACGAGTTGCGCGTGGCGCTGCCCTTGCCCGGCATCCGCCCGCAGGTCGAGGGGCAGCTTTCGGCGGATCTGAAAAAACACCCCTGGGCGAACCTGCCGGTGCGGCTGGAACTGCGCGTCACCGACGGGATCGGGCAGATCGGGACGTCTTCGCAGCTGACGATGGACCTGCCCGGCCGGCGCTTTTTCGACCCCCTCGCCGCGGCGCTGATCGAGCTGCGCCGAGACCTGCTGTGGTCGCGCCAGAACGCGCCGCAGGCGGCGCGGCTGCTGCGCGCGATCCTGTGGCAGCCGCAGGATCTGGCCGACCCGGCGACCCTGCGAGATCTGCGCGCGGTGTCGGTGGGGCTGGCCGCCGACCCGATGACCGACCTGCAGCGCGACGCGCTGGCCGAGGGGCTGTGGCGCATCGCCGAGCAGATCGAGGATGGTGGCCTCGCCGATGCGCTGGAACGGATGCGCCGGGCGCAGGAACGGCTGTCGCAGGCGATGAAGCGCGGCGCCTCGGCCGACGAGATCCGCGAGTTGATGGAGGAGCTGCGCCGCGCCACCGACGATTATCTGGACCGGCTGGCCGAGCAGGGCGAGAACGACCCCTCGGACCGCTTCAATCGCGGCCCGGCACAGATGCTCAGCGGCGATCAGATCCAGCAGATGATGGACGACATCCAGCGCCTGATGAATGAGGGCCGCATGGCCGAGGCGCAGGCGTTGCTGGACCAGTTCAACCGCATGATGGAGAACATGCAGGTCCGCCGGACCGAGGGCGAGGGGCAGGGCGAAAGCTCGTCCGACCGCATGGCGCGGACCCTGCGCGAACAGCAGGATCTGGCGGACCGCACCTTCCGGCAGATGCAGGATGACTGGATGGGGCTGGGCGAGCCCTCGTTTGATCAGGGCGGTGCCGGGCAGGAAGGTGGCGAGGAAACCGGCGAGGACGGCGCGGCAGGCGGTGGCGATCCCGGCCCCGGTGGGGCGGGCGCCGAGGACGGCGGCAGCGAGGGCGCGCCCGGCAGCGGGGCCGCGGCCAGCCGCGATCCGCAGGACATGGCCGACGAACAGTCGATCCTGCGCGACGATCTGGGGATGCAGCGCGGCCTGCTGCCCGAGCGCGGCAGCGAGCAGGGCGACGCGGCCGGGCAGGCGATGGACCGGGCCGGTCGGGCGATGCAGCAGGCCGAACGCGCGCTGCGTCAGGGCGACATGGCCGAGGCGATGGACCGCCAAGCCGAGGCCATCGAGTCGCTGCGCGAGGGGATCAGGGCGCTGGGACGCGGCGACCGGCGCGCAGGCTCGGAAGGCGGCGAGGACGGCCAGGGGCAGGGCCAGCAGGCCGACGCGCCCTCGGGCCAGCCGGGCGAGGGGCAGGCGCGCGACAGCCGGTCCACCCAACGCCGCGACCCCTTGGGCCGGGCGCTGCAGGGGCTGGGCGGCGGCATCGCCACCGACGACTCACTCGGCAGCCTCGAAGACGGCGACACCCGCGCCCGCGAGCTGCAGGACGAGATCCGCCGCCGTCTGGGCGACCGCGACCGCCCGCAGATCGAGCGAGACTATCTGGACCGGCTGATCGACCGGTTCTGAGGGCGGGCGGGGTCTGCAAATGGCCGATTTTTAATAAGGGAGTAGCGCCACACCGGGGTTAGTTTATCGGCGGCTTCATTCCTGCCCCTGACCGAAAAGACAAATCGGAAGAGCCTGTTACGGCGTCACTTCCAGCCCGCGCTGCACGGCGGGGCGGTCGAAGAAGCGCTGCTTCCACCGCATCACGTTGTCGAAGCTGTTCAGTTCGGTCTGCTCGACCGCCTCATAGAACACATCCAGCGTCCGCACCCAGGGCGCGGTGGCGATATCGGCAATCGAGAAGCTGCCGGTGATCCAGTCGCGCCCCTCCAACTGCCGATCCAGCACGCCCAGCAGGCGGCGCGCCTCGGCATAATAGCGCTCGCGCGGGCGGTTATCCTCGATCTCGCTGCCCTTGTAGCGGTGGAAATAGCCGAGCTGGCCGAACATCGGGCCGACGCCGCCCATCTGCCACATCAGCCATTGCAGGGTGTGATAGCGCTCGGCCCCGTCGGCGGGCAGGAACAGCCCGGTCTTGTCGGCCAGATAGATCAGGATCGCCCCGCTTTCCCAGAGCGGCATCGGCTTGCCGCCCGGCCCGTCCGGGTCGATGATCGCCGGAATCTTGTGGTTCGGGTTCAGCGACAGGAACTCGGGCGTTTTCTGATCCTCGGGGTCGGAAATGCTGATCCGGTGCGCCTCGTAATCCAGCCCCATCTCTTCCAGCGCGATCGAGGCCTTTTGCCCGTTCGGCGTGCCCAGACTGTAGAGCTGGATGACATCGGGGCGCGTGGCGGGCCAGCGGCGGGTGATCGGAAAATCGGAAAGAGCGGTCATGATGAAATGGCTTACCTGCTGATCAAAAGGCGTGATACGCATTGTGTATTGATGCGCCTGAACCGGAAAGGTAGCCACATGATCAAAGAGTTCAAGGACTTCATCGCGCGCGGCAATGTCATGGACATGGCGGTGGGTATCATCATCGGGGCGGCATTCACCGCCATCGTGACGTCGCTGGTGGCCGACATCATCAACCCGATCATCGGGGTGGTGACGGGGGGCATGGATTTCTCGGACAAGTATGTGGTGCTGTCGGGCGACGCCCCGCCCGGCGCCTCGCTGCAGGCGGCGCGGGATTCCGGCGCGAATGTCTTTGCCATCGGCGCCTTCCTGTCGGCGATCATCAACTTTCTGATCATCGCCTTTGTCGTGTTCCTGCTGGTCAAGGGCGTGAACCGCATCAAGGACAGCACCTTGCCGGTCCGCCCGGAACCCGAACCCGCCCCGGCGCTGCCCACGCCAGAGGAGATCCTGCTGCAGATCCGCGACGAGCTGCGCGCCCGTCCGATGATCTAGGGCGCAGCGTCACGCGGGGCCGCAGGTCGCGGCCCCGGCTGGCATTACTGGTTCGGGTTCAGGTTGCGCCCGATCGGACCTGCGGGCGAGGCCAGACGGCCGTATTCAAAGGTCAGCGCCTTTTGCGGGCCCTTGATCCGCAGCACGCCGTCCTCATAGCTGATCCGGTCGGCATTGCGCAGCGCGTTGAAGAAGCGGGCTTCCTGATCGCTCCACCGGCAGGACTGGCCGGCAGTCTGGATCTCGCCCACGACGATTTCCGGCGGCGTGCCCGAGATCGGCGCGGCGAAGCTGTTGCAGCCGGTGCGGCCGGTGATCTGGTTCGGCGCGATGGTCATGGTGGTGTGCCGGACGCTCAGCACCTCGCCGCCGATGTTGAACAGGACGTAATCGCCCGTCGGGATCGTCGAATAAGGCTCGTCAGGGACCATGGCGGAGGGCTCGCAGGCGGCGAGGGCCAGGGTGGCAAGCGCGGCGGCGGTGATGGGGCGGAACATGGCAGCGTCTCCGGGTTGAGAGTGTCGGATAATTGCAAACGGCTTTGCAACGCGGGTCAGAGAGGGTCAACTCACTGTAATGTCAGCAAAGGCCCGAGAGCGGCGCGCGGTTCCACAGCATCGCCGCCGGGATCAGGGAAATCAAGGCACTGCAGCATGGCCGGGGCAAGGCCGGCAAGGCAGCCTAGATCGGGCGCTACTGCGGAAAAGGCACGGCCTGTTGCCATGATGTCACGTTCTGGCGCAGGCGGCGATTGCGCCCGTCCGGGGCCGCGCTAGTCTCGCGCCATGTTCGGACTGGACCCCGCCATTCTCGCCGTCATGATCGCGGTCACGCTGTTTGCCGGCTTCGTCAAGGGCGCGGTGGGCTTTGCCATGCCGACGATCATGATGTCGGCCTTTGCCTCGGTCCTGCCGCCGCAGACGGCGCTGGCGGCGCTGATCCTGCCCACGCTGGTCACCAACCTGATCCAGGCCGGGCGGCACGGGATCGGGCCGGCGGCGCAGACGGTGCGGCGCTATCGCTGGCATATCGGGGCGGTGGCGCTGTTCATTCTGGTCTCGGCGGCGCTGATCCAGTCGGTGCCGCAATCGCTGATGTATCTGCTGCTGGGCGTGCCGATCACCGGTTTTGCGGTCTGGCAGTTGTCGGGCCGACCGCTGGCGCTGCCGATCCGCCATGCCCGCCGGGCCGAGATCGTGACCGGCGTCATCGGCGGGCTGTATGGGGGCATCTCCGGCATCTGGGGGCCGCCGCTGATCGTCTATCTGCTGTCCATCGGCGCGCCCAAGGCCGAACAGATGCGGGTGCAGGGGGTGGTGTTCCTGATGGGCGCAGTGGTGCTGACGCTGGCGCATCTGGCCTCGGGCGTGCTGAACGCGCAGACGTTGCCCCTGTCGGCGCTGCTGGTGGTGCCGGGGCTGGTCGGGATGCTGATCGGGCTGCGCGTCCATGACCGGCTGGACGTGGCGCAGTTCCGCCGCTGGACGCTGGTGCTGCTGATCCTGACCGGGCTGAACCTTGTGCGGCGCGGGCTGGAAATCCTGACCGACTGACCCTATCCAGAGCGGATGAGCGATTTACCCATGACCGACGCCGCCGAGCTGACCCGCGCGCTGATCCGCTGCCCCTCTGTCACGCCGGACGAGGGCGGCGCGCTGACCCTGCTGCAAGGGCTGCTGGGCGAGGCGGGCTTTGACTGCACCCGCGTCGATCGCAACGGCACGGCGAACCTGTTCGCCCGCTGGGGGGCCAAGGGCGCGGCGCGCAGTTTCGGCTTCAACGGGCATACCGATGTCGTGCCGCCCGGCAATCCCGACAGCTGGACCCATCCGCCGTTTTCCGGGCATCTCGACGATGACGGCATGATCTGGGGGCGCGGCGCCACCGACATGAAATCGGGCGTCGCGGCCTTTGTCGCCGCCGCCATCGACTTCGTCACCCGCACCCCGCCCGACGGCGCCGTGATCCTGACCATCACCGGGGACGAGGAAGGCCCGGCCCGCGACGGCACCCGCGCCATTCTCGACTGGATGGACAGCGAGGGCGAGCGGATGAGCGTCTGCCTGGTGGGCGAACCGTCGAACCCGGAAACCTTCGGCGAGATGATCAAGATCGGGCGGCGCGGCTCGGTCACCTATCGGGTCACGGCGCGGGGGGTGCAGGGGCATGTGGCCTATCCGCACCGCACCCGCAATCCGCTGCATGCGCTGATCGGCTTTCTGAACGATCTGACCGCCACGCCGCTGGATCAGGGCTCGGCGCATTTCGACCCTTCGGGGCTGCAGGTCACCACCGTTGACTGTGGCAACACGGCGACCAATGTTGTGCCCGAAACCGCAACGGCGGTGTTCAACATCCGCTTCAACGATCTGCACGACCCGGACAGCCTCGATGACATGCTGCTCGGGCGGGCGCAGGCGATTACCGAGGCGACCGGCGTCACGCTGGACCTCGACGCCAGCGTGACCGGCGACAGCTTCCTGACCGCCCCCGGGCCGCTGGTGGATCTGGTCGCCGGCGTGGTCGAGGCGGAAACCGGCCTGCGCCCGGTCCTGTCCACCACCGGCGGAACCTCGGACGCGCGCTTCGTCAAGGATCACTGCCCGGTGGTCGAGTTCGGGCTGGTCGGCCGCTTCATGCACGAGGTCGATGAACGCGTCCCCGCCGACCAGATCCGCGCCTTGCAGCGGGTCTATCACCGCATCCTGCAGGGCTATTTCGGATGAAGATCGAGCTGACCCGTGATCTGGACACCTGCCGCGCCTTGCGGCGTCAGGTGTTCATTCAGGAACAGAACGTCTCCGAGGCCGAGGAGTGGGACGGGCTGGACGCCACCGCGCTGCATCTGCTGGCTTGGGACGATGCGCGTCCGGTGGGCACGGCGCGGCTGCTGATCGCGGGCGACAGCGCCAAGATCGGGCGGGTCTGCGTGCTGCGCGACATGCGCGGCCGGGGCATCGGCGCGCAGGTGATGCGCGCGGCGATCGAGGTGCTGCGCGAGCGGGGGCTGCGGCGGGCCAAGCTGGCGTCGCAGACCCATGCGCTGGCATTCTATGAAAAGCTCGGCTTCGTGGCATACGGGCCGGAATATCCCGATGCCGGCATCCCGCACCGCGACATGGTGCTGGAACTGTAGCGCCGGGCGGATTGTTTCCTGAGATGACCGACATGGCGTCGGGGAAAGGGCCTTCATGGCAGTGCCGAGCAAGCAGCAGATCCTTGACTGGATCGCCGATCATCCCGACGCGGATTCCAAACGCGATCTGGCCAAGGCGTTCGGCCTGAAAGGCAATGAGCGGGTCGAGCTGAAGCGGCTGCTGAGGGACATGGCCGCCGAGGGGCAGTTGGTCCGCCGCCGCAGCGATCAGCGCGAGGCGGGCAGCCTGCCGCCGGTGACGGTGGTGCAGGTGATGCCGCCCGATGGCGCGGGCGATCTGTTCGTTCGCCCGATCGAGGGCGCGGACGAACCCGCGCGCCGCATCCTCTATCAGCCGCGGCCGCAGGACCCCGCCCTTGGTCCCGGCGACCGCTTTCTGGCGCGGCTCGCGCCCGAGCGGGGCGAGGATTACGACTATACCGCCCGCCTGATCCGCCGCATCGGCGAGGTCAGCGACAAGGTCGTGGGCATCTTCCGCCAGCAGGCCGAGGGCGGGCGCATCCTGCCCATCGACAAGGGCGCCGACCGCGAATGGCGGGTGCGGGCCGGCGACACGCTGGACGCCCGCGACGGCGAGTTGGTCGAGGCCACGCAGACCGGACCGCGCGGCCGCATGGGCCTGCCGCAGGCGCGCATTACCGAACGTCTGGGCGATCCCTCGGCCCCGCGCGCGGTAAGCCTGATCGCCATTCACCAGCACAACATCCCTGACGAATTCCCGGCCGAGGTGATCCGCGAGGCCGATGCCAAGCCCCCCGCCGACATGACCGGGCGCGAGGATCTGCGCCATCTCGATCTGGTGACCATCGACCCCCTCGATGCCCGCGACCGCGACGACGCGGTGACCGCCTATCCCGACACCGACCCGAAGAACCCCGGTGGCATGGTGATGTGGGTCGCCATCGCCGATGTGGCCTATTACGTCACCCCCGGCAGCCCGCTGGACCGCGAGGCGCGCAAGCGCGGCAACTCGACCTATTTCCCGGACCGGGTGGTGCCGATGCTGCCCGACACGCTGTCGGGCGATCTGTGCAGCCTGCATGAAGACGTCGACCGCGCGGTGGTCGCGGTGCGGATGCGGATCGACGCGCAGGGCAACAAGATCGGGCACGATTTCCATCGCGGCATGATGCGCTCGCGCGCCAGCCTCAGTTACGAACAGGCGCAGGCGGCCATCGACGGCCAGCCCGACGCGGCGACGGCGCCGCTGCTCGACCAGGTGCTGCGGCCGCTATGGGATGCCTATGACCGGCTGGCGGCATCGCGCAAACGGCGTCAGCCGCTGGATCTGGACCTGCCCGAACGGCGGATCGTGCTGGATGATGAGGGGCGCGTCACCTCGGTCAATTTCAAGGACCGCTTCGATGCCCACCGGCTGATCGAGGAGTTCATGGTCCTCGCCAATGTCGCCGCCGCCGAGGAATTGCTCGCCCGCCGCCGCCCGCTGCTGTTCCGCGTCCACGAAGAACCGACGCTGGAAAAGCTGGATGCGCTGCGCGAGGTGGCGCAGGCGTCGGGTTTCGTGCTGGCCAAGGGGCAGGTGCTGCATACCAGCCAGTTGAACCGACTGCTGGCGCAGGCCGAGGGGACGGATTTCGACGAACTCATCAACGTCTCGACCCTGCGCGCGATGACGCAGGCCTATTACCACCCGGAAAATCTGGGGCATTTCGGCCTCGCGCTGCGGTCTTACGCGCATTTCACCTCGCCCATCCGGCGCTATTCCGACCTGATCGTGCATCGGGCGCTGATCACCGCCCATGGCTGGGGCGCAGGCGGGCTGTCGGCCTGGGATATCGACCATTTGGAAGAGACCGCGACCCAGATCTCGAACACCGAACGCCGCAGCATGGAGGCCGAGCGCGACACCACCGACCGCTATCTGGCCGCCTATCTGTCCGAGCGGGTCGGGACCGAACTGACCGGGCGCATCAGCGGCGTGCAGAAATTCGGCGCCTTCGTGAAGCTGGACGAGACCGGCGCCGACGGGCTGCTGCCGATCCGCGAGATCGGGAACGAGTATTTCCACTATGACCCCGACGCGCAGACGCTGATCGGCTCGGAAACCGACCTGAAGATCGGCATCGGCCAGCGCGTCACCGTGCGCCTGACCGACGCCAGCCCCCTGACCGGCGGGCTGACGCTGGAACTGCTGGAACTCGACGGCGAGGCGGTGGCGCGGGGGCCGAAGTCGAAGCGCGGGCGGGTGACCAGCCGTCGGCCCTCGGCGCTGAAATCCAAGCAGCGCGCGGATGAACGCCGCGCCAAGCGGATGCGGCGGCGGCCGGGCTAGGTCAGGCGTCGGGACTAGCGCAGGACCGGCGGGCCGGGGCGACGTTCGCGCAGATCCTCGACCCCCATCCGCAGCCCGGCGCCGATCCGGTGGGCCAGCGCCGACCAGGCGGCGGCCAGATCCTCGGGCAGGGTGCGGCGCAGGGTCTCGTCGAACAGCGCCAGCCAGGGCGCGAAATGCTGCGCCTCGACATCGCCGGCCTGCATGTGGACGCGCATCGGATTGCCGTCGTAATTCCGCTCATACAGGATCGCGTTGCGCCAGAAGCGGGCGATCTTGTCCTCATGCTCGGGCCAGTCGGTGACGTGGCGGGCAAAGATCGGGCCCAGAACCTCGTGCCGGCGGATGGCGGCGTAAAACACCTTTACGACACGTTCGATCTGTTCCGTGGTCAGGTTGATGCGGGGCGGAATGGACATGATCGTGACATGGCAAGCCCGCCCCGATCTTGCAAGGGTCGGGGATGTCGCAGCGGCGGCGCCCCCGCCAAGCCCCGGATGCCGGCTTGCCCCCGGACGCCGCGCCTTTTAAACAGCGGGCACGATGTTCAGACCCGGCGGGATCATACGAATTATCCGCCCGGTGGCGCAGGGTTTGCGCCGCCGGGATTTCGCATGCCTGACCTGACCCTGAAGGAGTCCCGCCGATGACCGACGCGCCCACCAAGACCCAGACCGACACCCAGACCGCCCCCGACTACCGCGACACCGTCTTTCTGCCCAAGACCGATTTCCCCATGCGCGCCGGCCTGCCCGCGCGCGAACCGGAATGGCTGGACCGATGGGCGCGGCTGCGCGTCTATGACCGCCTGCGCGAAACCTCGGCCGGGCGCGAGCCCTTCATCCTGCATGATGGCCCGCCCTATGCGAACGGGCATCTGCATATCGGCCACGCGCTGAACAAGGTGCTCAAGGACTTCATCACCCGCAGCCAGCAGATGATGGGCAAGGATGCGCGCTATGTGCCGGGCTGGGACTGCCACGGCCTGCCAATCGAGTGGAAGATCGAAGAGCAGTATCGCCAGCAGGGGCTGGACAAGGACGCCGTCGACACCATCGAGTTCCGGCAGGAATGTCGCCGCTTTGCCGAGCACTGGGTCGATATCCAGCGCGACGAGTTCAAGCGCCTCGGCATCACCGGCAAATGGGACGACCCCTATCTGACGATGGATTTCCACGCCGAGTCGGTGATCGCGGCCGAGTTCATGAAGCTGCTGATGAATGGCAGCCTGTATCAGGGCTCGAAACCCGTGATGTGGTCGCCGGTCGAAAAGACCGCCCTGGCCGAGGCCGAGGTTGAATATCACGACCACACCAGCCACACGATCTGGGTGCGGTTTCCAGTCATTTGGGCGCCGTCTGGCAAGGCTACTTGGGTTTCAGACACATCTGCCGAAACTCTATCAGCCTTGAGTCAAGAACAACTGGAACGTAGAGCCGAAGTTACAGGTGCGTCAGTCGTTATCTGGACGACGACGCCCTGGACGATTCCCCAGAATCGGGCAGTCGCTTTCAACCCATCGATTTCCTACGGTCTGTACGAGGTGACTTCCGTCGCCGAAGGCTCCACCGCGCAAGTTGGTGAGCGATTGATGCTCGCAGACGCATTGGTAGAGGAAACATTTAATGCAGCAAAGGTTACCGGCTTTGAGCGGAGGTCAGAGCTGACTGCCAGCGAATTGGAGCAGATGACCCTCGCCCACCCCCTGCGCGGGGTCGAGGGGGCGAATGGCGAATGGGATTACGACGTCCCGATGCTGCCCGGCGATCACGTCACCGACGACGCCGGCACCGGTTTCGTCCACACCGCGCCCAGCCACGGCGATGACGACTATCAGCTCGGCCTGAAATACAAGCTGCCGATGACCTATAATGTCGAGCCGGACGGCAGCTATCGCGCCGATCTGCCGATCTTTGGCGGGCAGGCGATCATCCAGCCCGACGGCAAGGATGGACCGGCCAATGTCAGCGTCATCAAGAACCTCGCATGGGCCGGAAAGCTGCTGGCCAAGGGCAAGGTCAAGCACTCTTACCCGCATAGCTGGCGGTCCAAGGCGCCGCTGATCTATCGCAACACCCCGCAATGGTTTGCGGCCATCGACCGCGAGCTGGATGACGGGATGAACGAATATGGCCGCACGATCCGCTCGCGCGCGCTGACCAGCATCGACAAGCTGGTGAAATGGTGGCCGCAATCGGGGCGCAACCGCATCTTTTCCATGGTCGAAAGCCGCCCCGACTGGGTGCTGTCGCGGCAGCGCGCCTGGGGCGTGCCGCTGACCTGCTTTGTCCGCAAGGGTGGCCGCCCGACCGATCCGGATTTCCTGCTGCGCGACGAGCGTGTGAACGCCCGCATCGCCGAGGCGTTCGAGGCCGAAGGCGCCGATATCTGGTATCGCGACGGCTTCAAGGCGCAGATGCTGGACGGGATCGTCCCGCCCGAGGATTACGAGCAGGTGATGGACGTGCTCGACGTGTGGTTCGACAGCGGCTCGACCCATGCTTTCGTGCTGCGCGACCGGCCCGACGGATCGCCGGACGGCATCGCGGATCTGTATCTGGAAGGCACCGACCAGCATCGCGGCTGGTTCCATTCCTCGCTGCTGCAGGCGTCGGCCACGATGGGCCGCGCGCCCTATCGCGGGGTGCTGACCCATGGCTTCACGCTGGACGAAAAGGGCATGAAAATGTCCAAATCGCTGGGCAATACCATCGTCCCGGCCGAGGTGATCCAGCAATACGGCGCCGATATCCTGCGGCTCTGGGTGGCGCAGGTGGATTATACCGCCGATCAGCGCATCGGGCCCGAGATCCTCAAGGGCACCGCCGACAGCTATCGCCGCCTGCGCAACACGCTGCGCTTCATGCTGGGTTCGCTGGCCGGCTTTACCGAGGCCGAGCGGGTCGACCCGGCCCTGATGCCAGAGCTGGAGCAATGGGTGCTGCACCGCCTTGCCGCGCTGGATCATCAGGTGCGGCAGGCTTACGCCAGCTATGACTTCCAGGGCGTGTTCCAGGCGCTGTTCCAGTTCGCGACGGTGGACCTGTCGGCCTTCTATTTCGACATCCGCAAGGACGCGCTGTATTGCGATGCCCCGGACAGCCTGCGCCGCCGCGCCGCGCGCAGCGTGCTCGACCTGCTGTTCCACCGGCTGGTCACATGGCTGGCGCCGATCCTGCCCTTCACGATGGAGGATGTCTGGCTGTCGCGCTTCGATTCCGACGACGACAGCGTGCATCTGCACGACTTCCCCGCCACGCCGGCGGACTGGCTGAACGAGCCGCTGGCGCTGAAATGGGACGGCATCCGCAAGGCCCGCCGGGTGGTGACAGCCGCGCTTGAGGTCAAGCGCAGCGACAAGACCATCGGCGCCAGCCTCGAGGCCGCGCCGGTCGTCCATATCCGGGACGAGGACACGCTGAAGGCGCTGAAATCGGTGGATTTCGCGGATATCTGCATCACCTCGGACCTGTCGCTGACCGCCGATCCGATCCCGGCCGAAGCGTTCCGCCTGCCCGACATCGCCGGCATCGGCGTGGTGTTCGAGACTGCGGACGGGCAGAAATGCCAGCGCTGCTGGAAGATCCTGCCCGATGTCGGCAGCCATTCGCACCCCGCGACCTGCGCGCGCTGCGACGCGGTGCTGGACCGGCTGTGACCCTTGCGGCCCCGCTGACCGGCGGGGCCGGTTGCGCGGGCGTCAGACCAGCCACCACCCGGCGCGCTTGATCTGCTGGCGCAGCGGCTGCTCGCGCAGCGGCAGGTTCTTGCGGTCGATGCGCGGCCGCAACTCGCGCCGGCCGTTCTGGTCATAGATCAACGCCTGCGCGGGCTTCCAGCCCTCCAGGATCGGGCGCAGATCGGGTTCTGCCGCGGCCTGTTCGACGGCCCGAATGGCGGCCTCGGATTCGCGCGCATAAAGCAGCGGCAGCTTGCGCCAATGGCAGGTCAGCTTGCCGTCCAGCCCCGACAGCTCCGGCCCCGGCCGTCCGCCGCCCAGGCTGTGGATGACCAGCGGCAGCACGATCTGGTCGAGCCAGGGGAACAGCTCCTGCGTCGCCAGCGCCTCGCCCGGATCGTCCCGCAAGGCCCGCGCCCAGTCCAGATAGCGCGCGGCAAAGGGCTGCGGATCGGCGCCCAGAAACCAGCCGGCGTTGAAATAGACGTAACGCTCCCAATGATTTACCGGCTGTTCCTGATCCAGCGAACTGTCGAAATCGAGGCCGAAGCGATTATAGAGCGCGTGCCAGATCTCCCCCACCTCGGGCCCATAAAGCGGCGGCTTCGGCCATGTCCCCTCGCGCTGCATCGAGGCCGAGGGGCGCGTGAAATCCGCCGCCAGCCGGTCGAGGGGACCGGTCACGACGGTATCGCTGTCGAAAAAGATGAAGGGCTCGCCGGCAGGCAGCAGCGACAGCGCCTCGATCTTGTTGCCATTTGGCCAGTCGGCGCCGAAATGGCGGGCGGTAAAGGGCGCGATCTCGGCTCCGCGCGCGATCAGCGCCGCACGCCCGGCATCCGAAAGCGCCGTCGCGTGGCCCCTCCACGCCCCGTCCGAGCGCGGCTCGGCCACGATCAGCCGACCCCGCCAGTCGGGCGCGTTGCGGCGCAGGCTGTCGGCAAAGATCAGCGCCTCGTATTCAAGTCGCCCAGCCTGCGCGACGATCAGGATGTTGAAGCGGGTCGCAGCGCTGGTGTGCGGCACCGTTCCCGCCGCGCGTTCGGCCGCGCGCGCCTCGCGTCTGGCGCGGTTGGCGGCGTTGCGGGCGCGACGGGCGGCGCGTTCGACCTCCTTGGCCGCGTCCTGTTGCTTGCCCTTGCCCCGGGCCGGGTCGTCGGGCGGCGTCATTCCGGGGCCGCGCCGAAGCGGGCCTGGCTGATGATGCGCCCCTCGCCATCCACGGTCAGCCGAAAGGTGCGCCCGCGATAGAGGAAGTTCAGGCGGAACCGCCCCTCATCCTCGCCCTCGCCGCGTTCGTGCCGGGTGGTGATGGCGCCCGTCGACATGGCGCGCGCGATGGCGTGCAGCGGCAGGTCGAGCCCCTGCGCGATCAGCGTGGCATCGACGGTAAAGCCGCTTTCGTCGCGGGTCACCAGCGGCGCGGGGTCGTCGGGCGGGTTCTGGTCGGTCATGCGAATGGCCTTGCAAAGACGGGTGGCGGGTCGGCAACCAGCATGGCAACCTGTCGCCCGGGATACAACCATTTGCGATGAAAGCGAAACATGTCCAGCCAGAAGGCCGCAGCCGACCCCACCGATGACGACGCCCTCTGGCGCAAGACCACGCGCGCCGCGCTGCTGGCGGCGCGGGCGGCGATGCCGGATCAGGCGCGCGCGCAGGCCGAGGCGCGGATTGCGGCGCATCTGGACGCGCTGCTGCCGGCGCTGCTGGCCGGCGTGCAGGGCCGGGTGCTGGCCGGCTATTGGCCGATCCGGGCCGAGCCCGACCTGCGCGACTGGATGCACCGCGCCGCTGCCGCCTTCGGGTTGGAGCTTGCTTTGCCTGTGGTGGCCGCGCCCGATCAGCCGCTGATCTTTCGGCCCTACCGCGCGGGAGACCCCATGATCGCCGGCCGCTGGAACATCGCCGAGCCGGCGGGAGAGGCGGTGGTGACGCCCGACATCATCCTCGCACCCGTGGTCGGCTTCGATGGCCACGGCTACCGGATGGGCTATGGCGGGGGGTTCTATGACCGCACGCTGGAGGCGATGTCGCCGCCACCGCAGACCATCGGCGTCGGCTTCGAATCAGCGCGACTGGAGACGATCCACCCCCAGCCCCACGACCTGAGGCTGGACGTGATCGTGACCGAGCGCGGGCTGCACCACAGCCGCTGACGAAAAAAGGGGCCAAGCGGCCCCTTTTCCGTAATCAGACTGGCCGAAGCATCAGACGATGCGGGCCTCGGTCGCGGCACGCAGCTCGTCCTCGGTCACGCCATCGGCCAGTTCGACGATCTTCAGCCCGCCCTCGACCACGTCGAGCACGCCCAGATTGGTGATGATCCGGTGCACCACGCCCTTGCCGGTCAGCGGCAGGGTGCATTCCTTCAGCACCTTCGATTCGCCGTGCTTGTTGGTGTGGTCCATTACCACGATGACGCGGCCGACCCCGGCCACCAGATCCATCGCCCCGCCCATGCCCTTGACCAGCTTGCCGGGGATCATCCAGTTGGCGAGATCGCCATTCTCGGCCACCTCCATCGCGCCCAGGATCGCGGCGGCGATCTTGCCGCCCCGGATCATGCCGAAGCTGGTCGCGCTGTCGAAATACGAGGTGCGCGACAGTTCGGTGATGGTCTGCTTGCCGGCGTTGATCAGGTCGGGGTCTTCCTCGCCCTCATAGGGGAAGGGGCCCATGCCGAGCATGCCGTTTTCGGATTGCAGGGTGATGTCCTTGTCGCCGACATAATTGGCGACAAGCGTCGGGATGCCGATGCCGAGGTTGACATACATCCCGTCCTCGAGCTCTTGCGCGGCGCGCTCGGCCATCTGGTTGCGGTCCCAGCCCTTGGTTTCGGCGGCCATCATGCGGTCTCCTTCTTGCGGGTGGTCAGCTGCTCGATGCGCTTCTCATGCTCGCCCTGAATGACGCGATGCACATAGATGCCGGGCAGGTGGATCATGTCGGGGTCGAGGCTGCCGCGCGGGACGATCTCCTCGACCTCGGCCACGCAGACCTTGCCGCACATGGCGGCGGGCGGGTTGAAGTTGCGCGCGGTCTTGCGGAACACCAGATTGCCGGTGTCGTCGGCCTTCCACGCCTTGACGATGGACAGGTCGGCCACGATCCCGCGTTCCAGGATGTATTCCTGCCCGTCGAAGACCTTGACCTCCTTGCCCTCGGCGATCACGGTCCCGACGCCGGTGCGGGTGTAGAAGCCGGGGATGCCCGAGCCGCCGGCCCGCATCCGTTCGGCCAGCGTGCCTTGCGGGTTGAATTCCAGCTCGAGCTCGCCCGAGAGATATTGCCGCATGAATTCAGCATTTTCGCCGACATAGGACGACTGCATCTTGCGGATCTGGCGGGTGTCGAGCAGCTTGCCCAGACCAAACCCATCGACGCCGCAATTGTTGCTGGCGATGGTCAGATCCTTGACGCCGCTTCTGACCAGCCCGTCGATCAGCAGTTCCGGGATGCCGCAAAGGCCAAAGCCGCCGGCGGCAATATGCATGCCGTCGAACAGCAGCCCGTCAAGGGCGGCATCGGCGTCGGGATAGACTTTTTTCATATCTTCCTCCGAATACGTTGCGGAACTTGTCGCAAGGGGGCCGCGCGCTGTCAACGTGGCGGCGTGATGCGGCGCGCTTTCCACGGGGTCGCGGGACGCGGCAGGATCACTCTGCCGCGCCCCCATCCTCGGTATCCGAGGCTTTCTTGGCCTTGGCGGCAGGCTTCTTCGCCGCCGTCTTCTTGGCCGCCGTCTTCTTGGCGGCAGGTTCCTTGGCAGCGGGCTTCTTCGCCGCCGGCTTCTTCTCGGCCGTGGCCTTCTTGGCGGCAGGCTTTTTCGCCGCCTTCTTGGCCGGCGATTTCGCCCGCTTCGCGGCGATCAGCTCCAATGCCCGTTCGAGCGTGATGTCAGCCGGGTCGAGATCGCGCGGCAGCGTCGCATTGACCTTTTCCCATTTGACATAAGGCCCATAGCGGCCATTCATCACCGAAATCGCGCCGCCCTCGGGATGCTCGCCCAGCTCTTTCAGGGGCGCGGCGGCAGCGGCGCGGCCACGCATCTGCTTCTGCGCCAGCACCTCGACGGCGCGGTTCATGCCGATGGTAAAGACCTCGTCCACATCGGGCAGGTTGGCGTATTTCGAGCCATGCTTGACATAGGGGCCATAGCGCCCGATCGAAGCCTCGACCATCTCGCCATCCTCGGGGTGCGGGCCGATGGGGCGGGGCAGGGCCAGCAATTGCAGCGCCCGGTCCAGATCCAGCGAACCCGCGTCCCAGCCCTTGGGGATCGAGGCGCGGGGCGGTTTCGGCACCTCCTCCGTCGCCTCGCCGCGCTGCACATAGGGGCCGAAGCGGCCGACCTTCAGGCTGATATCGTCGCCGCCATCCTGTCCCAGCACCCGGTCGCCCACGGCCTCCTCGCCATCGGGGGCCGACAGCGGGCGGGTAAACCGACATTCCGGATAGTTCCCGCAGCCGATGAAGGCGCCGCCGGAACGCGCCGTCTTCAGATGCAGCCGCCCCTTGCCGCAAAGCGGACATTCGCGCGGATCGCCGCCATCCTCGCGCGGCGGATAAAGATGCGGGGCCAGCGCCTCGTCGATGGCGGTCAGCACCTCGGAGATGCGCAGTTCCGACGTGCCGTCGAGCGCGGCCGAGAAGTCGCGCCAGAACCGCCGCAGCACTTCGCGATAGGCGCGGTTGCCCGAGCTGATATCGTCCAGCTCGGATTCCAGATTCGCGGTGAAATCATACGAGACGTAGCGTGGGAAATAGCGGGTCAGGAAGGCGGTCACCAGCCGGCCCTTATCCTCGGGCAGCAGGCGGTTCTTGTCCTTGCGGACATATTCGCGGTCCTGGATCGTGGTCACGATCGAGGCATAGGTCGAGGGCCGGCCGATGCCGAGCTCTTCCATCTTCTTGACCAGCGTCGCCTCGGTATAACGGGGCGGCGGCTGGGTGTGGTGCTGGCGCGCGGCGGCGGCGAAATCGGCCGCACTCAGCAGGCTGTCGGTTTCCTTGGGCAGGTCGGCGGGGGCGCCGTCGGCATCGCTTGCCACGGTCTTTTCCATCTCGGCCCGGAAGGCGCCGGGGACCAGCCGCGCCGCCTCGCCCTGCGCGATCTGCGGCAGGCGGGCGCTGTCCTCGGCGTCGTCATCGTCGCGGCCCTGGTCATAGATCGCGAGGAAGCCGTCGAACAGCATCACCTGCCCCGTCGCGCGCAGCCCGACCTGCCCGTCCGGGCTTTCGATCTCGACCGCGGTGCGTTCCAGCCGCGCGGCCTCCATCTGGCTGGCGAGGGTGCGCTTCCAGATCAGCCCATACAGCGCCCGCTGATCCTTTTCCGAGATCTTCAGCTGGTCCGGCGACAGCGACATCTCGGTCGGTCGGATACATTCATGCGCTTCCTGCGCGTTCTTGGCCTTGTTCTTGTACATGCGCGGCGATTTCGGGACGTAATTCGCGCCGAAACGGTCGCGGATCGCGTCGCGGGCGGCCATCACCGCCTCGGGCGCCATGTCGATGCCGTCGGTCCGCATATAGGTGATCAGCCCGGCCTCATACAGGCGCTGCGCGGTGGACATGCAGGCCTTGGCGCCCATGCCCAGCTTGCGGCTGGCCTCTTGCTGCAGGGTCGAGGTCATGAAGGGCGGCCAGGGGTTTCGCGTCGCGGGCTTGGCGGTGACGCTGGCGACCGACAGATCGCGGCTGGCGATCGCCGACAGCGCGAGCCGGGCCTTTTCGGCGTCGGCCAGATCGAAGCGGTCCAGCTTGCTGCCGGCGAGGCTGACCAGCGTCGCGTCATATTCATCGCCCGCAGGCGTCGCCAGCCGGGCGTGGACCGACCAGTATTCGCGGGCCCGGAAGGCCTCGATCTCCATCTCGCGCTCGACGATGAGGCGCAGCGTCACCGACTGCACCCGGCCGGCGGATTTCGCGCCGGGCAGCTTGCGCCACAGCACCGGCGAGAGGTTGAAGCCGACCAGATAATCCAGCGCCCGGCGGGCGAGATAGGCGTCGACCAGGTCGCGGTCGATCTCGCGCGGGTGGGCCATGGCCTCGGTCACGGCGGCCTTGGTGATGGCGTTGAAGGTCACCCGGCTGACCGATTTGCCCTTTTTCAGCGCCGGGGCCAGGGCCTCGAGCAGATGCCAGGAAATCGCCTCGCCCTCGCGGTCGGGGTCCGTGGCGAGGATCAGCGCGTCATCGGTGGCCAGCGCGTCGCGGATCGCCTTGAGGTGCTTCTTGCTGTCCGAAGCGACCTCCCAGCGCATGTCGAAATCGGCGTCGGGATCGACCGAGCCGTCCTTGGGCGGCAGGTCGCGGACATGACCGAAGGATGCGAGAACGGTGAAGTCGTCGCCCAGATATTTGTTGATCGTCTTGGCTTTGGCCGGCGATTCGACGACGACGACGGGCATGGCGGACCTCATGGCGGATTCGGGCCGGCAAGATGGGGCTGCGGACCCTGGGTGTCAACGGCTGACGGCGGGAGGGGCTGATGGGGCAGGCAGCGGCGGCGTGGTGGCAGGGCAGTCGTGGCCGGGGCGGGGGTGGCGGAGCAGCATCGGCGGGAGTGACGCCGGAAACCGTCAAGATGACGATATGCAATCTCTCCTTCGCCGCCTTTGATCCCTCAACCGCACCTTCGCGTCCTACAGGCCTGCATCAACGGAAACTCACGCTTGCTGAACGGCCCCACCTCTGAACCTCATGCGCTCCGCCTCATCCGCTCAACGCCACGCGCCCCCCTGCCATGCGGGCAATCTTGCCTGACAGTTCCAGCCGCAGCAGCACCGGGGCGAGGGCGGCCGCGCCGAGGCCGCAGTCGCGGATCAGCACGTCCTCATCCAGCGGTGCGGGCGAGAGGCGGTCGAGGACTGTGGCCTCGATCTGCGCCGGGGTGGCTCGCAAAGGGGCGCCGGTTCGGTCCGGTGGAGTTGCAGGGCCGTCGCGATCAATTGCCGCGGGTGCCGAGGTTTCGGGGTTGGTCCGCGACTGCGTTACGCCCGCCTCGGGCGTCGCATCTGACCCAGAAGTCAGCCCCTGCGGCGGATCACCGGCGCCTGTCACGCGCGCCAGCGACTGTTGCAGATCGGGGAGGGCGGCGATGACGTCCTCGGCGCTGCGGACCAGCACTGCGCCGTCGCGGATCAGCTGATTGCAGCCGCCGGCGCGGCCGTCGACGGGGTGGCCGGGGACGGCCATCACCTCTCGCCCCTGATCGAGCGCGTCGCGGGCGGTGATGAGGCTGCCGGATTTCAGCGCCGCCTCGACCACCACCACGCCATGGGCGAGACCCGAGATGATGCGGTTGCGGGCGGGGAAATGCCGCGCCACGGGCACGGTGCCGGGCGGTTGTTCGGTAATCAGGCAGCCCCGGTCGCAGATCATGCTGGCCAGAACGCGGTTCTCTTGCGGATAGATGACGTCGATGCCGCCGGCCATGACCGCGACGGTGCCCGACCGAAGGCTGGCCTCGTGTGCGGCGGTGTCGATGCCGCGGGCCAGACCCGCGATGACGGTGATTCCCTCCGCGGCCAGCGCCCCCGCCATGCCCCGCGCCATCCGCAGCCCCAGCGATGAGGCATTCCGCGCCCCGATCACCGCGAGGCCGGGCCGGCGCAAGGCGTCCGCGCAGCCCTTGAGCCAGATCACCGGCGGCGCGTCGGGGATGTCGCGCAGGAGCGCCGGATAGTCGGGCGAATCGCAGCGGATCAGTCGGGCGCCGGCCTTGTGGCCGGCCTTCAGTTCGGCCACGGCCACCGCTTCGGGGCAGGGCGCATAGTCCTGAACCCCTGCCTGACGGGCGATGTCGGGCAGGGCCTGCAGGGCGGCGCGGGCGCTGCCATGTTCGGCCACAAGCCGGTGGAACGTCGCCGGCCCGACCCGGCGCGAGCGGATCAGGCGCAGCACGCTGAGGTCGTCATCGCCCGCATCCGGCGCCGCCGGGCTGGTCTTGAAGGAAAACAACCGCATCGCCCCTCTGCCTGTCCTGAGTCGGGACGGTTATGGCCGGAAGGGGGTTAAGATTCGGTTAGCGTCCGTGGCCGGCCCCTCCGCCAGCCTCAGGCGGCCGAGCCACCGACCGTCAGCCCGCCGATCATCAGCGTCGGCAGCCCGACCCCGACCGGCACCCATTGCCCCTGCTTGCCGCAGGTCCCCATGCCGGGATCAAGGCCCATGTCGTCGCCGATGGCGCGGATCTGCTGCAGCGCCGTCGCGCCATCGCCGATCAGGGTTGCGCCGCGGATGGGCGCGCCGACGACGCCGTTGCGGACGCGGTAGGCCTCGGTGCAGGAAAACACGAACTTGCCATTGGTGATGTCGACCTGACCGCCGCCGAAGCCCACGGCATAGATCCCGTCCTTCAGATCCGACAGGATCGCGTCGGGGGCGGTGTCGCCGCCCAGCATGAAGGTGTTGGTCATGCGCGGCATCGGCGCGTGGGCATAGCTTTCGCGCCGGCCGTTGCCGGTGGGCGCGACGCCCATCAGGCGGGCGTTCTGGCGGTCCTGCAGATAGCCGGTCAGGATGCCGTCCTCGATCAGCACGTTGCGGGCGGGGGGCGTGCCTTCGTCATCAACGCTGATCGAGCCGCGGCGGTCGGGAATGGTGCCGTCGTCGATGACGGTGACGCCGGGGGCCGCGACCCGCTGACCCAGAAGCCCGGCGAAGGCCGAGTGGCCCTTGCGGTTGAAATCGCCCTCGAGCCCGTGGCCCACCGCCTCGTGCAGCAGGATGCCGGGCCAGCCGGGGCCGAGCACCACGTCCATGACCCCGGCCGGGGCGGGTTCGGCGCGCAGGTTCACCAGCGCGATGCGCAGCGCCTCGCGGACCTGCGCCTGCCAATGCGCGGGCTGGACCAGCCCGGCCAGCGACACGCGCCCGCCGCCGCCGGTGCCGCCGCTTTCGCGCCGGGCGTTATCCTCGACAATGACTGCGACATTAAGTCGCGCCATGGGCCGGGTGTCGGTCACCAGCCCGCCCTCGGGGCGCAGGATCGCCACCTGTTGCAGGCTGGTCTGGATCGAGACCGTCGCCTGCACCACCCGCGGATCGAGGCTGCGGGCAAAGGCGTCGATCTGGCGCAGAAGCTCGATCCGCGTGGCGATATCCAGCCCCTCGGCCGGGTCGATCGGCTGATAAAGCGGCCCCGGCCCGGCAGCCGGCGGCAAGGCGAGGCTGCCGCCGCCATTGCCGACCGCGAGCCGCACGGTTTCGGCCGCGCGGGTCAGCGCGGGCAGCGTCAGTTCGGTCGAATGGGCATAGCCCGTCACCTCGCCCGAAACCGCGCGCAGGCCAAAGCCCTGGCTGGCCGTATAGCTGGAGCCGCGCAGCCGGCCATCGTCGAAGACCAGCGATTCCGAGTGGGCGCGTTCGACGAACAACTCGCCATCCTCGGCACCGTCGGTCGCCGCGCGCAGCACCTTCAGCGCGTCCTCGCGGTCGAATCCTTCCTTGAAGGGGGTGAAATCGGCTATGCTCATCGCTAAGGTCCCGGATCAGAGGTCAGGTCGCGCCGCGCCGCGTCTTTGCCGGCATGTGCTGACTTGTCGCAGGGCGGGTTTTGTGGTTGTAAACGGAAAAGGTTTGACTCGGAAGGGCGGCGGACCAGCGGCGGCCGCCTGACGCGACAGGAACATGGCAAGGGATACTCGGATGGCAGCTCCAGCGACGATGCGCCGCGTTATGGCGGCAGGAATGGGTGCAACGGCAATGCTGTGGGCAGGCTTGGCCCGCGCGCAGGATGCCGCGGCCGATGTGCTGGGCGATCTGCCGCTGATCGGCGTGCCCCATAATGGCGGCATGGGCTTCCAGCCCGCCTCCAGCCCCGAGGCCATCGACCAGCAGTGGCTGGATTACTACGTCCTGGTCATCATCGCCGCCGTGACCCTGTTCGTCTGCGCGCTGCTGCTGTGGTGCATTGTGCGCTATAACCGCCGCATGAACCCGGTGCCGGCGCGGTTCAGCCACAACACGCCCATCGAGATCACGTGGACGCTGGTGCCGATCCTGCTGCTGATCTCGATCGGGGTGTTCTCGCTGCCGATCCTGTTCCGCCAGTTGTCCATCCCGGAAAACCCCGAGGTGGTGATCAAGGCCACCGGCCACCAGTGGTACTGGTCCTATGAATATGTCGAGGACGGGGTCGAGTTCGACTCGCTGATGCTCGCGCGTGAGGATCTGGAGGCCAACGGCTATAGCCAGAACGAATATCTGCTGGCCACCGACACCGCCGTCGTCGTCCCGGTGGGTCAGGAGGTGCTGATGCAGTTCACCGCCACCGACGTCATCCATTCCTGGACGATCCCCGCTTTCGCGGTCAAGCAGGACGCCGTCCCCGGCCGCATCGCGCAGCTGTCCTTCACCGCGCTGGAAGAGGGCGTCTATTTCGGCCAGTGCTCGGAGCTGTGCGGGATCAACCACGCCTATATGCCGATCGTGGTCAAGGCCGTCGCGCCCGAAGTCTATGCCCAGTGGCTGGAAGGTGCCAAGGTCGAGTTCGCAGCCGCCGATCTGCGCGACGCGCAGCCGCTGCGGCTGGCGGAAAGGTAAGGCGTGACGGACGCAACCGCATATCAGGGTCCGGCCGAGGCCGAGTTCAGCGATTACATCGCGCTGCTCAAGCCTCGCGTCATGTCGCTGGTCGTCTTCACGGCGTTCGTGGGGCTGATCGTCGCGCCCGGCACGCTGCATCCGCTGGTCGCCTTTTGCGCGGTGCTGTTCATCGCCATCGGCGGCGGGGCGTCCGGTGCGCTGAACATGTGGTATGACGCCGATATCGACGCGGTGATGAAGCGGACCCGCAACCGCCCCATCCCCGCCGGCCGCATCGAGGGCCGCGAGGCGCTGGCGATGGGACTGGCGCTGTCGGGGCTGGCGGTGATGATGCTGGGGCTGGCGACCAACTGGTTCGCGGCCGGATTCCTGGCCTTTACGATCTTCTTCTATGGCGTGGTCTACACCATCTGGCTCAAGCGCTCGACGCCGCAGAACATCGTCATCGGCGGCGCGGCCGGGGCCTTCCCGCCCATGATCGGCTGGGCCTGCGTCACCGGCGGGATCTCGGTCGAATCGCTGCTGATGTTCGCGCTGGTCTTCTTCTGGACCCCGCCGCATTTCTGGGCGCTGGCGCTGTTCATGAAGGAAGATTACCACAAGGCCGGCGTGCCGATGCTGACCGTCACCCATGGCCGGCAGGTCACGCGGCGCCATATCTTCGGCTATACGCTGGTGCTGGCGCCGTTTGCGCTGTGGCTGGGCCTGACCAGCATCGGCGGGCCGGTCTATCTGGCCGTGGCGCTGGTGCTGAACGCGCTGTTCATCTGGCGCGGCTGGCAGGTCATGCAGCGCAGCGATGCCGAATCCTACGCAGATAATCACAAGGCCGAAAAAGCGTTCTTCAAGCTATCGCTCTATTACCTGTTCGCGCATTTCATGGCGCTGCTGGTTCAGCATTGGGTGGTGGCATGATGGCACTTCGGACCGAACATGAACTGCACAGCCGCCGCCGCTCGCGCAATGTCGGGCTGCTGGTCGTGCTGCTGTGCTTTGCGGCGCTGATCTTCGGGTTGTCGGTGGTCAAGGTCAGCAACGGCAACGCGGATGCGTTGAAAGGATACGACCACCAGGTGCGACCCGCGCTGCTTCCGCGCGACGAGGGTGTGCGCATCGCCCCCAGCGACTCTCCTGTGGCTGCGCCCGGCACCCCCGCCGCCGAACAAGGGGCGAGGACGACGCCATGAGACTGCTTCCGACAGACAAGAACCAGCGGGTCGTGGTGCAACTGGTCGGCGTGGTGCTGACGATGGGCGCGCTGGCCTGGGCGGCGGTGCCCTTCTATGACTGGTTCTGCCGCGTGACCGGCTATGCCGGCACGACGCAGGTGGCGACCGCGCCCTATGCTGACAGCGAGATCCTGGACGAGACGATCACCGTCCGCTTCGACGCCAACACCGACACCAACCTGCCCTGGACCTTCCGCCCGCTGCAGACCCATATGACCTTGCGCATCGGCGAGACCGGGCTGGCCTATTACGAGGCGATCAACAATTCCGACCATCCGATCATCGGCCGCGCCAGCTATAACGTCGCGCCGCCGGTCGCGGGGTCGTTCTTCTACAAGATCGAGTGCTTCTGCTTTACCGAGCAGCTGCTCGAACCCGGCGAGCGGATGGAGATGCCGGTCACCTTCGAGGTCGACCCCGCCATCGCCACCGATCGCGATGCCAGCAAGGTCCGCGACATCACGCTGAGCTACACCTTCCACCAATACGGGACGCCCGAACCGGCACCGGCTGCACAGGCCGCGCTGGACAGCGCCCCGGCCACCACAAGAACGAACTGACGCATTAGCGGGGACAGCCAATGGCGCAAGCAAAGAATCACGATTATCACATCCTGCCGCCCTCGCTCTGGCCGCTGCTTGGGGCCATCGCGGCGTTTGTCATGTTCACCGGCGGCGTCGCCTGGATGAAGGGCGGGGGGCCGTGGGTCTTCCTGATGGGCGTCGTCGGCGTCTTCTATGTCATGTTCGGCTGGTGGGCGGATGTCGTCCGCGAGGGCGAGACCGGCGATCACACCCCGGTGGTGCGGATCGGCCTGCAATACGGCATCATCCTGTTCATCACCTCCGAGGTGATGTTCTTCGTCGCCTGGTTCTGGGCCTTCTTCAAGAACGCGCTGTATCCGATGGGGCCGGAAAGCCCGCTCAAGGACGGGCCGTGGCCGCCGGAAGGCATCACCACCTTTGACCCCTGGCACCTGCCGCTGATCAACACGCTGATCCTGCTGCTGTCGGGCGTGGCCGTGACCTGGGCGCACCACGCGCTGGTCCATGAAAACGACCGCCGCACGACCATCAACGGCGTCGCCATCGCCGTCTTCCTGGGCGTCTGCTTCACCATCCTGCAGGCCTATGAATACAGCCACGCGGCGTTCGGCCTGTCCGACACCGTCTATGGCGGCGTGTTCTTCATGGCGACCGGCTTTCACGGCTTTCACGTCATCATCGGCACGATCTTCCTGTTCGTCTGCCTGGTCCGCCTGATGCGCGGCCAGATGAGCGACAAGCAGCATGTCGGTTTCGAGGCTGCCGCCTGGTACTGGCACTTTGTCGACGTGGTCTGGCTGTTCCTGTTCTTTGCGATCTATGTCTGGGGCCGCTGAGCGAGAACCGACCACCGGTTGACGACCTGCAAACGGCGCGGCATCTGGCCGCGCCGTTTTGCCATTGCGGGGCCGGTGATCGCCCCTTCAATCCCGCGCCCGGACGCGCTATCGCCGGCAGGTGCAACAGGCGAATCCCAAGATGACCAGCAGACCCTCGATCCTTGCGCCGCTGATCTTTGGCGTCGTCGTGACGGCGGTGCTGATCTGGCTGGGGTTCTGGCAATTGGACCGCATGAGCGAGAAATCCGCGCAACTGGCCGAGATTCAGGCCGGGATCGAGGGCGCCCCCGTGGCGCTGCCGGCGCGCGTCGATCCGTCGATGAAATACCTGCCGGTGATCCTGTCGGGCCGCACCACCGGCGACGAGATTCTGGTGCTGTCCGGCACCCATGACGCCGGCGGCGGCTATAACGTCATCTCGGCCTTCGAGACCGAGGACGGCCGCCGGGTGATGCTGGATCGCGGCTTTGTCGATCAGGACCACCGCCGCACGCCGCGCCCGCCGGTCGAGCTGCTGGTGTCGGGCAATCTGCACTGGCCCGACGACAGGACCAGCGCCACGCCCGAACCCGATCCGGCCACCGGCATCTGGTTTGCCCGCGACGTGCCCGCCATGGCGCAGAAGCTGGGGACCGAGCCGGTGCTGGTCGTGGTGTCGGGCGTCACCGGCGACGCGCAGGGGGTGATGCCGATCCCGGTCTCGATCACCGGCATCCCCAACAATCACCTGTCCTATGCCGTGCAGTGGTTCCTGTTCGCGGCGACCTGTGCGGGGATGACAGCATGGCTGATCTGGCGTATCAGGCGCCGGACCTATTAGGGGCGGAAGATGCGCTATATCTCGACGCGGGGGCAGGCCCCGGTGCTGAATTTCGAACAGGCGATGCTGACCGGGCTGGCCCGCGATGGCGGCCTGTACCTGCCCGAGACGATCCCGCAGATGGACGACATCGCCGCGCTGGAAAGCCTGCCTTACGAGCAGGCCGCCTTGCGCGTCATCCGCCCGTTTCTGGGCGACAGCTTTACCGAGGCCGAGTTGGTGCAGGCGCTCGACGCCGCCTATCGCGGCTTTGGCCATGCCGCCCGCGCGCCGCTGCGCCAGCTTGCGCCCGGCCATCACCTGCTCGAGCTGTTTCACGGCCCGACGCTGGCCTTCAAGGATTTCGCCATGCAGCTGATCGGTCAGCTGTTCCAGATCGCGCTGCAGCGGTCCGGGCAGCGGATCACCATTGTCGGCGCGACCTCGGGCGATACCGGCTCGGCCGCGATCGAGGCGTTTCGCGGGCTGCCGAATGTCGATGTCTTCATCCTGTTCCCGCATGGCCGCGTCAGCGAGGTGCAGCGCCGCCAGATGACCACGCCCGCCGACGCCAATGTGCATGCGCTGGCGATGGACGGGCATTTCGACGATTGCCAGGCGCGGCTGAAGGATCTGTTCAACGATCACGACTTCCGCGACCGGGTCGGGCTGGCCGGGGTCAACAGTATCAACTGGGCGCGGGTGCTGGCGCAGGTGGTCTATTACTTCACCGCCGCCGTGTCGCTGGGGGCGCCGCATCGGGCGGTCGATTTCTCGGTGCCGACGGGCAATTTCGGCGATGTGCTGGCCGGGCTGGTGGCCAAGCGGATGGGTCTGCCGGTGGGGCAGCTTGTGGTGGCGACGAACCAGAACGACATCCTGCACCGCGCGCTGACGACAGGCGATTACCGCGTCGGTCAGGTCGAGCCGTCGATCTCGCCCTCGATGGACATTCAGGTCAGCAGCAATTTCGAACGTGCGCTGTTCTGGGCCTATGACGGCGATGCCGGCGCGATCCGGCAGTTGATGGCGGATCTGAAGACCGGGGGCTTTTCGATCAGCCAGGGCGCGCTGCAGGCGCTGCGCGAGGATTTCGTCAGCGGCCGCCTGTCCGAGGACGAGACGCTGGAAGCGATCCGCCGCTTCCGCGACGAGACGGGCGAGATCCTGTGCCCCCATTCCGCGATCGGCGCCGCCGTGGCGACCCGGCATCTGCGCCCCGGCGTGCCGATGGTGACGCTGGCCACTGCCCATCCCGCCAAGTTCCCCGACGCCGTCGAGCGCGCCATCGGCATCCGCCCGGCGCTGCCGCCCCATATGGCGGGCCTGTTCGACCTGCCCGAGCGGCAGACCCGTATTGAAAACGACGCCGCAGCGCTTAAGTCGCTGATCCTTGAACGGAGGACGGCTTGACCGAAACCAACATCACAACGCTGCCCAACGGGCTGCGCATCGTCTCGCGCCGGATGCCGGGGCTGCACTCGGCCACGATCGGGCTATGGGTGAATGCCGGCGGCCGCGACGAGCGGGCCGAGCAGAACGGCATCGCGCATTTTCTGGAACACATGGCCTTCAAGGGCACGGCCCGGCGCAGCGCCCTGCAGATCGCCGAGGAAATCGAGGATGTGGGCGGCTATATCAACGCCTATACCTCGCGCGAGACGACGGCCTATTACGCCCGCGTATTGCAGGCCGATACCGCGCTGGCGCTGGATGTGGTCGCCGATATCGTGCTGAACCCGGCCTTCGACGCGCGCGAGATCGAGGTCGAGCGCGGCGTGATCCTGCAAGAGATCGGGCAGGCGCTGGACACGCCCGACGACATCATCTTCGACTGGCTGCAAGAGGCCGCCTATCCCGATCAGGCGATGGGCCGCACCATCCTCGGCCCGGCCGAGCGGGTGTCGCGTTTCGGGCGCGGCGATCTGTCGGGCTTTGTGGCCGAGCAATACGGGCCGGGCAAGATGATCCTGGCGGCGGCAGGCGCGGTCGATCACGACAGCCTCGTGCGTCAGGCCGAGACGCTGTTTGGGCATCTGCCGGCCAGCGAGATCCGGCCCCGCGACACTGCCCATTGGCAGGGGGCCGAGGTGCGGCGCGTCAAGGATCTGGAACAGGCGCATTTCACCCTCGCCTTCGAGGGGCCGGGGTTTCTCTCGCCGGATTATCACGCGGCGCAGATCTGGACGACGGCGGTGGGCGGCGGCATGTCCTCGCGCCTGTTCCAGAAGATCCGCGAGGAACGCGGGCTGTGCTACAGCATCTTTGCGCAATCGGGTTTCCATGACGACACCGGCATGATGACCATCTATGCCGGCACCGCGGCCGAGGATGTGGCCGATCTGGCGCAGCTGACCGTGGACGAGCTGAAACGCTCGGTCGAGGATCTGAGCGATGCCGAGATCGCGCGTGCCAAGGCCCAGATCCGGGCCGGGGCGCTGATGGGGCTGGAAAGCAGCTCGGGTCAGGCGGAACGCATCGCGCGGTCGCTGGCGATCTGGGGCCGCGTGCCCGAACCCGCCGAGACCGCCGAGCGGCTGGCGGCCGTCACCCGCGCCGATCTGTCGCGCTATGCCGAGGGGCTGCTGTCGCGGCGTCCGGCGATGGCGCTGTATGGCCCGGTCGAAAAGGCACCGGCGCTGGACCGGCTGGTCGAAAGGCTGGCTGCCTGATGTTCTCTCGGCGCCGGACGCTCCGCCTGGAAACGGAACGGATGGCGCTGCGATTACCGCAGCACGCGGATTTCAACGGCTGGACCTCGCTGCGGCAGGAAAGCCGCGATTTCCTGACCCCGTGGGAGCCGGTCTGGGCGCCCGACCACCTGACCCGCAAGGCCTTCACCACGCGGGTCTATTGGGCGCAACGCGCCAGCCGCGCCGGCACCGCGATCCCGTTGTTCATGGAGCGCAGCGTCGATGGCGCGTTGTTGGGCGCGATCACGCTGGACAATATCAGGCGCGGCCCGGCGCAGATGGCGACCGTGGGCTATTGGATCGGCGCCCGCTTTGCCCGCCAAGGCTATATGTCCGAGGCACTGGCGGCGGTCGTCCGCCACGCCTTCGGCAAGCTGGACCTGTCGCGGATCGAGGCCGCCTGCCTGCCTGACAACGCCGCCTCTCGCGGCGTGCTGGAACGGTCGGGGTTCAAGTATGAGGGCGTCGCGCAGGGGTTTCTGCAGATCAACGGGCGGTGGCGGACGCATGTTCTGTATGCCAATCTGCGCCACGACCGGCGGGGCAGGACCGATGTGGCATGAATGAGTATTTGGGCAAAGAAGAAGCGCTGAACCCGGCCGGGCCGGAACTCGCCGCCCGCCTGCCCGACGGGGTGCTGCGCGAGGTGGCGCCCCGGCATCTGGACGAGCCGCGCGGACGCTATCAGGGACAGGCTGGGTTGCTGGCCGCGCCGCGGACTGTCGAGGAGGTCGCGGCCATTGTCCGCGCCTGTGCCGAGGCGCGGGTCGGGATCGTACCGCGCGGCGGCGGGACCGGGCTGGTTGGCGGGCAGGTGATGCCCGTAGGCCCCGCGCCGCTGATCCTGTCGCTGGAGCGGATGGCGGCGATCCGGCAGGTATATCCGGCGGAAAACGTGCTGATCGCCGAGGCCGGAGCCAGCCTGCAATCGGTGCGCGAGGCGGCGGTCGGGGCCGGGCGGATGTTTCCGCTGTCGCTGGCCTCGCAAGGCTCGGCGCAGATCGGGGGCGTGCTGGCGACCAATGCGGGCGGGGTCAATGCGCTGCGCTGGGGGACGGCGCGGGCGCTGTGTCTGGGGATCGAGGCGGTGCTGCCCGATGGCTCGATCATGCGCGACCTGAAGCGGCTGCGCAAAGACAACACCGGCTATGATCTGCGCGACCTGCTGATCGGGGCCGAAGGGACGCTGGGGATCATCACCGCCGCCAGCCTGCGTCTGGTGCCGCCGCCGGTGGGGACCGGCGTCGCGCTGATGGTGGTGCCGGACCCGCAGGCGGCGCTGTCGCTGCTGGCGCTGGCGGGGGCGCAGTTGGGCGACAGCGTCTCGGCCTTTGAGCTGATCTCGGGGCAGGGGCTGCGGTTTCTGTCCGAGACGATGCCCGAGCTGCGTCAGTCCTTTGCTGCGCCGCCCGACTGGATGGTGCTGATCGAGATCGGCCTGCCCGCCGGTCTGAGCCCCGATCTGGCGCTGGAGCGTCTGTTCAGCGATGCGGCCGAGGCCGGGCTGGTGCTGGACGGGCTGATCGCGCAGTCGGGCCAGCAGGCGGCCGAGTTCTGGCGCCTGCGCGAGGAGATCCCCGAGGGCAATCGCCGGGTGGGGTCCATTTCCAGCCATGACATCTCGCTGCCGCTATCCGAGGTGCCGGGATTCATTGCCGAGGCGGGCGGAATGCTGGCCGCGATCGGTGACATGCGGATCAACTGCTTCGGGCATCTGGGCGACGGCAATTTGCATTACAACGTCTTTCCCGCCCCCGGCCGCACCCGCGCCGAATATGAGGGGCTGCGCGCGGATATCCAGCGGCTGGTGCATCAGCTTGCGGTTTCGCGCGGCGGGTCGTTTTCGGCCGAGCATGGGATCGGGCGGCTCAAGGTCGCGGATCTGGCGCGTTGGGCCGATCCGGCGCGGCTGGCGGCGATGCGGGCGGTCAAGGCGGCGCTCGACCCTCTTGGCATCATGAACCCCGGCGCGGTTCTGGGGTGAGGGCGCGATTCAGCCCCCTTGCCCCCGCCGCCCGCGCCGCCTAGCGTCCGGATCATGCTGCGTTTTGCCGTCCGTCGCCTGTTTTCCCTGCTGGTCAGCCTGGGCGTCGCCTCGGTCGCGATCTTTCTGCTGGTCGAGATGGTGCCGGGTGATCCCGCGACCTTCATGCTGGGCACCGGCGCGCAGCCCGAAACGCTGGCCGCGCTGCGTCAGCAGCTTGGGCTGGATCAGTCGCTGCCCTGGCGTTACGCGCATTGGCTGGGCGGGGTGCTGACCGGCGACCTGGGCCACAGCTTTACCTACAAGACCCCCGTCACGGCGATGATCGTCGACCGGATGCGGGTCTCGCTGCCGCTGGCGGGGCTGGCGCTGGCGCTGGCGGTGGTGATCGCGCTGCCGGTCGGCATGTTCGCGGCCTCGCGGCGCGGGCGGCCGGGCGACGGGGTGGTGATGGGGCTGACGCAGATCGGCATTGCCCTGCCGAATTTCTGGTTCGCCATGCTGCTGGTCCTGCTGTTCGCGGTCCGGCTGCGCTGGCTGCCGGCGGGCGGCTTTGGCGGCTGGGACGATCCGGTGGCGGCGCTGCGGGCGCTGGCCCTGCCGGCGATTGCGCTGGCCCTGCCGCAGGCGGCGATTCTGGCGCGGGTCTTGCGCTCGGCCCTGATCGAGACGCTGGATCAGGACTATATCCGCACCGCGCGGGCCAAGGGGCTGAGCCGGGGCCAGACCCTGCGCCGCCACGCGCTGCGCAACGCGCTGATCCCGGTTCTGACAATCCTGGGGATGCAGTTTTCCTTTCTCATGGCCGGGGCGATCATCATCGAGAACGTGTTCTACCTGCCGGGGCTGGGGCGGATGATCTTTCAGGCGATCACGCAGCGCGACCTGATCGTGGTGCAGTCAGCGGTGCTGGTGCTGGTGGCGGCGGTGATCCTAGTCACCTTTCTGGTCGATCTGGCCTATGCGCTGGTCGATCCAAGGCTGCGCCGCGCATGAGGTGGACGCTGATCCTCGGGGCGGTTCTGGCCGGAACCGCGCTGACAGCGGCGGTGCTGTCCTTCCTGTGGACGCCCTATGACACCGGGCAGATGGCGATTGCCAGCAAGCTGCAACCGCCCTCGGTCCGCCATTGGCTGGGGACGGATCATTTCGGCCGCGACATCCTGTCGATGGTCATGGTCGGCGCGCGGACCTCGCTGGCGGTGGCGCTGGTCGCGGTGGGGATCGGCATGGGCGCCGGGGTGCCGCTGGGGCTGACCGCGGCGGCCGCACGCGGCGGCTGGCTGGACGAGGTCATCATGCGCGGCAATGACGTCATCTTTGCCTTTCCGGCGCTGGTCATCGCGATCCTGATCACCGCCGCCTTCGGGCCGGGCGCGATCAACGCGATCATCGCCATCGGCATTTTCAACATCCCGGTCTTTGCCCGCGTCACGCGGGGCGGTGCGCTGCCGATCTGGACGCTCGATTACATCCGCGCCGCGCAGGTGGCCGGCAAGTCCCGCGCCCGGATCAGTGTCGAGCATGTGCTGCCCAACATCGCCAACCTGCTGATCGTGCAGGGCACCATCCAGTTCAGCCTCGGCATCTTGGCCGAAGCGGGGCTGAGCTATGTGGGTCTCGGCGCGCAGCCGCCGCTGCCGAGCTGGGGGCGGATGCTGGCCGAGGCGCAGACCTTTGTCACCCTCGCCCCCCATGTCGCCATCATTCCGGGGCTGTGCATCCTGGCCACCGTGCTGGGGCTGAACCTGCTGGGGGATGGTTTGCGCGATCTGCTGGACCCGCGGCTGAAGGTGATGCGGGCATGATTAGCATCAGCGATCTGACCGTCCGCATCCACGACCGGCCGGTGCTGCGCGACGTCGCCATGACGCTGGCGCCGGGGCGGATCATGGGGCTGGTGGGCGAATCCGGCTCGGGCAAGTCGATGACGGCGCTGGCGATCATGGGGCTGCTGCCGCAGGGTGGGCAGGCCGATGGGCAGGTCATGCTGGACGGGCAGAACCTGCTGACGATGACCGAGGATCAGCTTTGCGCCATTCGCGGGCGGCGGATCGGGATGATCTTTCAGGAACCGATGACCGCGCTGAACCCGCTGATGAATATCGGCGATCAGGTGGCCGAGGTGCTGCGCATCCATCAGCGCCTGCCGCGCCAGCAGGCGCTGGCCCGTGCCCGTGCGCGGCTGGACCGGGTCGGGCTGCCCGCGCCGCGCTTTCCGCTGACGCTTTATCCGCACCAGCTCTCGGGCGGGCAGCGGCAGCGGGTGGCGATCGCGCTGGCCATCGCCGAGGCGCCGGATCTGCTGATCGCGGATGAACCCACGACCGCGCTGGACGTGACCACGCAGGCGCAGATCCTGGACCTGCTGCGCGATCTGGTCCGGGATGAGGGCATGTCCCTGCTGCTGATCACCCATGATCTGGCCGTCGTCGCCGGCACCGCCGATGACGTCGCGGTGATGAAGCATGGCGAGATTGTCGAGGAAGGCCCGACCGAGGCGCTGTTTCGCCGCCAGAGCCACCCCTATACCCGCGCGCTGTTCGCCGCCTCGCGTCACGCGCCCGACCCGGTGCCGGTCGCGGCCGGGCCGCAGCCGATCCTGTCGGTGCAGGACGCGGTGCGCGACTATGCGCTGGCCCGGCCCAGCTTCTTTGCGCCCTATCCGCTGCTGCGTGCGGTGGACCATGTCAGCCTGCAGATCGGCGCGGGCGAGTCGGTCGGTCTGGTCGGTGAATCCGGCTGCGGAAAGTCGACGCTGACCCGCGCGATCCTGGGGCTGGAAGGTTTGCAGCATGGTCAGATCCTGCTGGACGGCCAGCCGGTCCTGCCCGGGCGAGCGATGAACGGGGCGCTGCGGGCCAAGGTTCAGGTGGTGTTTCAGGACCCCTTTGGCAGTTTCGATCCGCGCTGGCGTGTCGACCGCCTGCTGGCCGAGCCGTTTCACCTGACCGGCCGTCCGCCCGACTGGCGCGACCGCGTCGCGCAGGCCCTGACCGAGGTGGGGATCGAAGCCGATGCCGGGCGCCGCTTCATCCACGAGTTTTCCGGCGGCCAGCGCCAGCGCCTCGCCATCGCCCGTGCGCTGATCATCCGGCCCCGGCTGATCGTGCTGGACGAGGCGGTCAGCGCGCTGGATGTCCGCGTCCGCGCGCAGGTTCTGGACCTGCTGGCCGGACTGCGGCGCAGTCACGGCATGGCCTATCTGTTCATCAGCCACGATCTGGGCGTGGTCCGTGGCGTCACCGACCGGGTGCTGGTCATGGATCGCGGCCGCATCGTCGAGACCGGCCCGACCGCGCAGGTGATGGACGCGCCCCAGCACCCGACGACGCAGCGATTGATGCAGGCAATGCCCGAAATCCCCGAGGAATGGAGCGTGACGTGAGCGAATTGTGGTTCGACCCCAGCGAGATCCTGATTGGCGGCACCTGGCGTCCGGCGGCCGAGCGGCTGGCGGTCAGCGACCCCTCGACCGGCGAGAGCTTCGCCGAGATCGCGCGTGGCACGCCCGCGGATATCGACGAGGCGGTGGCGGCGGCGCAGGCCGCGCGGGATGGCGAATGGGGCCGGCTGACCGCGACCGAGCGCGGGCGCATCCTGACCCGCATCGGTCAGCAGGTCGCGGCGCGGGCGGATGACCTCGCCCGCATCGAGGCGCGCGATGTCGGCAAGCCGCTGTCGCAGGCCCGCGCCGATGCGCTGGCGCTGGCGCGCTATCTGGAATTCTACGGCGGTGCCGCCGACAAGATCATGGGCGAGACCATCCCCTATCAGCAGGGCTACAGCGTCTGGACCCTGCGCGAGCCGCATGGCGTGACCGGCCATATCGTGCCCTGGAACTATCCGATGCAGATCATCGGCCGCTCGGTCGGGGCGGCGCTGGCGATGGGAAATGCCTGCGTCCTGAAACCGGCCGAGGATGCCAGTCTGACCGCGCTCGCCTTCGCGCGGATCGCGAACGACGCCGGGCTGCCGGCGGGGGCGCTGAACGTGGTGCCGGGTCTCGGCGCCGAGGCCGGGGCCGCGCTGGCGGGCCATCCCGGCGTGCAGCATGTCAGCTTTACCGGCTCGGTCGGGGTCGGGGCGCTGATCCAGCAGGCGGCGGGGCGCAACGTGGTGCCCGTGACGCTGGAACTGGGCGGGAAATCCCCGCAGATCGTCTTTGATGACGCCGATCTGGACCGGGCGCTGCCGTTTCTGGTCAATGCGGGTATCCAGAACGCCGGGCAGACCTGTTCGGCCGCGTCGCGGATCCTGGTGCAGGCAAGCTGCCTTGACCGGGTGCTGGCGCGCATGGCCGAGGCCTATCGCGGGCTGCGCGCCGGTCCGGCGCTGCGCGACCTGTCGCTGGGGCCGCTGATCTCGGCTCGGCAGAAGCAGGTGGTGACGGGGTATCTGGACCTTGCCCGCGACCTGCAGATCGCCGCCACGGGCGAGATCGTCCCCGACGCGCCCGAGGGCGGGCATTACGTGGCGCCGCATCTGCTGGTCGGTCCCGCCGATCACCGGCTGGCGCAAGAAGAGATCTTCGGCCCCGTGCAGATCGTCATCCCCTTCGAGGATGAGGCCGATGCCCTTCGCATCGCCAACGGTACGGATTACGGGCTGGTCGCGGGGGTGTGGACGCAGGACGGGCCCCGCGCGTTGCGGCTGTCGCGCGGGCTGCGGGCGGGGCAGGTGTTTCTGAACAATTACGGCGCCGGCGGCGGGGTCGAGCTGCCCTTCGGCGGCACCGGCAAATCCGGGCATGGCCGCGAAAAGGGGTTCGAGGCGCTGTATGGCTTCTCGACCCTGAAGACGGTGGCGGCGTGGCATGGGTAGGGCGCCGCAGCGCGGCTGGCGCTGACGTCGCGGATGGGGCGTCGTCCGGTTCAGGGTCGCATCATGCGCGGCAGCGATTGAACCTTTGGCGACTAGCCTAAGCCCCCCACAGCCCGAAGCCGCGCCAGATCGCCGCTTTACCACCCCGACACTCGCGCACGCGACCCCGCACCCGCTCGCGCCGCTTCCCTTTCGGCGCGTCAGGCGCTAGGCATCCGCCATGACCCTGCCCATGCTTTCCCCGGATCAGGCCGACGCCTGGGACTCCCTGTCGGCGCTGCTGTCCGAGGCGGGGGTCGATCTGCTGTCCGAGGAAATTGCCCCGCCCAAGCCCGGCAAGGGTCGCGTCATGGCGGTGATCGGCAAGGCCGGGTCGGGCAAGACCATGATTCTGGCCGAACTGACCAAGGCCATTCGCGCGGCTGGCGTCGATCTGATCAGCGGCGATTACGAGGGCCGCAAGCGCAAGGACCGGCGCACGGTCGCGGTGCTGGCGCCGACCAACAAGGCCGCCTTCGTGCTGCGGATGCGGGGCGTGCCGGCGACGACGATCCACCGCATCCTCTATACGCCGATGTATGACCCGGAATATGAACGCATCGCCGATTGGCTGACCGGCGCGGGCGAGCGTCCCAGCATCGAGGGGCTAAGCGATGCCGCCCTCGACCGGGCGCGGGCCTTCTATGACCTGCACGCCTCGATCCCCGGCGCGCTGGCGGCGGCGGGGCTGCGCGGCTCGGACTTCATCCGCGGCTGGAAGCGGCGCGAGGATGGGCTGGATATCGGGCTGATCGACGAATCCTCGATGCTGGACGAGCGTCAGTTCGAGGACCTGCGTGAGATCTTTCCGGTGCTGATCCTGTTCGGCGACCCGGCCCAGCTTGCCCCGGTCGGGCTGTCGGGAGAGATGGTCTTCGACCGCCTTGCCGCCCCGCAAAAGCTGGTGCTGAGCCGCGTCCACCGGCAGGCCGGCGACAGCCCGATTCTGGACCTCGCCCACGCCCTTGGCGACGACGCGCTGGATTTCGCCGGGTTCGAACGGATGGTCCGGCAGGCGGCCGAGGCCGATCCCCGCGTCATCTGGGCCGAGCGGGTGGAATCCGACCTGATGGCGCGCAGCCCGGTGCTGGTCTGGCGCAACGCCACCCGCATCCGCCTGATCACCGCCTTTCGCGCCGCCTTCGGCGCCCCCGCCGACCAGCTTTTGCCGGGTGAGCCGCTGATCTGCGACGGGCTGGAACTGCCGCTGAAGCACCGCAACAAGCGCATCGACCTCGAGGCGCGGGGGCTGATCAAGGGCGCGCAGGTGGTCTATCTGGGGCCGGGGAAAAAGCCCGGCTTCTCGCGCCTGCATGTCATCGGCGCCGAAGAGCCGCGCCTGTCCGCCGCCTCGATCGTCAAGATCGAGACCCCGGACGAGGAAGAGCCCTTTATCCCCTTCGCCGCCAATATGGGCGCGAGTTTCCTGCACGGCGCCGCCGTCACCATCCACAAGGCGCAGGGCAGCCAGTGGCCGGATGTGCAGGTCTTTGCGCCCGACATCTCGGCCGCCGCGTGGTCGGGGCGGAGCGAATCCGGCATCGCGCTGTGGAAGCGGCTGACCTATGTCGCCATCACCCGCGCGCAAGAGCGGCTGCATTGGGTCACGCGGCCCCGGCTGGCCCGTCCGGCGGGGCCGCTGGCCATCGACGACCTGACCGTGCCCTCGCCGGTGCTGCGGCTGGACGCGCAGGCCGAAGGCTAGGCGCCGCTGCGGTCGCGGGCTTTCTGTTCCAGACTGCGGATGCGGGTGATCAGCCGCTCGGTCAGCGCCTCGCGCGGCAGGCCTGTTTCGTGCGCCAGCCGGATCATGCCGAACTGGACGCGGGCGAGTTCCTGATAATAGCGCGCGAAGGTGTAGTTGATCGAGGCGCCCGCCACCGCGCCCAGCACCGGCACCGATTGCGCGCCGACCTTGGCCAGCATCCGCGACGCTACCTGCGGCGCAAAGCGCGAGATCAGCGTCTGCAGCGCGCGCCCGCCCACCGCCAGCCGCGCCGCGACAAAGGCGGTGTCGGTGCCGTCGTCATCGGTCAGCGGCCCGCCGCTGGCAAAGATGCGCAGCGCCTCGGTCTGGATTTCCTCGCTGTTGGTGTCCAGCCCGTGTTCCTCGGCGATTTCGAGGATGGCGCGCAGCAGGATCGTGACCGTCAGCGGCAGTTCGATCAGCGCGCCGGTCAGCCCGGCCGCACCGCCCACCGCACCGACCGCCGTCGTGCCCAGCCGGTTGAACCAGTCGCCCCGGTCGCGCACCGCCCCGCGCGAGGCCGAGGCGAGCTTGAACGTCCGCCGCATGGCGCCCGCCACCGCGCGCTCGATCGGCTTGCGCAGGTATGAGGGCAGCTTTTGCACCAGCTGCTCGCCGCCGCCGCCGATCCGGTCCAGAATCTCCATCCCCAGGCCGCGGGCCTCGACATAGCGCCGGGCGAGGCGGTCGATCTCGCGCAGGATCGAGTCGTCGGTGATCGGGGGCAGGACGATCTGGGACTGTGTCTCGGTGCCGTCAGGCTTGGCCATGGGGCGTTTCCTTTGCTGAACCCTCGCCGGGGTCTATTTCCGTGCAGGCCGGTCCGGGCTCGGGGTCCGCAGGGGGCGCTGTCGCAATGCCCGGCGCCCGCGTCACCTGACCTGTCACGTCAACCCATGCCCCCGGCACAAGTTCCAGCCCCAGCACCCGGTCAGGGTTGGTCGGCGGCGGCATCTCGACCCCGTCCAGCCGGGCAAAGCCAAAGCGCGAGTAATAGGGCGCATCGCCCACCAGCATCACCCGCTGCCAGCCAAGCGCGCGCGCCCGCGCCAGGCTTTCGCGCATCAGCAAGCCGCCCAGCCCCTCGCCCTGCGCGGTCGGGTGGACCGCCACCGGCCCCAGCAGCAGCGCTGGCCGCCCGCCCACCCGCACCGGCCAATAGCGGATCGCGGCGCGCAGCGTGCCGCCCTGCCGCAGCAGCAGGCACAGATCGGCCACCGGCTCGACATCCTCGCGCAGGCGATAGGACGACAGCGCGGTGCGGCCGGGGGCAAAGCACAGGTCCATCAGCGCTTCGACCTCGTGCCAGTCGCTGGGCCGTTCCTCGCAAAGCTCCATCCGCGGTTCCTGCCCTGTTGACTGCCGGTTCGCGCCGCTGCCTAGCATGTCGGGCGCAGGTTGCAAGAATCCGGTGGACGCCGGCGGCGCAGGATTGCACGATGCAGCCCCGACAGGAGGCCCCATGTTCTACCGACCCGAAGCCGGCCACGGCCTGCCGCATAACCCGCTGAACGCCATCATCGCCCCGCGCCCCATCGGCTGGATCTCGAGCCGGGGCGAGGCGGGCGACAATCTTGGCCCCTACAGCTTCTTCAACGCCATCGCCTATGCACCGCCGCAGGTGATGTTCTCGTCCGTCTCGGCCAAGCCCGACCGCAACGGCACCAAGGACAGCGTCGCCCAGATCGCGCAAAGCGGGGTGTTCTGCGTCAACATCCCCTCTGCCGCGCAGGCCGAGGCGGTCAACGCCTCGAGCGCGCCGATGCCCGCAGGCGTCAGCGAGTTCGAGGCCTGCGGCATCGCCATGGCCGAGTGTCGGACCATCGACTGCCCGCGCGTGGCCGAAGCGCCCGCCGCGCTGGAATGTCGGATGACGCGCATCCTGCGGCTGGCGGGGCCGTCGAACTGGCTGGTGCTGGGCGTCGTGGTCGGCGTTCACCTGCGCGACGATTGCGTGCTGGACGGGCGGTTCGATCTGCGCGCGGCGGGCTGGCTTGCGCGGATGGGCTATCGCGATTACGCCGCCGTCCATGAGCTGTTCGAAATGGAGCGTCCCGAATGACCGCCCGCACTGTCCGCGACTATATCCGCACCATCCACGACTTCCCGCATGAGGGCATCCTGTTCCGCGACGTGACCACGCTGTTCGCCGATGCGCGCGGCTTTCGCATGGCGGTCGACCAGATCCTGCACGACCATACCGGGCAGCGCATCGACAAGGTGGTGGGTCTCGAGGCGCGGGGGTTCATTCTGGGCGGCGCGGTGGCGCACCAGCTCTCGACCGGGTTCGTGCCGATCCGCAAAAAGGGCAAGCTGCCCGGCGCGGTGATCTCCGAGGCGTATACGCTGGAATATGGCGAGGCGGTGATGGAGATCCATGACGACGCGCTGAAGCCCGGCGACAAGGTGCTGATCGTCGACGACCTGCTGGCCACCGGCGGCACCGCCGAGGCCAGCGTCAAGCTGTGCCGCCGATTGGGGGCCGAGGTGGTGGGCTGCGCCTTCGTCATCGATCTGCCTGAACTGGGCGGCCGCAAGCGGCTGGAGCGGACGGGCATCCCGGTGACGGCGCTGTGCGAGTTCGACGGGGCGTGAGGGTCTGATCTTTAGGGCGCTGTGCGACCCCAACGGCGGGTGCGGGTTCGCGCGGCCCGCGCGACGCCTGCGATGGCTTCTGCTTCCTCACTGGCGACAGGTCACGTCCTCGATCAACGGGCACGCCCGTTCCATTCAGGCGGGCGCTTGCCGACCCAGGCGAAGAAGCGCGCCAGCGTCGGATGGGCGCGCAGGGCGGCGGGGGTGTTGTAGTGGCGGGCGAGTTCGGTCTCGCTCAGCGCCTTGTGGATCGCCTTGTGGCAGGCGTGGTGGATCAGGATCACCGGCCCGCCCTTGCCGCCCCGCAGCTTGGGTATCAGGTGATGCCGGCTTTGCGGCACGCCGTGCGGGATCGGCCGGTCGCATAAGGGGCAGAGCGGGATGGTGGGGTCCGCGTCGCCGGCATCCGTGTGAGGCTGGATTGCATCGTCAGGGTTGGGCGGCGCGGCATTGGATTGGAGCGACTTCGTTCGAGTCCAGTGGGGAAGCGCCGCATCTGTGCCATCGCGGGATTCGGCGTCGGCGGGCGTGGATCGCGGTGAGGCCGAGCGGCGAGGGACCGGATCGGACGTGTAAGCGCCGGACCGAGCAATTGCTTCTGGCTCTGACCATGGCAGAGCGGGCGGCGCTACCTCCCCCGCCCGCGCATCGTCAGGCCCCATGTCCGACCGCGCATCCATCGCCCGGTTGCCAGACCGGCGACGATTGCGGCTGCGGCGCGAGTGGGCCATCAGTTTACACGTCGAGCTTGCCGCGCAGGGGCACGTCGGCATGGGCCGAGGCGTTGTGCCGCTCGATCATGCGGTGGACGGTCGGCTCGCCCGGTCCCTTGTGCAGCGCGTGCAGCGCCTGCGTCACATCGGTATCGACCACCGTCCGCCTTGTGTTGTGGCGGATATAGTCGTCCCAGGTGGCGATGTGATAGCTTTCCGACCAGTGATCCGGCATCTCGAGATCGCGCAGCAGCACCCAGGCCCGCGCGCCGTCGCGGCGGCGGATGTCGCGGCGTTGGACCATCAGGGACAGGAACTCTTCGGTGTCCTCGGGGGCGATGTGATAATCGACCATGACCATGATCGGCCCCGACCGCCCGCGCAGGTCGAGACCCAGAACCGGCTCTCGGAAGCGGTTGGCGGGTGACAGGTCGGACTGGCTGAACTCTGGCATGCGCAGGGGAATCCCCAGTGCTGCGGCCGCCAGCAACCCGACCGCGGCCATGATCAGCGCATCCTCGAACCCGTAGGCCTGCGCCAGTGCGCCCCACAGCCACGCCCCGGCCGCCATGCCGCCGAAGGCGACCGTCTGATACAGCGCCAGTGCCCGCGCCACGACCCAGCGCGGCGTCGAAAGCTGCACGGCGACGTTGAACAGCGACAGCACGATGACCCAGGACATCCCCGCCGGAAACAGCGCCAGCGCCTGAACCCAGACCGTGTCGCTGTAACCCAGCACGGCGGTCGCCACGGCGAACTGGATCATCCCGAGGCGCAGGATCGCCTCGTTCGACAGCCGCGCCCGGATGCGGGCATTGGTCAACGCACCCAGAATCGCACCCAGCCCGAAGAAGCCCAGCAGCAGGCCGAACAGCAGCGACCCGCCCTCGGGGTGGGATTTCGCCACCAGCGGCAGCAGCGCCATGACAGCGGTGCCGGACACGCCGAAAGCCCCCGCCCGGACCAGGACCCGCACCAGATGGGGCGACAGCGCGACATAGCGCAGCCCGGCGCCCACGGCCGAGACGAAGGGCTCTCGCGCGGCGGTGCGGGGGGGATAGTCGGGCCGCCACCGCGCCATGGCGAAGACCAGCGGGATATAGCTGACCGCGTTGACGAGAAAACCCACCGCCGCGCCGGCCGCGGCCACGATCAGACCGCCCGCCGCCGGCCCGACCGAGCGCATCAGGTTGAACCCGACCGAATTCAGCGTCACCGCCTGCGGCAGATCTTCACGCGGCACCAGATCGCCCATGCTGGCCTGCCAGGGCGGATTGTACAGCGCCTGACCCATTCCGATCAGGAAGGTCATCGCCAGCAGCGACCAGGGCGTGATCGCGCCGAAATACGCCATCCCGGCCAGAACCGCAGACATGGCGGCCATGAACAGGATCGCCGCCATCATGATCTGGCGCCGGTCGAAGATGTCGGCCAGGGCCCCCGACACCAGCGCGAACAGCATGATCGGCAGGGTGTTCGACGCCTGCACCAGCGCGATCAGCGTCGCGTTGGTGGTCAGCTGCGTCATCAGCCAAGCCGCCGCCACCGCCTGCACCAGCCCGCCGAAATTGCTGACGATGGTCGCGCTCCACAACACTCGAAAGGCCGAGTGGCGGAAGGGCGCGAATGTCGAGGGCGTGGCGCCGTTCAGGGTCGCGGCGGGCTTGGCGGACGAGGGGGCGGGTCTGGGCATGGCAGGCAGGATGTCCCGAAAAAATGCCTCCCGCAAGCGGTGTTGCGGGAGGCATGGTGTTGATCGTTCACTTGTTTGCGCGGATCAGACGCGGCCCGTCGGGCGGCAGCCGGATCAGCGGCGGGCGGGTCAGCGCGACCGGGTGACCAGCCCCAGAAGCACCAGCAGGATCACCGCGCCGATGGTGGCGTACAGGATCGAGCCGATGATGTTCGTGCCCTGGCCGCCGCCCATCCCCAACGCGGGAAACAGAAGCGACGCGATCAGCGCGCCGACGATGCCGACGACGATGTTGACCAGCAGGCCCTGACCGTGACCCTTGACGATCTGGCCCGCCAGCCAGCCGGCAATGGCGCCGATGATGATTGCGATGATGATTCCCATGGAATGCCCCTTCAGATTTTGCAACGCGACGGCGTGGCCCGGCCTTGGGTCGGTCGTGACCGTCGGGGCGCGGGCCGATCATGGCGGTGGAACGCGGCATTCTGACGCAAGGTTCCGCGCGCGTTCGCTTTTTCCCGGTTCGGTGCAGTGCTGCACCGGCCCCCGGACCGGCCCCGGCTTGCCGCTGGCGGGTGCGGTGCCGCATACTGGCCTGCGCCCGAATCGCGCCAGCCCGAGTTGACCCTATCCAGAGGCAGGGATAAACGGGCCGTAGCCCAACCCAAACGCGACCGCCGGTCGGTCGCGGAACAAGGGAGCCTCATCTGTGGACCATGTTCTGTCCGAATATCTGCCGATCCTGGTGTTCATTGCCATGGCCTCGGCGCTTGCGCTGATCCTGATGGCCGCCGCAGCGGTGATCGCGATCCGCAACCCAGACCCCGAAAAGGTCTCGGCCTATGAATGCGGGTTCGAACCCTTTGACGATGCGCGCGCCAAGTTCGACGTCCGCTTCTATCTGGTGGCGATCCTGTTCATCATCTTCGACCTCGAGGTGGCGTTCCTGTTCCCTTGGGCGGTCAGCTTTCAAGGGCTGTCGGATGTGGCCTTCTGGGGGATGATCGTGTTCCTCGGCGTGCTGACCGTGGGCTTTGCCTATGAATGGAAGAAGGGGGCGCTGGAATGGGCGTGATCCGTCAACCCGGTCCCACCAGCGACCTGCCCGGCGCCGCGCCGCGAACGCCTGCGCTGTCGACCACGGCCGGCGCCGATGGCGACGTGCAGGTGCGCGAGCTGTCGAACACGCTGCAGGACAAGGGCTTTCTGCTGACCACGACCGAGGACATCATCAACTGGGCGCGCAACGGCTCGATGCACTGGATGACCTTCGGTCTGGCCTGCTGCGCGATCGAGATGATGCAGACCTCGATGCCGCGCTACGATCTGGAACGCTTCGGCACCGCGCCGCGCGCCTCGCCGCGCCAGTCGGACCTGATGATCGTGGCCGGCACCGTGACCAACAAGATGGCCCCGGCGCTGCGCAAGGTCTATGACCAGATGCCCGAGCCGCGCTATGTCATCAGCATGGGGTCCTGCGCCAATGGCGGCGGGTATTACCATTACAGCTATTCCGTGGTGCGCGGCTGCGACCGGCTGATCCCGGTCGATATCTATGTCCCCGGCTGCCCGCCCACCGCCGAGGCGCTGCTATACGGCATCCTGCAATTGCAGCGTCGCATCCGGCGCACCGGCACGTTGGTGAGGTAACACATGGCCCTGTATCCCGACATCGACGCGCTGGCCGACCTTGCCGACCTGATCCCGCTGCGCTTCGAGGATGACGTGCAGGAAACCTCGCTGGCCCATGGCGAGCTGACGGTGACGGTCTCGCTGTCCGGGCTGGTGCGACTGATCGAGTTCCTGCAGTCGGACATGAACTGCCGCTTCTCGACCCTGATCGACATCACGGCGGTCGATTATCCCGACCGCCCGGCGCGGTTCGATCTCGTTTATCACCTGCTGTCGATGTATCGCAATCAGCGCATCCGGGTGAAGGCCGCGATCCGCGAGGATGAACTCGCGCCTTCGATCACCGGGCTTTTCCCCGGCGCGAACTGGTATGAACGCGAGGTCTTCGACATGTTCGGGATCCTGTTCTCGGGCCATCCCGACCTGCGCCGCATCCTGACCGATTACGGCTTTCGCGGCCATCCGCTGCGCAAGGATTTCCCGACCACCGGCTATGTCGAGGTGCGCTATGACGAGGTGCTGAAGCGGGTCGTCTATGAGCCCGTCCGGCTGACGCAGGAATATCGCCAGTTCGACTTTCTCTCGCCGTGGGAGGGCGCGAAATACGTGCTGCCCGGTGACGAAAAGACCGACGAGGCCGGCAAGTGACGGCCCGCGACGACATGCGCGGCGGGCAGGCAATTCGGGACCGGGCGTGTCTGCGCCGCGGTCCGGCAAAGGGGTAGGCCAATGGACGGCGATATTCGCATCAACAGCTATGATGACGGATCGGTGGACGCCCAGACGGGCGAACAGGACATCCGCAACTTCAACCTGAACTTCGGCCCCCAGCACCCGGCGGCGCATGGCGTGCTGCGGCTGGTGCTGGAACTGGACGGCGAGATCGTCGAACGCGCGGACCCGCATATCGGCCTGCTGCATCGCGGCACCGAAAAGCTGATGGAAAGCCGCACCTATCTGCAGAACCTGCCCTATTTCGACCGGCTCGACTATTCCTCGCCGCAGAACCAGGAACATGCGTGGTGTCTGGCGATCGAGAAGCTGACCGGGGTGGCGCCGCCGCCCCGCGCGCAGATCATCCGGGTGCTCTATGCCGAGATCGGGCGGTTGCTGAACCACCTGCTGGGCGTGACCACGGGGATGCTGGACATCGGCGCGCTGACGCCGCCGGTCTGGGGCTTTACCGCCCGCGAAGAGCTGATGGTGTTCTGCGAGCGCGCCTCGGGTGCGCGTCTGCACATGGCCTATTTCCGCCCCGGCGGGGTGCATCAGGATCTGCCGCCCGAGCTGATCGACGATATCGAGGAATGGTGCGAGACCTTCCCCCGCATGATCGACGACCTGCACACGCTGCTGACCGAGAACCGCATCGTCAAGCAGCGGCTGGTCGATATCGGCATCGTGCATGAACAGGACGCGCTGAACTGGGGCTATAGCGGCGTCATGCTGCGCGGCTCGGGGCTGGCCTGGGACCTGCGCAAGTCGCAGCCCTATGACGGCTATGAAGACTATGACTTCAAGATCCCGGTCGGCAAGAATGGCGACTGCTATGACCGCTATCTGGTCCGCATGGAAGAGATGCGTGAATCGGTCAAGATCATGCAGCAGGCCTGCCAGAAGCTGCGGCAGACGCCCGGCGACATCCTGGCGCGGGGCAAGCTGACCCCGCCCAAGCGGATGGCGATGAAGACTGACATGGAAAGCCTGATCCACCACTTCAAGCTGTATACCGAGGGCTTCAAGGTGCCCGCCGGCGAGGTCTATGCCGCGGTCGAGGCCCCCAAGGGCGAGTTCGGCGTCTATCTGGTCGGCGACGGCACCAACAAGCCGTATCGCGCCAAGCTGCGCGCGCCCGGCTTTGCACATCTGCAGTCGATGGACTGGATGGCCAAGGGGCACATGCTGTCCGACGTGCCGGCCTTCATCGCGACGCTGGACATCGTCTTCGGCGAGGTCGACCGCTGATGCCCGCTGCCGCGAAATCCGACCTGGCTGCGGCGACGCAGCGGGTTTCTGCCTTTCTTTCTGCCGGAGTCGCCTGATGCTGCGCCGCCTGTCCCCCATCCAGCCCGACTCGTTCGAGTTCACGCCCGCCAACCTCGACTGGGCGCGGGCGCAGATGACCAAGTTCCCCGAGGGCCGCCAGCAATCGGCGATCATCCCGATCCTGTGGCGCGCCCATGAACAGGAAGGCTGGCTCAGCCGTCCGGCCCTTGAATACTGCGCCGATCTGCTGGGCATGCCCTATATCCGCGTGCTCGAGGTCGCGACCTTCTATTTCATGTTCAAGCTGGCCCCGGTCGGCAGCGTCGCCAATATCCAGATCTGCGGCACCACCACCTGCATGATCTGCGGCGCCGAGGATCTGATCCGGGTCTGCCGCGAAAAGATCGCGCCGACGCCGCTGACGCTGTCCTCCGACGGCAAGTTTTCCTGGGAAGAGGTCGAATGTCTGGGCGCCTGCGCCAACGCGCCCATGGCCCAGATCGGCAAGGATTACTACGAGGATCTGACGGCCGAGAGACTGGCCGCGCTGATCGACGAGATGGCCGCCGGTCAGGTGCCGCAGCCCGGCCCGCAGAATGGCCGCTTTTCGTCCGAGGCGATGGGCGGGCCCACGGCGCTGACCGACCTCGTCGGCACCGGGCCCGCGCATAACGCCTCGGTCACGCTGGCGCTGGAACTGGGCGACACGCTGAAGCGCATCGACGGGACCGAGGCGCCGATCCTGACGCCCTGGCGCCGCAGCCCGGAAAAGAACCCCGATGATGGCGAGGACACCGGCCCCGACGACGTGCCCGCCGACGCGCAGAACGACGATCCGGGCGAGATCCTGAAGGCGCGGCCTCCGCGCGCGCTGGACGCGCCGCGTGACGGCGCGGGCGACGACCTGACCCGCATCAAGGGTCTGGACGCCACCGCGCAAGAGCTGCTGAACGGGCTGGGGGTCCATCACTTCGACCAGATCGCCCATTGGGACGCGGCCGAGGTCGCCTGGGTCGATGGCCATCTGGAAGGCTATGTCGGCCGCGTGACGCAGGATGAATGGGTCCGGCAGGCGCGCGAGATGCTCGAGGCGCGGGAAGGAACAAGCAACTAGGTTAGCCACGGAAAACGGCGGGGAAGACAGATGCTCAAGACGGAATGCTCTCGGAATTGCTGGGTGGCGGCGGCCGTCGCCGGGGTGCTGGTGTGGCTGTTCAACGCCTTTGCCGGGTTGTTTCTGGGCGGCATCCTGCTGGGGCTGCTGGTGTTCTGGATCCTGGGCAGCTTGCTGGTCTGGCTGGCCTGCGACGGGCGCGGCGGCCCGGCCGAAAGCATCGAGGTGCTGGGGCCGGAACGTGCGCTGGCCCGGCCGACGCCCGACAGCGGCCCGCTGTTCCAGACCGAGAACGCGCTTGCCAATGCAGGCTCGCTCTTTGCCGCGCGCTCGGTCGAGGTGGCGAACCGGGGCCGCGACCGGCTGCGGCAGTTCCGTGGCGCCAAGGCGGGCGAGCAGGACAACCTCGCCACCGCCGCCGTGCCGCAGCATCCCGATGTCGTGACCCCGCCGCCCGAAGCTGACGATGACCACGCGACCCCGGCCGCCGACGCGCGGCGGGCTGTGGTGGATGAACACGATCTCAAGCAGATCAGGGGCATCGGCCCGCAACTTGAGAAGACGCTGAACGACCACGGCGTCACCAGCCTGTGGCAGATCGCCGGCTGGGACGAGGACGCGATCGAGCGTCACGCCGCGCTGATCGGTCGCATGGGCGGACGCATCCGCAGCGATGAATGGGTGGCGCAGGCCCGCGCGCTGCTGGCCACCGGCCGTGGCCCCGCGTCATGACCGACGACCGCGCCGCCCGCGACGCGCGCCAATTGCGGCTGGTGTCGCTGGTCATGGTCGGCACCGCGGTGCTGTGGCTGGGCGCGAACTGGGCTGGCCGCCGCTTTGGCTGGCCCGCGGAATACGCCTTTCTCGCGGATCTGGCCGCGATGGGTGGATTTGTCTGGTCGCTGCTGGTGACCTGGCGTATCTGGCGGCGCAAGGCGCCTGCTGGCAAAAAAGGATGATGACGCAATGCTGCTGAAGGATCAGGACCGCATTTTCACGAACCTTTACGGGATGGGCGACCGTTCCCTGAAGGGTGCGATGGCGCGCGGCTGCTGGGATGGCACCGGCGATCTGATCGCGCGCGGCCGCGACAAGATCATCGAGCAGGTCAAGGCCTCGGGCCTGCGCGGGCGGGGCGGCGCGGGCTTTCCGACCGGGCTGAAATGGTCCTTCATGCCAAAGGAGTCCGACGGCCGGCCGTCTTATCTGGTCATCAACGCCGACGAATCCGAACCCGCGACCTGCAAGGACCGCGAGATCATGCGCCACGATCCGCACACGCTGATCGAAGGCGCGCTGATCGCCGGCTTCGCGATGAACGCCCACACCTGCTACATCTACCTGCGCGGCGAATATGTGCGCGAGCGGGAATCCCTGCAGGCCGCCATCGACGCCTGCTATGACGCCGGGCTGCTGGGCCGCAATGCCGCCAAGTCGGGCTGGGATTTCGACCTGTTCCTCAGCCACGGGGCCGGGGCCTATATCTGCGGCGAGGAAACCGCGCTGCTGGAATCGCTGGAAGGCAAGAAGGGCATGCCCCGGATGAAGCCGCCCTTCCCGGCGGGCGCGGGCCTCTATGGCTGCCCGACCACCGTCAACAACGTCGAATCCATCGCCGTGGTGCCGGAGATCCTGCGCCGCGGGGCCGAGTGGTTCGCCAGCTTCGGCCGCCCCAACAATGCCGGCACCAAGCTGTTCGGCCTGACCGGCCACATCAACAACCCTTGCGTGGTCGAGGAAGGCATGTCGATCACCATGCGCGAGTTGATCGAGCATCACGGCGGCGGCGTGCGCGGAGGCTGGGACAACCTCAAGGCCGTGATCCCCGGCGGCGCATCCTGCCCGGTTCTGACCGCCGAGCAATGCGAAACCGCGATCATGGATTACGACGGCATGCGAGAGCTGAAATCCAGCTTCGGCACCGGCTGCATGATCGTGATGGATCAGTCCACCGACATCATCAAGGCGATCTGGCGGCTGTCGGCCTTCTTCAAGCATGAAAGCTGCGGCCAGTGCACGCCCTGCCGCGAAGGCACCGGCTGGATGATGCGGGTCATGGAACGACTGGTCACCGGCGATGCCGAGGTCGAGGAAATCGACATGCTGCTGGACGTCACCAAGCAGGTCGAGGGCCACACCATCTGCGCGCTGGGCGACGCGGCCGCATGGCCGATCCAGGGGTTGATCCGCAACTTCCGGGGCGAGATCGAGGATCGGCTGAAGGCGAAAAAGACCGGGCGTCTGGGCGCCCTGGCGGCGGAATAACCCGCGACGGCGGAACAGGAAGGAACGCGTTCGATGCAGCAGGACCGGGCAAATCAGGGGGACAGGCCGCTGGCCATGTCGCCGCTGGCGCTGCCCGCGCGTAAGGCCGCGCCGGCCAATGGACGCAGATGTCGCATGGCGCAGGGGCCTGTCGATCACCTATCCATGACGCATCCGTGTCATGCGGTCGGCGGCCGTTCCGACTATCCTGCCGGGTCACCCGCCCGAAAGGACCGCCAGATGCCGAAACTGCTTGCCGCCGCGCTGACCCTTGCGCTGACCCTCGCCTCGCCTGCCGCCGCGCTCGAACCGCTGGCGCAGGAACGCTATATCAACGACCGGCTGGTGGCCGCCCGCGTGGCCGACCGCATCCGGCGCGAATGCCCCTCGATCGAGGCGCGGCTGGTCGCGGCGTGGAGCGCGGCGCGTGCGCTCAAGCGCTATGCCGAGCAGAAGGGCTATCCCGCGGCCGAGATCGAGGCCTTTCTGGACAGCAAGCCGGACCGCGCCCGCATCTATGCCGTCGCGGAAGACTACCTGACCCGCAACGGGGCGCGTGCGGGGGATGCCGAATCCTTCTGCCGCATCGGGCGGAATGAAATTGCAAGCAAGTCGGTCGCCGGATCTCTGCTGGTGGCCAGGTAAGGACGTTGAACATGGCAGATCTGCGCACAATCAAGATCGACGGCACGGCAATCGAGGTCGATCCGAACCTGACCCTGATCCAGGCCTGCGAACTGGCCGGGATCGAGATCCCGCGGTTCTGCTATCACGAGCGTCTGTCGATCGCCGGGAACTGCCGCATGTGTCTGGTCGAGGTCGTCGGCGGCCCGCCCAAACCCGCGGCGTCCTGCGCCATGCAGGTCAAGGATCTGCGGCCCGGTCCCGATGGTGCGCCGTCCGAGATCCTGACGAACTCGCCCATGGTCAAGAAGGCCCGGGAGGGGGTGATGGAGTTTCTGCTGATCAACCACCCGCTCGATTGCCCGATCTGCGATCAGGGCGGCGAGTGCGACCTGCAGGATCAGGCGGTGGCCTACGGCGTCGATTTCAGCCGCTACCGCGAGCCCAAGCGCGCGGCGATGGAGCTGGACCTCGGCCCGCTGGTCGAGACGCACATGACGCGCTGCATCTCGTGCACGCGCTGCGTCCGCTTCACCACCGAGGTCGCCGGCATCACGCAGATGGGCCAGACCGGGCGCGGCGAGGATAGCGAGATCACCGCCTATCTGAACCAGACGCTCGATTCGAACCTGCAGGGCAACATCATCGACCTGTGCCCGGTGGGCGCGTTGGTCAGCCGCCCCTACAGCTTTACCGCCCGCCCGTGGGAACTGACCAAGACCGAATCCATCGACGTGATGGACGCGCTGGGCAGCAGCATCCGCATCGACACCAAGGGCCGCGAGGTCATGCGGATCCTGCCCCGCAACCATGACGGCGTGAACGAGGAATGGATCAGCGACAAGACCCGCTTCATCTGGGACGGGCTGCGCCGCCAGCGCCTCGACAAGCCCTATATCCGCGAAAACGGCAAGCTGCGCCCGGCGGTCTGGGGCGAGGCGCTGGCCGCCGCCGCCGCCGCCATGCAGGGCCGCAAGGTCGTGGGTCTGGTCGGCGATCTGGCCCCGGCCGAGGCGGCCTTCAGCCTCAAGCAGCTGATCGAGGGCATGGGCGGGCAGGTCGAGTGCCGCACCGACAACGCCCGCCTGCCGGCCGGCAACCGCTCGGGCTATGTCGGGACGGCGCGGATCGAGGAAATCGACGGCGCCGCCATGATCCACCTGATCGGCACCAACCCCCGGACCGAGGCGCCGGTGCTGAACGCCCGCATCCGCAAGGCGTGGACCCACGGCGCCAAGATCAGCCTGATCGGCGAGGCGGTCGATCTGACCTATGACTACACCCATCTCGGCACCGACCGCGCGGCGCTGGAAACGCTGTCCTCACAGGACATGACCGACGACATCCGCGCCCGCCCGACCATCGTGATCGTGGGGCAGGGCGCGCTGCGCGAGGCCGATGGCGCGGCGGTTCTGGCCCATGCCATGCGCCTGTGCGAAAACAGCAACTCCAAGCTGCTGGTCCTGCACACCGCCGCCTCGCGGGTGGGGGCGATGGATCTGGGCTGCGTCACCGAAGGCGGGCTGGACGCCGCCATCGACGGGGCCGAGGTGGTCTATAACCTCGGCGCGGACGAGGTCGACATCGCGCCGGGTGCCTTCGTGATCTATCAGGGCAGCCATGGCGACCGGGGCGCGCATCGCGCCGATCTGATCCTGCCTGCCGCCTGCTATACCGAGGAAAACGGGCTGTTCGTGAACACCGAGGGCCGGCCGCAACTGGCCATGCGCGCGAACTTTGCCCCCGGCGTCGCCAAGGAGAACTGGGCGATCCTGCGGGCGCTGTCGGCCGAGCTGGGCCAGACGCTGCCTTGGGACAGCCTGGCCGCGCTGCGCCGCGCCATGGTCGAGGTCGTGCCGCATTTCGCGCGCATCGATCAGGTGCCGGAGAACGAATGGCAGCCGCTGGAACGCTTCGATCTGGGCCGCGCCGATTTCCGCAATCCGATCAAGGATTTCTACCTGACGAACCCGATCGCGCGGGCCTCGGCCCTGATGGGCGAGTTGTCGGCGCTGGCGGCGGCACGGGCGCAGGCCCGGCCCGTGGCGGCGGAATAGCGGCAGGCAAGGCAGGGACAGTCCATGCAGCGCTCGCCTCATCTCGGCAGGACCGCAGCAACGGCGCTGGCCGTGCTGGCCGGCTGCGCCGGTCCGGGCGATGGCGGGCTGCACCAGCCGCCGCCGACCAAGCCCGCGACCCTGCCGCTGCAACTGGAAGGCCCGACGGCTGACACCTCGGTCCTTGCCGGGCTGTCGACCAAAAGCGGCGAGTTGATGATCCTGGAAAGCGACGGCTCGGTGACACGAACCCGACTTGATTCCGCGCGCGGCCGCGAGGTGCTGGGCGATGAGGGCGGGGCCATGCTGGCGCTTTCCGATGTCATCGTCGAGGACAGCTCGGTCATGCCCGAGAACCTGCCCCGCCCGAAGCGCGCGCAGGAAACGGCGCTGGAAGAATTTGCCGGCCGCAGCCGCCCCGCCTTGCCCTCGCGCATCGTCCCGACCCCGCCCCAGGCGTTTCTGGGCGGCAGCGTCGTCCTGCTGCGCGAACCCGTGCGCCGCGGCGGCACGCAGCCCGCGACGCGGTCGGGGATGGCGGCGGGCGATCTGGTCGCGGTGCGGGTCAGCTTGACGCGGGGGGTGGACGACAGCGCCGCCTTTGCCTATGCCACCTGCACATTGGCTGCGTGGTCGCAGGGCAGCAAGACGCCGTATGCCCGCCATATCCGCACGACCACGACCGAATCGGCGGGGAAACGGCAGGTGGAGTCGATCTTCACCTTGTCGCGCACCGCGCCCCCTGGCCTGCTGGTCATGGAACGAGAACAGACCCTGCGCGACTGCAGGGCGCACGGAATTCCCGCTCGCGTGACAGCAGGTGGGCCTGTGAAAGGGACAGAGAATGGCTGAATTCTGGGCATCCGGTTGGGGGCACGCCATCATCCTGCTGGCGCAGGGCTTGGCGGTCATCGCCTTCGTGATGATCTCGCTGGTGTTCATGGTCTATGGCGACCGCAAGATCTGGGCTGCGGTCCAGATGCGGCGCGGCCCGAACGTGGTCGGTCCCTGGGGGCTGCTGCAGACCTTCGCCGATGCGCTGAAATATGTGCTGAAAGAAGTCGTCGTGCCTGCGGGCGCCGACAAGTTCGTCTTCTTCCTCGCCCCATTCCTGTCGATGACGCTGGCGCTGATCGCCTTTGTCGCGGTGCCGTTTGCGCCGGGCTGGGTGATGGCGGATGTGAACGTGGCGATCCTGTTCATCTTCGCGGTCTCCTCGCTCGAGGTGTATGGCACGATCATGGGCGGGTGGGCGTCGAACTCAAAATACCCGTTCCTCGCGTCGCTGCGGTCGGCCTCGCAGATGATCTCGTATGAGGTGTCGATGGGGCTGATCATCATCGGCATCATCCTGTCCACCGGTTCGATGAACCTCAGCGCGATCGTCTATGCGCAGTCGGGGGCAGGGCTTCTCAGCTGGTATTGGCTGCCGCATCTGCCGATGCTGGTCTTGTTCTTCGTCTCGGCGCTGGCGGAAACCAACCGTCCGCCCTTCGACCTGGCCGAGGCGGAATCGGAACTGGTCGCGGGTCACATGGTCGAATACGGCTCGACCCCGTATCTGCTGTTCATGGCCGGCGAATATATCGCCATCTACCTGATGTGCGCGCTGATCTCGCTGCTGTTCTTCGGCGGCTGGCTGTCGCCGATCCCGGGCCTGCCCGACGGCGCGCTGTGGATGGTGCTGAAGATGTGGTTCTGGTTCTGGATGTTCTCGATGGTGAAGGCCCTGGTGCCGCGCTATCGCTACGACCAGTTGATGCGGATCGGCTGGAAGGTTTTCCTGCCTCTCTCTCTGGGCTGGGTGGTGCTGGTCGCGATCCTCGCCCGCTATGATGTCCTTGGCGGCTTCTGGGTGCGCTGGGACCAACTGGCGCCCGCAAGCGCCGCCGTGATCGGAGGTTGAAACGATGTCTGAACAGACCATTGCCACCGCACTGACCCGCGCCAGCGAGACCGACAAGGCCGAGTTCGCCCATTTCCTGGCCGACCACGCGCTGGCGACCAGCGACGAGGCCCAGATCCGGGCCCTGGTCGCCGCTTTCGACCGCTTTGTCGCGGAACGTCTGCAGGAGCGCTGATCATGGCTTTCGATCTTGCGCGGGCGACGAAGTATTTCTTCCTGTGGGACTTCATCAAGGGGTTCGGGCTGGGCGTGCGCTATTTCTTCGGCGCCAAG